>JAZQUX010000081.1:0-4753 GCA_045631585.1 Eubacteriales bacterium | reverse complement strand
TCCTTGGCTCACAGAACGACATGGCTACGATCCGACTTGTCGGCAGAATACAAACGCTTTGCCTTATCTATCTCCATGCCTGACATGACGGCGAGGACGCAGATGTCACGGTAGATATCCAAGGGATGGTATTCGCTCTCTCCTGTCACGTAGGCATCCCAAAGTAAACAGTTGAGGAACTGCGAGAGGTTGACGATCTCTCCAATCTTATTCTTTGCGATGGTCTGGTCGAGCTTTGCAAGGCTTCTCGGTGTGTTGACGTAATCGGTCTTACCGACAGGCTCTGCCTTGCATACGGGAACTTTGAGAATATCGTATGCGTTGACCACACCGTTTACGATCCATTCGTCATTGGTGACGAGCATGGAGTCGGAGTCGTAATCGCAACCGTTGAGCCTCTGCTGGATATTGCTTTCAATCGCATTCACGCAAATGATGTTGGGCGTGAGATTGAAATACCGCAGAAGATCGTAGCTGTGCGTGTTCCGTGCGAGGTAGAGATTGCCCATGGTGATATGGGGACTGCGTGCGCAGAGCACGGTATCGCCGTGAGAGAAGCCTGTGGTACACACCTGTCCGTCATCCAAAGAGAACGAGAAGGTCGGCTCATAGGTCTCGTCGGTGAGCGCCACAAGGAATTCGTAAGCATTTCCGAACAGTACCTGATAATTACCGCAGACGGCAACTCGTCCTTTCTTCAGCCTTCTCTTGAAATACTTTGTGGTATCGCTTCGGAAGGATTTATAGAACTCGGTCTGCTCAAACAGCGGTGTGCGGCAGGTCATATCCAGCACCGTATCCCGACGATACTTGGCAAGGTCGGGCAATTCATTTTCTGCAATGGTGGCGTGGTCGGTGGTCATGTTGATCTGATAACGCAGAACGGGAGACCTGTCCAGCATATCCTGCAGATAGCGGAAGGACGGTTCAAGGAGCTTTCCGATGCCCTCACGGGTGAGCCCGAGGGTATTGAGGAGCTGATAGTTGGTGTGCGCCATCAATCCATCCATCAACGGAGCATCGTGATCAGCCTTGACCACACCAAAGGTTGATGTGTTCTTGCCCTCATAGAGTGCGTCGAGGAAGCGTTTACACTTTTCCTCAAAGGGCATATCCTTCGGCATAAATTTGAAGTACTTCACGCTACTCTCGGTGATGACCAGCTTGATATCCTTGATATTGCGCGCCGTGGTATAGCCTGCGAGCTGGCTTATCTGCGTGATATCGTTATCGAAGAACCAATCCTGCAGGTTAGTGTTGAAGGCGCAGGTCTTGAAGAAACGGTTGCGCAGGAGCATCATTCCGTGGTCGTTATATCCGTTCTCATAGAACACGCTTGCATCCAGCAGAGCCTCGCCGTCCCAGATCACATTCTCAATCTCGGTTTCTTCTTCCTCTGCTCTGAGGTCGTGAGCGTCGTTTTCTTTGACGCATACCACGTTGTCGGTAAAGCGGCTGACTCGGTCACGGATAATGAGGATCGACTTTTTCGGGAGCTTGATGACGTTCTCGATGCTACTGAGTGTGAGCGCGATATACGCCTGCCAAGAGGCTTGGTCGGAGGCGGTATCTGCAGAGAGGTCGCAGGAGCTCCATGCCATCATATCCGCATACAGAGGCTCTGCGATAAAGAGACAGCGACCGTCACGGCTCGCACCCGCGCTTCTTTTGTAGCGAACGTAGTGGATGCCGTCGATATCTAAGCCATGTGTGTAGAGATGCTCACGGATATCCTGACAGGAGAAGGCGGTGGGAATGACCTTGTCGCTCCGCTTATAGGAGCGCGTTTCGGCATCGTATTTGAAATACTTGCCGAGTAAGGCATCCGGCAACGGTTCTTCCACAGGGGCATATCCTCTGTCCTCTCGGTAAGAGACGTCTATGGCAATGAGCGTGGGCTGATTGCCTACCATGCAAAAGCAGACGTGGTCTTCCATATCCTCGTCGGTAACCTCGTATCCGTTCAGAACATAGCGGTTGCCGTAGGACTCGTATACCTTGATCGCGCGGTTGAATGAAAGGTTCACAACGGCGCGGCAGAATCGCTTCTTGCCATCGAGATATGGATAGCCGATCTCGTCCTCGTGCCGAGCGTACACCTCTGCGAGCTTCAAGGTATCAAGACTCTCGTCGAGAATGCCTCGAAAAGCTTGGGGATCGGGCTTGCCGTCTTTGATAGCGGTGAAGACATCACCTTTACAAAGCATACTGCCCTCAAGGGACATGATGCGCATGCTTTCATATTTTTTCCTCGCCATTATAACACCTCCTTCTGATCTGATGCTTTTATTTTACCATATTGTGCGACTTTTTTCAAGGAACTCTTTGTGAATTCCGGGCGGAGAAATCAAGTGGTCAAAATGGCCACTTGAAAATCGGCTTCTGCAGATTTCGGACAAAGGGGAGAAACACAAATATCAGTGGGTCAAAATGACCCATTGATTTTCGATGCCCTCGCCGAGGCTTTTTCTTTGATTACAGAGGCTCAATTTTTGCGGTTCGTTTTCAAGTCCTCAAAATGAGGACTTGCTTTGGTTTCAAAGCCTCAAAATGAGGCCTTGAAAGCGGACGGTCAGAAACATTGTGAGCTAACCGACAAAATGTCGGCAAGGCCAGCTCTGATATTTTCTCTCTACCATTTATCCGAAATCACGATTTTGCACGAAATAGCACAAAAGGCTTTATTTTTAAGGCTTTTCGGGTATTTTCGAGCCGTTTGCACGGAAGGCTGAAAAAGGAAACTGTAAATTTGAGCCTCAAAAATGCAATTCTGTGTTTGAGGTTTGGTTTGGTATATTTCATACTCACAAACCACGTTTGCGCCGATAGCCTTTTCTTTGACTACAGAGACGCGCTTTTTGATGGGTGAGAAAGCCCTCGCTCCGTGTGGAATGAGGGCTGATTCTTATAAAGGCGGCACCCGATAAGGTGTCGCCTTTCCTTGTGGTAGTCGTCGAATGATTGGCGGCTAATTTAGAGAGTTTCCGATACACCCAAAACCTCATTTATTCGCTACCGCACTCGTCGCAGATGGCAATTACCTCATGCACATGATGTACCTTCGCGTCTTGTTCTGCAGTTTCACGATACTCTTTGAATTCGTCCGTTAAGTTATTTTCCTCACAATACCAATGACACGCACGAATAACAGATTGATCGTCCATATCTGATACTTTCACCATTCTGTAACGGTACACCTTGTATCTGGAGAGAAAATTCCTTGATATTTGTGCGAGACTAATCTCTTTCATTTTCTGATCGCCTCCCAATCTTTCACTTTTTAGAGCAGACTGATTCCCAATATGCACGCTGCAATCCATAGCGGACACAGCAAAGCTACAATAATTGGCTGCATGGGAATTGTCAATTTATGAATGTAGGCATATTTCGGATTATTTTTCTGATAAATAACGTCTACCACGGAGTTCATGTTTGCTTTGGTTCCGGGAACGCCACCGGAAACGGTATAGTCTTTTCCATTCACCTTGTATCTGTAGGTATAGTCCAGATAACGTTTGTAAAAACGCCCTGCTTTACCACCGACATATTTATCCTTGTATTGGACAGAATCTATTAAATACCCTTTGCATTTGCAGCAATTCTTTTTTCTGAAGCCAATAGAGACAAACAGTAGATACATATCAATAAAAAATATACTTATACCGATAAGTAAAGTAATAATTCCTAATAACTTCATGTATTATCCTTTCTTAGCTTGCCTCTTTTTCTTCTTACCGCTCCTATCCCCAAGATAGATTTCCATTAACACAAACCACGCGACAGTTCCAACAAGAATTACCGACGCAGCAACTATACAAATGACTCTATCTTCGGTTTGTTGTTTATTATGCAGTTCCATATCAAAATATTCTAATCAAATCGGTCAGTATAACATTTGCTGTTGCAATGTCTGCATTCAATCTGTCATCATCAGATGCAGGAAAGGGTGTATCCTCTTCATTTTCTAAAAATAGAATTTCCCGAACAACAAACCCCGATATGCTGGGGCGCAGTGCTTTTGATATTGCATCATCAACGTCTCGAATACGATTTTTCAAGAGGGTAATGTGTTCCTTGCTTCCCTCAATGGTAAAATCAAGTGCATATTTGTCCCATACATCACCTCTCATGCCGGCATAATAAGCAAGACCCATTTTTTCATATTCATAACTACATGCCTTAAACGCCGCAGATAATTGTGCCCCTGCAGTTTTTTGTTGTAGAATCTGAACTATGCGTTTATCGAAGTCGGTTGGAAACTCATAGGTGAAATCGTACTGTCCCATTTTGGTCCTCCAATATCATGATTTGATTATAATATGCCCTATAATTATATCATAAAACATTGCTGTTGTAAAGCCTTGAACCACGCTATTTCGTGCAAGCTCGATAATCTCTATAATGCTTTTGATGATACTATTCTTTTTAATTTAATAGGCTGTACCTCCTGTTAGCACACAACAATACCACAGAAGGGGACGAAAGACCAGATCTTTTTCGAAAGAAATTCAAATTTTTCGCAGGGCTTTTTCTTTGACTACTGCACCTCAATATTTGCTGTTTTGAAAAGGGACTTGCAATTGTAGCGAAAATATGGTATACTATCGGCAGAAGATAGGAACGTCTTGGTCTGATGATGGGCGACAGGAATTATGGTAGAAGCGGCTTGACCACACCTTTGACCATCTACGGCTTCGGACTATGTGGAAACAGTGCCCGCAAGAGCACCCGAAAGCACCGTTTTCGGACACAA
>JAZQUX010000080.1:0-9610 GCA_045631585.1 Eubacteriales bacterium | reverse complement strand
TCCAGACTCGAAAAAGGTGCTTTGGAGCATTTGCGAAAAAGAATGTAAAGGAAAATGCCGAGAGTAGCCGATTGGCTACTCTCGGCATTTTTTGAATAGCACAAAGCGAATCCATAGAATGAAATGCGTTATGGAAAATATGAAAATCTATGGAGGGGAGAGAAAATGATTGACTCCGATGGAGGTTCAACTAAAAATATATAGTTTATATAAAAACCAAGAGAGACTATAAACATTTTGTCTAAAATATTGAAAAGGTATTGCAAAAACGGAAATAGTGTGATATAATTATAGCGTATTATTATTGCTATGCCCAAAAGAGGCGTAATCAAAGAGACAACGATTGAGGACAAAAAATGATGGATAATAAAGTCGTGGGAAATAAAGCAGAAGGCAAAACAAAAGAGTATTATACAATTGATTTGATGCATGTAATGAAATCGCTGTGGCACAGAGCGTGGCTGATTGCCCTGTGTGGCTTTTTGGCAGCCGCGTTGGGGTTTGGCCTTTCTGCCTTTGTCATCACGCCGAAGTATTCGTCATCCGTCATGTTGTACGTTAACAACAATTCGTTTACGTTGGGAAACACCAGTCTAAGTATCAGCGCATCTGAAATCTCTGCGGCGCAAAGCTTGGTCAAAACATATACGGAAATTTTGAAGAACCGCACAACGCTGGAACGAGTCATTGACAAAACCGGCGTGGAATATACTTACGAAGAGCTTTACGACATGATCACAGCGGCCCCCTCCAATGACACGGAAATTATGAAGGTTACGGTTATCTCGGCAAGTTCAGAGGAGGCAGCTGAGATTGCCAACGTTATAGCTGAGGTTCTGCCGATTCGTGTATCGGAGATCATCGATGGCGCTTCGATGGAGGTTGTCGATTCGGCAGTTGCCGATGATCGAAGGGTTTCGCCGAGCATCACTAAGTATACGGCTCTTGGCTTGCTTTTGGGTGTATTCTTTGCGGCCGCTGTTTTAGCTGTTTTTGCCATGATGGATGATACCATCCACGGTGAGGACTATGTTCTGCAAAACTACGAGTTTCCCATCCTTGCAAGAGTTCCTAACCTACTCGGCTCGAATGGTAAGAATTATAAATACCAAAAACACGGATATTATTACCAATCCAAGTCACAACAGTAAGATAGGCGGTGGAACTTATGGGATTATTTGACAAAAAAACAAATCGTTTGCCGTTTGAAAATGAAATACATCAGAGAACACTGCACAAGAATCTCGAATTTACGGCGACAGAACAGTATAAGCTTTTACGTACCAACTTGGAGTTTACCATCCCTGAGGGCATTAAGTGCCCCATCGTCGGTGTTACCAGCTCGATGAGAGGTGAGGGTAAGAGTACAACGGCTATTAACCTTTCCTATGTGCTGGCGGAAAAAGGCAAAAAGGTTCTTCTGATCGATGGAGACCTTCGTATTCCTTCGGTTGCGAAGAAATTAGAGGTTTCTGCTTCCCCCGGTCTTACTGATGTTCTGATGGTGAAAGGGGACTATAACATATCAACGTTCCAGTCCTCTATTTTGGCCACTTGGTATATTATGCCGGCAGGAGATATTCCTCCCAACCCCTCGGAGCTGCTCGGCTCCCGAAGAATGGAAGCGACATTGACTCGTATGCGTGAGTTTTTCGATTACATTATCATTGACCTCCCGCCTGTCAACCTGGTTTCGGACGCGCTGTCCATTGCCAAGTTGATCACCGGTATGATCGTGGTGATTCGTGAGGAATATACCGAGAAGAAAGAGTTGGAGCGTTGCTTCCGTCAACTCAAGCTTTCTAATGTTAAGTTACTTGGATGTGTTATGAATGAAGCCAGATCAGAAGGCGGTTCGTACGGCAAGTACAAAAAGTACAGGAAGTATAGATATTACAAGCACTATCGTTATTATTACAAGAGCGAAGACAAAAAGCAATCAAAGGAAGATAAGAAATGATTGATTGGCACAGTCACGTTCTTCCTAAAATGGACGATGGAAGTCGGAGCGTCGAGGAAAGTGTCTCGATGTTGGAGCTTTTGCGTGAGCAAGGCGTTTCAATCGTTGTCGCCACGCCTCATTTTGATGCTGACGATGAATCGGTGGATACGTTTTTGGAGAGAAGAGCACACGCATATCAGCGCCTTGCCCCTCACCTAAAACCGGAGCACCCTCGTGTGCTTTGCGGCGCGGAAGTGAAGTATTATCCCGGCATTGCTAAAATGAAAGAATTGCCGCAGTTGACCATCGAGGGCACCAACATTTTACTGTTGGAAATGCCGATGGCTAAGTGGACGGATTATGCGACAAAAGAACTGATTGAGTTAAGCGGCACGCGAGGTCTGACGATTGTGATGGCGCACATCGAGCGATACATCGAAATGCAAGACCGCGGTGTGGTCGAGTGGTTGTGTGACAACGGACTTTGGATGCAGGTGAATGCGACTTTCTTTGAGCGATTCCGCACCAGGCGCCAAGCAATGCGGCTTTTAGGGCGGGGAATGATCCGTGTGATCGGCTCGGATTGTCACAATCTGACCTCTCGTCCGCCACGCTTGCAAAACGCTTATGATTTGATCCAAAAACGATGGGGAGAAGAGCTCGTCCATCAAATGCATGAATTTGGCCATCGGGCCTTAGAACAGTAATCAAAAATATTTTATATACACGCAAAAAAAAAGGAGATTTTCAACATGAAAAAAGTAATTGTTATCTGCATGGTATTGGCTATGATGATGTCCATGGCGGTTGCTGCGTTTGCTTCCGAGGATTCCTTCGTTGTTAGCCCTTCCAAAAATCCAGCTCCCGATGTAGTCGGAGCTAAAAACGAGTCGGAAGATTGCGAAGCTCAGGTAGTTGTTACCGCTTACGGCAACAGAGATAACTTGAGTGAAGAACAGCGTCAAAAGCTGGATGAAGCTTATGCTGCTATCAAGAATGCACAGGATTTGGGCGATCTGTGTGAGAGAGTTGCTGAGATTGCCAAAGAGATGGGCATTGACGTTGCTAACTTGGCCGTCAGTGACTTGTTCGATATCAGCGATACCGACTGTAGCGGTCACGAGGATCACGGTCGTTTCGACATCACTCTGAAGGCAGACACGCTGAAGAACTTTGTATGTCTGCTCCACTATTACAACGGTGAGTGGCGTGTTGTCGAGAATGCTGAGGTCACCAACAATGGCGAGCATCTCGAGTTCGAAGAAAAAGAATTCTCTCCCTTTGCTATCGTTGTTAGTACTGAGCCCATTCCCGAGCCTGAGTCCGGCATGAGCGGTTGGTTGATCGCGTTGTTTATCATTCTTCTGCTTGCCCTGATTGCCGTTGTTGTTTGGTCTATCCAAAAGCGCAGCAAAAAGGCAAAAGCAAACTAATCCGAACGAATCCAAAAATTTAGGAAAAGAGATGAGATTATGAGAAAGTCAAAAGTCGACAAGTCCCAATACTTCAGAAGCGGTCTCATTGCTGTTCTTTTGATTGCTCTCATCTCTGTTGGACTTATCTTAATTCACAATTGGGAAGCAGGTCTCGACCGATCCTCGGATGATAAAGAGAATCATGGCGTGATAGAGTACCAAGGGAAAGAGTACGTTCTAAGACAAAATGTTGAGACGTTTTTGCTCTTGGGCTTGGATAAGTTTGAAGGTGAAGGCATAGAGGATTCGTATAATAACGACAAGCAAGCGGATTTCTTGCTCTTGTTCGTTTTTGATAACGAATCGCAGACCTGCACCGCCATTCATATCAACCGCGATACGATGGTTGATGTAAACGTTCTCGGCGTGGCAGGCAATAAAATGTACACAGTGACTTCTCAGATTGCGTTGGCGCATACCTATGGTAACGGTCGAGATGTCAGTTGCCGTAACACTGCTGATTCCGTTTCTTCGTTGCTTGGGGGCATTAAGATCGATCACTATATGTCTGTGATGCTGGATGCGGTCCCGATCTTTAATGATCTTGTCGGCGGTGTAGAGGTGGAAGTTCTGCACGATTTTACCGGCATTGACGATGCTTTGATTCAAGGACAAAAAGTGACTTTGACAGGTGAGCAGGCCCTCCGTTACGTTCGTACTCGAGAAGGGTTGGATGACAGCACCAATGCTACTCGTATGGAGCGCCAGCAGCAATATATGAATGCGTTGTATCTGGTTACAAAAGATCGAATTGCTGCAGACGATGACTTTATCGTAGAAGCCTCCCTGGAAATGTCGGATTATATCGTTTCCGACCGTTCTGTAACCCGTTTGCAGGAACTGGCCAAAAAGTTTAACCAGTACGAGTTTACGGGAATTCAGAATATCAAAGGTGAATCTCGCAAGGGCGCGGTATATATGGAGTTTTATCCCAATGAAGATGCCCTGATGGATTTGGTAATTCGTTTGTTTTATCAGCCTCAAAGTTGATGGATATTGGGGTAAAAATCGAACCACGGCAGTTGTGAGAGTACTTGCTCTTGTACTGCCGTGGTCGCTCCTGTTTTTATCCCCCGTTTTGTAAAGTGTAGTAGGGAGAGGAAACACAAGAAATTAGTTCGCTTTCGAGGAAGTATATCAATGAAAAAAAGGATACCCCAAGGTTCCGGTGACACGGAATCAACCAACAAAAGAATAGTATCTCGCGTTTTCATCGACCGCGCACATGCTCGGGATATGCTACTCGCCGTCTATGATATGGTGGCGGCTACCATTGCCTATTTCTTTGCGCTTTGGTTCCGTTTTGATTGCCGATATACGGAAATTCCGGAGGATTATTTTTCCTCTTGGCTGATGTTCTCTCCGTTGTTTGCGATCGTTACTGTCGCTGTTTATGTCTTTTGTCGTTTGTATCGAAGCATTTGGAAATATGCCAGCTTTAATGAACTGAAACGCATCATTTTTGCATCAGGAATCCTTGCTGTGATTCACACAGTTGCTATCACGCTGATCTTCCGTCGCATGCCTATTTCCTATTATGTTATTGGCGCAGGTCTTCAGTTTATGCTCGTTGCGGGCATTCGGTTTTCTTACCGCTTTGTCTTGTTGGAGCGGAGCCGCAGGGGCGAGCGAGTGATGGCCAGTCGAGTGATGCTGATCGGTGCAGGCTCAGCAGGGCAGACGATCCTACGAGATCTGCAAATGAATCATAAAACAATCAACGAATGTGTTTGCTGTATGATCGACGATGATAAAAGCAAACAAGGACGCTATATCGATGGCGTTTTGGTCGTTGGCGGACGTGAGGATATTCTTCTCAACGTCGAAAAATATAAAATCGAAAAGATCTATCTGACGATGCCCGGTGCAACTGCCGAACAGCGTCGTGATATTTTGGATATATGTAAAGAAACGACTTGTCAGCTGAAAAGTCTGCCAAGTATCGGGGAAATCGTTGCGGGAACCATTAAGGCTGACGCGATGCGTGAAGTGGCGGTAGAGGATCTGCTCGGCCGTGAGCCGGTCAAGGTCAATATGGATGAAATTTATCGTTTTATTACCAATAAGGTCATCCTCGTTACCGGCGGTGGCGGCTCGATTGGAAGCGAGCTTTGCCGTCAGATTGCCAATCATCACCCTAAGCAGTTAATCGTTTTTGATATCTATGAAAATAACGCTCACGCGATTGGTCTTGAACTCCGGGACAAGCATCCCGAGTTGAATTTGGAAGTGCTGATTGGTTCCGTTCGCGACAGTAGAAGACTGGATCAAGTTTTTTCAAAATATAAGCCCGATGTGGTGTATCATGCAGCGGCTCATAAGCATGTTCCCTTAATGGAGGATAGCCCCTGTGAGTCCATCAAAAACAACGCGGTCGGTACGTATAAAACGGCATACGCTGCCATCTGCCATGGATGCAAGCGTTTTGTATTGATCTCGACCGACAAGGCGGTCAATCCGACCAATATCATGGGAGCTTCCAAGCGCCTGTGCGAGATGATCATTCAGTCGTTTGATAAAAAGATCAGGGAAGGCAAGGGAAGAGAGATCTCCCGTTTGAGCCTTCATTCCGAGGATTCGGATTCAATGCCTATGCTCACGGATGAGCCTGTCACCGAGTTTGTTGCCGTTCGGTTTGGCAACGTTCTGGGAAGCAATGGCTCGGTCGTTCCGAGATTTAAAGAGCAGATCGCGAAAGGCGGCCCCGTTACCGTCACTCACCCTGATATTATTCGTTATTTTATGACCATTCCGGAAGCGGTTTCCCTCGTCCTTCAGGCCGGAACCTATGCCCAAGGCGGCGAAATTTTCGTTTTTGATATGGGTTCTCCTGTTAAGATTGATACGCTTGCCAGAAACTTGATTCGTCTTTCGGGCTTGATTCCGGATGTGGATATTAAGGTCGAATATACCGGACTTCGAGCAGGCGAAAAACTGTATGAAGAAAAGCTGATGGCGGAAGAGGGATTGCGCAAAACGGCAAATGCTCTCATCCATATCGGTAGCCCTATCTCCTTTGATACAGATCTGTTCCTGCAGAACCTTCTTTTGCTGATGAAGGTGGCGTATGATGGAGATGAAGCCCAGCTTCGAGAGCTGGTCGTAAAGTTGGTGCCTGCCTACTGCCCCGCAGGAGAGCACGGCTCCGAATATAAGGGCAAAGCATACGAACAGCAAATGAAGGCTGTAGCAAAAAGCGAAATGGAGAAAACTGTCAGCGTATAATGACAGTTTTGGAACGAGGAATAGAGAATGGATTTTGAAGCGTTTTCCAAAAAAGTTTGGCTTTCATCTCCTACTATGCACGGAGATGAAATGAAATATGTCGTCGAAGCTTACGAAAGCAACTGGATGTCCACCGAAGGGGCTAACCTTACGGAGATTGAGAAGTTGGTTTGCCAAAAGGTAGGCTGTCAATATGCTGTTCCTCTTTCCAGCGGCACCGCAGCTCTTCATTTGGCGGTGAAATTGGCTGGCGTTAAGCAGGGTGATACGGTCTTTTGCAGTGACATGACCTTCGATGCAACGGTCAATGCAATTGTATATGAAAAAGCAACCCCTGTATTTATTGATACCGAATACGATACTTGGAATATGGATCCCGTTGCTTTGGAAAAGGCTTTTGAATTGTATCCCGAAACCAAAGTTATTGTGGTGGTGAATCTGTACGGTACTCCTGCCAAATATGATGAGATTTGTGCTATTGCCAAAAGACACGGCGCTGTGATCGTAGAAGATGCTGCCGAATCCTTTGGAGCAACGTATAAAGGAAAACAAACAGGTACCTTTGGTTCCTACAATATTATATCTTTTAACGGAAATAAGATTATAACCGGTTCTTCCGGCGGTATGCTTTTGACCGATGAATTGGCAGCCTCCAACAAAGCGCGCAAGTGGTCTACTCAAAGCCGTGAAAATGCTCCTTGGTATCAACATGAGGAAATCGGTTATAACTACCGCATGAGCAATGTAATTGCCGGTGTGGTGCGTGGTCAGCTTCCTTATTTGGAAGAGCATATTGCGCAAAAGAAGGCAATTTTTGAGCGTTATAAACAGGGATTTCAAGATTTGCCTGTGACAATGAATCCTTATGTTCCGGATGCAATGGAACCCAATTTTTGGCTTTCTTGTATGCTGATCAATGAAGATGCGATGTGCAAGCAGGTGAGAAGCGATCACGATACCTGTTACATAACTGAACCGGGAAAGACCTGTCCCGATGAGATCCTGGATACGCTTGCCAAGTATAATGCCCAGGGAAGACCTATTTGGAAACCAATGCACATGCAGCCCCTTTACAGAATGCACGGATTTGTGACCGTGCAGGGAAATGGCAGAGCCACTAGTGATGCTTATATTCCGGGGCGCGGTGTAGATGTAGGAGCAGATATTTTTAATAGAGGTTTGTGCCTTCCCAGTGATAATAAGATGACGGCAGAAGAGCAGGAGAAGATTATCCAAATCGTAAGAAGCTGTTTTGCCTAACCAAATGAGGTTTACATAATGTACGCAAAATTTTTTAAGAGAGTAATTGATTTTACGCTTTCATTGATCGCGCTGATCGTACTGTTCCCTGTTCTGCTGATCCTGACTATCGTCGGAGCGATTGCTATGGGGGGGAATCCATTCTTCAATCAACTCCGTCCGGGAAAGATCGATCCGAAGACTGGGAAAGAGAAGATCTTCAAGCTGGTGAAATTCAGAACTATGAGTAATAAGAGAGATGCGGATGGAAATTTGTTGCCGAGTCATATGAGACTCAATAGGTATGGAAAAATTCTCAGAAGCACCTCTTTGGATGAACTTCCTGAATTGTTTAACATCTTAAAGGGGGATATGAGCATCGTTGGGCCGAGGCCTTTGCTGGTTAAGTATTTACCTCTTTATTCCGAAGAGCAGCGCCATAGACATGACGTTCGGCCGGGATTGACCGGATACGCTCAGGTACATGGAAGAAATAAAATATCCTGGGAGGAGCGGTTTACACTCGACGTTTGGTACACTCATAACATTACGCTGAAGACCGATGTTCAAATCGTAATCGACACGGTCAAGGCTGTTTTGAAAAAAGACGGTATCGAGGCTGAAGGCACTGTCATTATGAAGGAATTTACCGGTTCTGGAAGGTCGTGAGTATAGGAGGAGATCGAAGAATGCGAATTTTGTTCACGAGTGTTGGCAGAAGAGTTGAACTGATTCAAGCCTTTAAAAGCGCGGCCGAGCGATTGAACGTGGATTTGAGCATCTACGGGGCGGATTGCTCGGACTCTGCGCCCGCGTTGCTGTTTTGTGATCATGCGGTACGTGTACCGCTCATTAAAAGCGGAGGTTATATCGAATTTCTGCAAAAATACTGCTCTGAAAATCAGATCGACGCGCTGATCCCCACCATAGATACGGATCTACTGCTTCTTGCTGAGCATAAAATGAGCTTCGGGTCTACCAAGGTGCTCGTCAGTGATCACGACAAGGTGGCACTGTGCCGAGATAAGCGCCTGACCGCCGGCTTTTTCCGTTCAGTTGGATTGCATACCCCCGATTGTTGTGATGACAGCCAAGAGTATAAGGGTTCGTATCCCGCTTTCATAAAGCCGAAGGATGGAAGCTCCAGCGTGAATGCCTATAAGGTATCCAACGAGAAGGAACTGTTTGAAATTGCGAATCAGGTACCCGAGTACATAATCCAGCCCTTCGTGTGCGGCAGAGAATATACGGTTGATATCTTCTGTGATTTGGATGGGAACCCGGTCTACGTGACCCCGAGAGAAAGATTGGCGGTCAGGGCCGGTGAGGTGCTGAAAACCAGGATCACCCAGGATGACGTTATCGTGGATGAAATGAAGCGGCTGTGCGCAGCGTTTAAGCCTGTGGGACAGGTTACCGTTCAGTTGATTCGGGAAGTCGATACGGGTGTTAACTACTACATTGAGATCAATCCCAGATTTGGCGGCGGTGCGCCGCTGAGCATAAAGGCCGGTGCTGACAGCGCGGAGGCAGTGTTGCGATTGCTCCGAGGTGAGGCGTTGACCTACGTCGCCCATGCCGCAGAGGATGGGGCGGAATACAGCCGATTCGATCAGAGTGTCCGCGTGCGGTGAGCTCGTAGGGAGAGTGCCGCCGAGGCCTTTGGGAGAGATATCTACATAAGGGAAATAGAATTATGGAAGTCGGAGGCCAAGCGGTCTTAGGAAGA
>JAZQUX010000079.1:0-3442 GCA_045631585.1 Eubacteriales bacterium | reverse complement strand
GGCGTGGATGTCGGGGCCAAGCTTGCGGCGGCCGGGGGCGCGGATGCCCCGCTTTTCGAGCGTCTGGGCAAAGGCGCGAACGGCGCGCTCACCCGAGCGAACAAAGCCCGTCTCATCCACCTCGTTGACGGGAATTAGATTGACGTGAATGGGCATGGTGCTGTCCTTCGAGCGCAGACGGCTGTTGAGTAGCTTTGCCAAAGTCTCCGCCTGCTCGACCGCATCGTTTTTGCCCGAAATGAGGGTGTATTCGAAGGAAATGCGCCGTCCCGTGGTCGCATAATAGCGGCGGCAGGCGGACAGCAATTCATCAATACCCCAACGCTTGTTGATGGGCATGATGGCGCTGCGTGTCTCGTCATCGGGGGCGTGAAGCGAAATGGAAAGCGTAATGGGCAGCTTTAATTTAGCCAACTCGTCGATCTTATCGACCAAACCGCAGGTGGACAGTGAAATATGGCGATAGCCGATGCAAATGCCGCTTGGCTCGTTCACCAAACGCAAAAACTTGACGACGGCGTCAAAGTTATCCAGCGGCTCGCCAATGCCCATCATGACAATGTTGTCAATGCGCTCGCCCAGTTCTTTTTGGGCAGCAATGACCTGCCCCAGCAATTCTCCTGCGCTTAGATCGCGCACGCGGCCGCCGATGGTCGAGGCGCAGAAGCGACAGCCCATGCGGCACCCCACCTGCGAGGAAATGCAAATGGTGTTGCCGTGCTCATATTTCATAATGACACTCTCGACGCAGTTGCCGTCGGACAGAGAGAATAACAGCTTGACCGTTCCGTCGATGGCGGAGACCAGCTTGCGCTCCACCCGCGGCAGGTGATATACCGCCGCCTCAGACAGCTTTTGGCGGGTGACTTTGCCGATGTTGGACATATCGTCAGGGGACAGTCCCTTGTGCAACTGAGGGAACATCTGCGCCGCGCGATATTTGGGTTCGCCGAGCGATACGAGAAGATCGGCCAACTCGTTCGGTAACAGCGAGAGCAGTTCAACTTTAGTCTGTGTATCTTGCATCTGTTTCATTCCTTTACAAACTTTGCCACAAAAAATCCGTCGGTACCGTGCGCGTCGGGGGTTAGCGTCAGCATACCGCCCGTGCTCGAAAGATTGCCGACTTCAAAATCGCGCAGAGAAAATTCGGGGTGACGGCTAAGGAAGCGGGCGACGTTGTCTTCGTTTTCCTCCGGGAAGAGCGTGCAGGTCGAGTAAACCAGTACTCCGCCCGACTTGACGTAGCGGCAGGCGTTTTCCAAAATAGCCAACTGAATGTCGGGGAGCGGAGACAGCTCGGACAAATCCTTGTAGCGAATCTCCGGTTTTTTGGCCAGCACGCCAAAGCCGGAACAGGGGACATCGCACAGCACGCGGTCGGCGCTGAGCTCCAGCGAAGGATCAAAGGATCGACCGTCGCGCGCGGCCACGGATATGTTGGAAAGGCCAAGTCTGAGCGCCCCTTTTTCGATCAGCGACAATTTGTTTGCGTGCAGATCGAAGGCTGTCAGAGAGCCTTTGTTTTTCATGCTGATCGCCATGCCGAAGGTCTTGGAACCGGGGCAGGCGCAAATATCGAGAACGGTCATTCCCTCTTTGGCATCTACCGCTTCGACACAAATCTGGCTGGCTTCGTCCTGAACAAAGAAATCGCCCGTCTCGAAGCCGGGAAGCAAGGTCGGGTTGCCGCCGCCGATGCGTAAGGCGCATGGCGCGTGTAAAGCGGGCGACACGTCGGCTCCTGCAGCCGTCAAACGGGCAGACAAATCTTCAACGCTTGTACGGCAGGTGTTGACACGAATGGTTAAGGGCGGTGTTTGGTCAATGGCAGCCAGCAGTTGTTCTGCCCGTTCCCACCCGAAAATACTCAAGAATCGTTCGCACAAAGGCAACGGGAAGGAATATGTGACCGACAAATAGCGGAGCGGCTCCGTGTCCTTGTCGGGGAAGGCGATGTGCTCGCCCTCGCGGGTGTAACGCCGCAACAGCGCGTTGACAAATCCCCGTGCTCGCTTGGGAGCCAAAGACACGGTTTCGTTGAGCGCGGCGTGTGCGGGGATGCGATCCATAAACCGTAGCTGATACAGCCCAAGATGCAGGCACAAGCGCACCTCGGCGTCCAATTGGTCGGCGGGACGGTCAGACAGCGCGTCGATCAGGTAATCCAGCGTGATGCGCTTCTCGAGCGTTCCGTATACCAGCGCGGTCAAAAGCCCCCGATCCGCGTCGCTCAGCTTGTTCCGACGGATGGCGGTGTCCAGAATTAAATTGGAATACAGCGTGTCGCTCTCACAGCGAAGCAGTAAGGACAGCGCCAGAGCGCGGGGCGTTTGAGGATTCATGAAAATCGTCTCCTGTGGTGTAATTTATCTTCTGTCGCGATTGCCCGACATGATCAGAACCAAACGCAGTAGAGTCAAAAGTGAGGTGGCGAGTGCTGCCACGTAAGTCATCGCAGCGGCGCGCAATACCTGACGGGAGCCGTCCGATTCTGCTTTGGACATATAGCCCCAGCCCTCGATGGCTTTGATGGCGCGGCGGCTGGCGTCAAACTCTACCGGCAGGGTGATCAGCTGGAACAGCGTGACGACGGAATACGCCAAAATACCGATGGTCATCAGCACGTCGTTGAAAAGAAACAGACCGATGATAAACAGGGGCATAGCGGCCATCGAGCCGAAGCGACAGACCGGAATGATGGCGTTGCGAATTTTCAAGGCACCGTAAGAGGTTGCGTGCTGGACCGCGTGCCCCGCCTCGTGTGCGGCAATGCCGACGGCGGCTACGCTGGCGGTGCTGTAAACACCCTCAGACAAGCGAATGACACCGGCACGGGGATCGTAATGGTCGGTCATCTCGCCGCGGACCATCTCGATCCGGATGTGATGCAGGCCGTTTTGGTTGAGGATACGGCGAGCGGCATCGGCACCCGTCATGCCGTAGGCGTTGCGGACGCGAGAATATTTCCGATACGTGGATTGAACATTAGTTTGCGCCCAGAGGGTGAAAATAAAGGCGGGTAGGACGACGAGAATCGACCAGTCGCCCCAAAAATAACCAAATAACATAGGGATCTCCTTTCGGATGGGTTGGGGGTTAGCTAAAGTTGTTGCAATTTTTTCTACGGCTTCACACAGCGCAACTGTGTTGCGCGCGCCGCCGGCACAGTGTGAGCGTCAAAAGAAGAAGTTGCTAAAACATTAGCTTAACAAATCTCCCACACCAATCTTTCTTCCTCTAATAAAATCCGCTGCCTCCATGCGTCCCTTGCCCTCCGGCAGAACGCGCAAAATGTCCAGCGTAGACTGTCCACCGCAAGCGACGGTAATCACGCCGCCCTCCAGCGAAATGACCGTGCCGACGGGAGTGTCGGAGGGACAGTTGACATCCGACACGCGCGAAGCGAGAATTTTGAGCAGCTTGCCGTCGGGCGTGTGGG
>JAZQUX010000078.1:0-4898 GCA_045631585.1 Eubacteriales bacterium | reverse complement strand
CGATCCGACTTATGCATCAGCAAACTCCTGTGCCAGTGCGCGCTCAATGCGGATTTTCTCATCCAGCTCCTCAAGCATATTGACCTTGTCGGAACCGTACAGCAAGAAGGGTTCGATCATGAGCAACTTTGCGCCCATGGTTTCCTTAATGGTTGTGAGAATGGTTCTCAGATTGCTCTCAAAGTATTCGGGGGTGGTTTCAATGTTGTGGCTGAAATGATGCCAAACGTCATTTACGCCAATCAGCATAACAACGATGTCGGGCGCAATGTCCACAAAGTCGGATTGCAGGCGAGCCACCAAATTTTCCGTGCGGTGTCCGCTGATGCCGAGATTGATGAATTCAAATTGGGTATCCGGGTAGGCGTCGCTGATCATGGCAGAGGCGTATTTGGGATAGCCACAGCCCATATCGTGCGGGTCGTTACGATCGCGTCCCGCATCGGTAACGCTATCGCCCTGGAACAAGATTTTCATGGTATCTACCTTTCTCAAATTTAGTTTTTCAATCGAATTATTTTACGATGGAACCGTAAACAAGACCGGATGCGCAAGCGGCATTGGACTCGTCGGTATCGATGTGCATGGCCAGTGCGAACTTGGGGGAGACACGAACAACAACGTCACCAAAGATCACAGGACGAGCAGTGTCAACCTTGACGGAAACGATCTCCTTGTCAGCAACACCGAGAGCCTCGGCGTCTTCGGGAGTCATGTGGATGTGGCGCTTAGCAACCATAACGCCCTCAGCGATTTCGATCTTGCCACAAGGACCTTCCAGGGTGCAACCGGGGGTGCCTGCAACGTCGCCGCTCTCGCGGATGGGAGGATCGATGCCGACGGTACGAGCGTCAGTGAAGGACAGCTCTACCTGGTTAGCGGGGCGGGTGGGACCCAGTACGCTTGCCTTGATAGCGCCCTTGGGGCCGATAACGGTAACCTTTTCCTCGCAAGCAAATTGACCGGGCTGGGACAGATCTTTTTTGTTGGTCAGGGTGTGACCTTCGCCGAACAGAATCTGAACAGCCTCTTCGGTCAGGTGTACGTGACGGGCAGAGGTTTCAACAAGAATTTTGTTTTCCATGTTTTGTATATTTCCTTTCTTCGGGGTGAATAATAATGATAAACCTGGGACTTGTGTGATAGATAAATTTTTCACACACAGATATATTATAACATATAAAACGTAAAATGTAAAGAACAAAAACGATATTTTTCAACATTAATTTGTACAAATCTTATGTGGTTGAGGAGGCTTCAGATGGAAAATAGAGACAGATGCGGAGAAGCGTTATCTATGGAACGAAAATGCGAGGTAGTGGTGTCTTCGGACGGGCGGCTCCATTCGCTGTGTATTATCGGGCAAATTGAGGGGCATTTTGTACTGTCGGAAAATCAAAAGGCAACGAAATACGAACACGTGATCCCGCTGTTGGCTTCCTTGGAACAGAGCGAGGACGTCGAAGGGGTTTTGATTATTTTACACACCATGGGCGGCGACGTTGAAGCCGGCCTTGCCATGGCGGAGATGATTGCCTCGATGTCTAAGCCGACGGTTTCTTTGGTGCTGGGGGGAGGGCACTCGATTGGCGTGCCGCTGGCGGTGGCGGCGGATCGTTCGTTTATCGTGCCGAGTGCGACGATGACCATTCATCCCGTCCGTATTTCCGGAACGGTACTGGGGGTTCCGCAGACATTTCGCTATTTTACCGAAATGCAACAGCGAATTGTTCGTTTTATCGTGGATCACTCGCACATCAAGGAAGACAAACTGACGGAGCTCATGTTACGTCCCGACGAGCTGGCAACCGATGTAGGAAGCATTGTGGAGGGAAGTGAAGCCGTCAAATTGGGCTTGATTGATTGCGTGGGCGGATTGAATGAAGCATTGGATGCTTTGCGGAACATGATACGGAAAAACAGCTGAGAGAGCCTGGCTTGCCTCGCTTTCTCAGCTGTTTTTTACACTTCCAATGCCGCTTTTCATGATCAGCGCGCGCCAGCGCTTTCCGTACATGAAAGGGCGTTTGAGACATTTGAGTTTGATTTTCAGGCACAAAGTTCTGACGTTGCTTCGATAATGGCGCAAGATTTTTTTCGAATGTTTGGCAGAGTTAACGGCGTTTGCCAGAGCCTGACCGCTGTACAAGGCGTAGCTGATGCCTTCGAACGAACTGGGACTGATAAATCCGGCCGCTTCGCCAATCAAAAAGGCGGTATTGTTGCCGAGAAAAATCCCTTTGGAAAAATGAGGGCGACTGACAAGGCAAGCCTCCGTGGAAAGAGGCGCATCGAACGCGGTTGGATCAACCATTCCGCTGGAAACCAGGCGCCGTTTCTGCTCTTCAAAGGACGATCGACATCCTTGCTTGGTAAATGCACCGCCAAACACTAAGCGATCCTCTTTGAAAAAGATCCAAGAACAACTCTCAGAGGTAGCGGGATCAAAAATGCAAGAATAGTATGGATTGATCCCTTCGGCCGGAAATGTTTGCTGAATGGATACGTATTTTTGTATGGTTTCTTTCTTGAACAAAGTTTGACGAACAAGAGAAGACGCACCATCGGCACCCACGATGATATCGGCTGTGATATGACAAATGTTGCCGTCCGGCGTGCGTAACCATAAACGATACCCCTTTGTTTGCGGCAGAATATCCAAGCATCGAGCGGACATTATTTGGACATTTTCCTTGACCAAGCTAAGCAGGAAATGGTCGAATGCGGCGCGATTGACATTGACGTAACGACGAGGATAATGTCGAGATGTATTACGATTCAGGTCTATGACACGAACCGATGCCAATTGCGGATCACATAAAATTTCTTTTGGCAGCGAAAGCCCGTTGCGCTTCAAATAGCGAACGGCATCGGGGGAGAGTAGTCCTGCGCATACTTTAGGGTGTTCGTGAGAACCATCGATCAAAAGGATACGCTTTTTGGTGTCAAGCAAGCGGGCAAAATTGCATCCCGCAGGACCGGCACCTATGATGACAATGTCGTAATGAGCTTGTGCCACAATGTATCCTCCTTTTTCAAATGAGATACTAAAATTATATCATACGCATCGGATGGTTGTCAAGCAAATAGAAAAAGAGCCCATTTGAAAAATAATTTGAAAAAATTGAAAAAATCTATTGCATTTTTGAAAAAGATATGCTATAATCTACAGGTATATAATGTTGAATTGCGCGCTGGCGTCTGTAGCGTCGGTGTGTGAGAAGTATCTGGAGGTTATTTAGCTATGTTGAACACGATTATGCTCGCAATGACTGCGCAGACCAAAGACACCCTGATTTGGGTTCTGGGTGGTGCTCTGATTGCTATGGCGCTTTTCCTGATCATTACCATTTTGGCTCAGTCGGGTAAGGATACCCAGATGTCCGGTGCAATTACCGGTAGTGCTGAGACCTTCTTTGGTCAGACCAAGGGTAATAAGAGCGATCGTCTGTGGACCAAGCTCACCGTCGCTGTTTCGATCGTATTCGCAATCGTTGTGATTGCGCTGTACATTGTAGCAGGCAAATAAAGCAAGGACGAGATGCCATGTGATCCGTGGCGAAAAAATGTCTCGCGGTTGATACCGCGAGACATTTTTTGTTTATGGCTCGATCAATTTCAGGTCGGTTAAGCACTTTTTCAATTGGTCCTTCACCGAATCGGACGGGGAAACCAGCGGCAGTCGTACGTCTTCGCGACACAGTCCCATCAAAGAAAGTGCGTATTTGACGGGGACCGGGTTAGTGTCAGAAAACAACGCCCGACAAAGAGCACGATATTTGGCGCTTTTGGCCGAAGCGAGCCGCGGCTTTCCTTCCCACCAAAGGCGAGGAATATCGTGAACGGCACAGGGGAGAATATTGGACAATACCGAGATGACCCCCGCACCACCCAGCGTCAACATGGGAACGGTCATGTCATCGTTGCCCGCATAAATCTCGAGCTCCTCTCCGCAACTATCAATTAACGCTGTGATCGCCGCGATATCGGTATTTGCTTCCTTGACAGCCACAATGTTTGGGTGCTTTGAAAGAGCAATGTATGTATCGGTGGCGACGATCACGCCCGTCCGCCCCGGAACACTGTAGAGAATGATTGGCTTTTCCAGTGCATCTGCGACCCGCTCAAAATGCGCACGCAGGCCGCTTTGTGATGGTTTGTTGTAATAAGGGGTAACAATCAAAAAGCCGTCTACGCCTGCCACCGTCGCGGAGCGACACAGTGCGATGGTGTGAGCGGTGTCAGCACATCCGGTTCCTGCAATCAAGGGCACACGGCCGCCGATACGTTCTGCGGCAAATGCGAATAACGCCATTTTTTCGGCGTCTGTCAACGTGGCGCTTTCTCCCGTGGTGCCAACCAGTACGAGTGCGTCAATGCCCCCTTCGATTTGTCGTTCGATCAAACGGCCAAGGGCATCGAAATCAATGCGTCCCTCGCAAAAAGGGGTAATAAGGGCAGTTGCAGCCCCGCGAAACAGCGGTGTTTTTTGTTTTTTCATGATAAACCTGCCTTTCCTACGCGAGATGGCATTGATCAATCACAGTAAATATCACCGGAGGACTTGCAAAGTCGGAGGAAATGTGATATAATGTCTCGATCATTCCCGCGCCTGTTTGTGATAGTATATGCGCCCGATTGCGTTGGCTTGCGGGAGAACGCCAAATTTTGTTTGCATTTTTTACGGAAAGGCTCCTGTTTTGGGGAGAAGGAACTGTATTTTTATGTCTGCTATTGTCAATGATCGTCCTGCCACCGCGTTGTCCACCTCGGATTTTTACTATGACTTGCCCGAGGAGCGTATCGCACAGCATCCGGTTGAGCCTCGTGACCACAGCCGCTTGATGGTACTCAACCGCAAAACCAATTCCATTGAGCATAAGCACTTTTATGATATT
>JAZQUX010000077.1:0-6175 GCA_045631585.1 Eubacteriales bacterium | reverse complement strand
CTTGACAATCTTTTTGAAAGATTGTCGGGGGCTTTCATCTTCATCAAAAGGGAAGTGTGCGAAAATCAGCAGCATTCCTCTTCGGATTCTTCATTTTTACGATATGGAGCAATCATATAACGATCGATAATGGGGTACGCTGCATAAGTGGTAATGAAACCAATGGCTGCGAAGATATATAGGATCGGAAGAATAACAGTAATAATCACTTGAGGCATAAACAAAATGATGAGTACTATGTGTAATACGACCAACAACACGATACCCAATGCCGCAAGCAGATTTCTCTTGATACCAAGTGCTGAGAAAATCAAAGCGTTTTTGAACATTTTTCTGATCTTCATGTCAAACGTGATCATCATCAAATAGATGTACGGTCTCATGATGGTGTAAAGGATCGCCAACCCGGTCAAAATCCAGAACAAAACATCCATTCCGAAGGTGCCAACCGTTCCGGAATAGTGCAACAAATCGAACGTAAGAACAACGACGAAAAGCGCATCAATCAAACCGAACCAAAAGCCTTGTTTGAAATTTCTCTTGATTCCGTAGAAAAAATCGCTGAATACAAAAACAGCATCTCCACGAACCAATCCACGAAGAACATAGAACGATCCAACCGAAAGCCAGCCATTCAGCAACAGCAGGCACAAAGCACATCCACCGATAATCCAATATTCAATCGGCTGAAACACAGGAATGGCCAATGGAATGGCGTCAAGAATAGCAACAATGGTTGAAGTGGGATTCTCGGGAGAAATCAGCGAAGCGCCGTACAGCGGGGCAAATACAGCCGAGGACTGCGAGGGCGTTCTGGCAATAAATAAATAGGAAACAATGGCCACAATAATTGGAATGACCTGCATCAGCATAAGCAAATTCAAGCTCAGCAAGTGAGAGAACTTGCGGAAAATTTTTTTAAAAAAGTTTTTAAATGTAGGGCGATTATCTTCGCCTTTTTCAACACCTTTACCATCGCGCTGGCGATAACTGAAAATAGATTTGAACTTCAATGTTTTTCTCCTTCTTTATCCGATTTTAGCAAACAGCTACATACATTCCGTAAAAAAGAGCGCGCAATATCATCATAGCGCCCCAATATTCGATCATCTTCGAAAAGTAACGGGATGGACGAATACCAATAGAATCATCCTTGCTATAAATTCCTTGTGTTGCTGTCGCATGAATGCGCATAACGAGACACCCAACACATAGAATCCATAAAACGAGCAACAAAATCATCCAACGCCGAGCGGGAGGCCCCTGAAAAAGCATAAATAAATAATGCCAAATATCTCCGCCTTGAAAAAAGCCAAATGCTGATATTAAAATTTGCGATGCGTAATAATACCAAGCGGGGGACATTCCGATAAAAAACAGAATCGGAACCATGGCCGTAGATCCAATGAAAGCGCCACTCAATGAAAAGGTGACTTTGTCAGGTAGCGGAAACACTTTCGAAAAAACAGACGGAACAAAAGCAAGATGTTCGGCCAAAGCAACGAGAGTTCCAAGAGAGACAAAGACAACCAGTCTTGTCAAGGTCAAAGAAAAATAGCGTCGGCGTATTTGTTTTGCCTCATCGTTATAGCGACCGAATAATTGTTGCTGCATCATTTCCACCTTCTTTTGCTATGATCTTTCGAAATATGATATGAAGATGGAGCATTTTATTAGAACCAATGGTTATGGTAACATATTTTTATCAAAAAAGCAAGCGATTGTACAAAATGTTTCATACGAAACAGAAAAAAATTAACAATTAAACAATGCCACTAAGATTTCGTGGAGTTTTGACGGAAAACCTCGAAAGCCAAAACAGCCGACGCGCTAGCCGCAGAGAGAGATCCCTTAAACTCACGGCCATAGTCGATACGAACAACTTGATTGGCTTTTTCCAGTACCGCGCGTGAAATTCCACGTTTTTCGCCGCCGACAATCAAAAGCAAAGGCCGTTTCATATTGGCTTCATACAACGAAACGGAATCTCGGATCCCGGCGCAAACGATGCGGTATCCGCTGCTTTTCATCAAATCCACGGCGGTTTCCGGAGAACATACTGCCATAGGTAACTGTTCGGAAGCGCCCGCAGATGCGCGAGCAACCACGCCTGCAGCCCCCATCCAGTTTCGTTCGGAAAGGATCACTCCGGTAACCCCGGCCGCATACAAAGAGCGCAACGCGTATCCAAAATTATACGGATCCTCCATGCCTTCAAGCATGATATAAAAGCCGTTTGGATCACCAAACGTCTCCGGATTTGATATTTCATCGGCCAAAGAGGGAAGGGGGCGATCCGTGCATTGTGCAATGATACCACCGTGCGTATTTCCAATGGTCATTTGCTCAATCCAATCGCGTTCTACCAGTTGAATTCCAAACCCCAATTCAGATGAAACAGCCCGCAAAAAACCAATTTCGCGCGCTTTGCTTTTGGTTTTTTCAGAATCTATGTAAACTGAGAGTATATTTCGTGAGTTAACACCCGTACGAATACCATGGATCAAAGCCGAAATGGAGGTCATACCTTCCAGTATATTCGAATTGTTAAATTTTTCACATTCTTTTGATGGTGCGTTTTGGGGTTGATTGGAAGGAGATAGGACCCCTGTGCCAATTTCCTTAACATTAGACATACCAGTACATTTATCCTCCTTACAAGTCAAATAAACCGAACGGGCAAAAGAATATTCTGCAAGAATATTCCAACAAGACAATACATATATTATATCAGCAAGCCGAGCAAAAATCAATACAAAATCGGCAATTAAAGGAGTCACCGCTGAAAATATGATGTATATTTCAAGTTGCAAGGAACGTTGTGTACTGTTAGGAACATATATTGTCGAAAATCATGCTACTGTGCGTGTAGCGGCGCAACAATTTAACGTAAGCAAAAGCACCGTACATAAAGACGTCACGCAGGTATTGAGACGAGTAAACGTAGCATTATATGAGCAAGTGCAAGAAATACTGAGCAAAAATAAAAACGAACGGCATTTGCGAGGCGGCGAAGCTACCAAGATGAAATATTGCAGGAAAAACCTCCACATTTCATCTTGATCGTTTTTACCCAAAGATTTACATACAAAATAGCATTTTTTGTTCCCTCAATTATACAAAATTTGCATTTTGTATAATTGCTCCGCCCGCGCGACGGGCGGAGGGGGAGAGCCTGCTGACGCGGCTCGCCGCCGCTACAGCTAAACTCCTTTCTTTTAGTTTTAGCTACAATTATACCACAAATGCCTGTTTTTTTCAATCCTTCTTCGATAAACGGTCCGAAAACGCATACAAACAGGAATCCGACAGGAATTCATGCTGTAATTTTTCGCGAACTTTCTGTATATCGCCCGATTCGCGAAACGTATTCACGGCGAATGTTTTGCGGCACGCGTGCGGGCTGATACCCGCACCGTTAATGCCGCAACGCTTCGCCGCTACCTTCATTCGATACCACGCGGCTTGACGCGTTAAGTGTTTCCCGCGCTTTCGCCCGGGGAAACACCACTTCCCCCCCGACGCGTTGCGGCGCAAAGCCGCCGCAAGCGCGGGCGTGATCTCAGCCCGTCCGACCTTCCCCGTTTTCTCGGCTTGAAAGTCGATGTATAAATCGTGAACGTTGCATCGGCGCAACGCGAGCACGTCCCCGATTCGCAAACCCGTCGCAATGCTGACCGCAAGCGGCAGCCATGCGCCGTCTTTCGACGCCGCATCGAGCATTTTAACAGTTTTTTCGTCCAAAAATGCAGAGCGCGTATGAAAAACCCCCCTTTTCAAAACAGTTAGGAAATTGTCAAAAAAAATTCCGCTTTTGGAATAATTCGGATATCCGAATTATTCCAATCGTTCCCCGCCCCTTTCCCTTGATTCCAAAAACGGAATTATATATAATAATCGCATTCGTACCGGAGATCTCGCGAAGAAATTTCCACGCGCTTTTCAAAGCGCGGTGTGGATAAGCCTGTGGAAAACTCCTCTTTTCGATCTCCATGTATTACAACGGGCTTGACGAACGCGCCGCCCGTAAGCAAATATCGACCACCAACCTTGCTGTTGATATCCTTGCCAATGTACTTGAAAATGTACTTTGCCACGCGATCGCGGGCGGATCCGTCGAAATTGATATCGGTTATATATTCAGCCGAAGAAAAGCCGCGCGTCCAGTCCTTCAGGTTGTAAAGGATTTTGCCTTTGTGCATGAGGATCCGCCCGTCATACGGGCTGTGAGCGGTCGTGAGGTCAAACGCGTTCGCGGTACAGATCATGTGAAAATGAATATCCCCCTTTTTTGTGCGTTCGGGGGCGCACACATATTTCAACCCACGCCGCTGAACGCGGTTGGATAGGAACGAGTTGAGATAGCGATAGCACTCACTATAGCTGGACTTATCCTCAGTAAATTCGGGGCTGTAAGTGAGCGTTGCGAACAAATCCATGTCGGGATTGCACATGATCAGATCAAAGGCGCGCGTTTTCGCGCGGCGAACCGCGCGCTCCACGTTATCCCGCGCTTTGATAAGCTGATCAACCTCATCAATTTCTTCCTGTGCTCCCTCCGCCTCCCCCTTCGGGGGACGGGTGGGGGCGCAATCTTCCCAACCGTCAGGAACAAATATCGGTTTGGAAAAAGACTCGACTCTTGCAAGCCGCAACCCTTCGGGAGTTGGATAATAAATCCCGCGTGCGGGATAGGAAATAGTTTCCCTTTGTAAATGGAAGGTGCTCATCTGATGAAATACTGTCCTATATATCAAGTATATAGGACTTAGCTGTAGCGGCGCGCTTCGCGCCGTTCGGTCTCTCCTTCGCCCGTAAAGCCGTCAGGCGCGCGCACACCGCGCTCGCGCTCTGCCGTCTTTCGTGCGGCGGTTCGCCTCTCTCCGCTTTCGCTTGTCCGAGCAACCAGTCGCACTCCCCCCCCCGCCCCTCAGTCCCTGAGGGGAGCGGAGGGCTGCGCCGTTGTGTTGTTTGGAAAGCAACGGACGGAAAGAAACGAAAAAAGAGTGACCGATAAATCGATCACTCTTTCCCACAGATTCGCCGCCAAGCAGGTCACACACTCTGTGAAATGTGGATGGCTTATGGTCACAGGACGGCGATTGTGCTACTCAACGTATGCACCCTCCGTCCATAATTATACCACGGGCGCGGGGGTTTGTCAACCCCCTTGAAAGAAAAAGCAATCGATCTCTTGCGGCTCTCCCCCTCCGCCCGTCGCGCGGAGAAGTAAAGCGGAGCAATTAGCCGCTTGTCTTTGCCTCCGCGCGGCTACGCCGTTATAGGCGCGTCGGCAAATCCTGCGCTTACAAAATGGGAAGTTTTGTATAATTGGATGTGTAGTTAAAAA
Source organism: Eubacteriales bacterium (assembly GCA_045631585.1). Lineage (GTDB taxonomy): Bacteria > Bacillota > Clostridia > Oscillospirales > CAG-272 > SIG644. The sequence goes on along the minus strand of JAZQUX010000077.1, from coordinate 825 downwards.
AGTGTGGTCTTGCTCCCTCCTTCTCGGCAAATTCCGTCCTCGAAAGGATCTCCTTCTGCAGCCGTGCCACAGCCTCGTCCCGAGTCTCACCGTCGCGCAGCGCCCCCTCGGATACCATCGACATCGCCAACGTCTTGGCAGAACGTGCCACCATCCGCTCGTCCGCATCCGCTTCGGCAGCCACGCGGTACAACTCGGCAAGGTTCTCGCGGATCTCGGTCGCCTCGCCCTCGATCCCCGCCGACTTGATCAAAGCGTCAATATCACCCGCCGCCTGCTGATTTGCGCCCTCAGCCAGCGACATCTGCACAACCTTCCCGTCAGTCGAAACTTTTTTCTCTGTTTCTGTTGACTTTTCGGTGGAATGTGCTATAATATCAGTAGCAGAGGCATCCTGCCTACGTTGGGAGCTTTCATCACTCGCCATGGTAACAGGGGCTTCTGTTATTTTTTTGCTATAGATATTTACCAAGTCATACAGCACTGCCGCTCCATTTTTTCTAATCCCCACCAGGACATCTGCGACGTATCCATTTTTTTCGACACGATATGCTACATTTCCTCGAGCAAATTCAACAATATCATCCTTTCGCGTATGACCTTGCATGATAAAAATCATCTCAAAAAGTTGTTTTTCCCCTTGACATTTTATTCCCATATCTGTATAATAATATAGTGTTCAAAATGAACCATATCGGGCCATTAGCTCAGTTGGTCAGAGCCACCGGCTCATAACCGGTTGGTCCGGGGTTCGAGCCCCTGATGGCCCACCAAACAAAAACCACCCTTTTGGGTGGTTTTTGACTATAATTTTTCTTATTCCCC
>JAZQUX010000076.1:0-12679 GCA_045631585.1 Eubacteriales bacterium | reverse complement strand
TTGATGAACTCGTTGGTAGGAACGGCCTCACTGGTCTTGACGTCTACCTGCATGACGCCGAGCGACAGCTTATCCACGCGCTCGAAGAAAGGTACGCGCCAACCGGCCTTACCAATCAGTATTCTCTTTTTTCCAAGACCGGAGATGATAAATGCGGTGTCGGGCGGCGCTTTGAGGTAGCCTGCCACAACCACCAGCAGCAAAGCTGCAACGGCGCACAAAATAATAACAAACAAAGGATCCATCATATTCCTCCTGAAATAAGTATTTTGTCGTTGGTGAAGAACGGGCCTCCGCGGTCGCCCGTTTTTCCTTGACGAATATATTTTACCATCATTTGACCGCTTTGTCAAGTGTTCGGATTGATATTTTGAAGATTTGTAGGAATGCATAATTTTTGATTCAATTTTTATGCAAGACCGCTAAATCAAATCAAATGAACGCAGTCGAGCGAAAGAACACAACACCTACGACATACAGATATACGAATACAGTAGAAGAAATGCAACAAGTTTTTGAAAAAAAGAGGGCAAACTGCCCTCTTTTTTCAAAAATTTAATGAAATTCCAAATCAATCACGGTTTGCGCGATTTCTATGTTGGTAACCACTACCACGCGTCCGCTCTGCGCGACCTTCCAATCACTGCCGTCTCTACGCGATGCAAGGTACAGCTCCGCGTATGCATCCGCTTGATCTTCAGAGCTAAAGGTAATCAATTGACAACTTTTAGAATAGTTACCGTCAAGAATCAATGCCGTATAATATTCCAATTCTACTGTGAAATCGCCCCCCATCAGCGCAATCTCTGAGTTAAATGACGCAGAGACGTTGGCCAAATCTGCGGGCAGGCTACACACACGGGTCAGAGTCAAGCCCTCATTGCAAAGCTGCTCGACCGTTTCATCCACGTTCAACGTCGCGCTGCAAGAAACCATCGCAAGCAAACAAACGGCCATTACCATAATCAAGCATATCAGTTTTTTCATGTTTTTTCCTCTCACCATTTGAATATATAAGCAGCAGAGCGCGAAGGTTCGCTACGTCTCTGCTGCTCGTTCTCGTCATTATTTTTATTCCAACGCTTGCAAAACCAAGGCTGCGGCGTCCTCTGTCGGCGTACATTCGGCAGCAATCGCAGGTACCGTGCGGATAAGATCGCCCAAAAGATGCGCACCTCGAATCATGGAGGGCGTATCTGTCGGGAATACCACCTGACGGATGATGCCGTTCACATATCCCTCGGCATTCACCGGTCGCACGATATTGCGCGCACCGCGAGAAAGCAAGCATATACCGCAAAGCGGTACGGATGTATTGATACCTTGTCTCTCTTTGCCGCACCAAGGTGTGCCGTAGGCAAGATAGGTTCCGTCGGCTTGACGACGCAAAATGGGCTTATCTCCGTTGATTATCTTTACGTCTTCGCCAAATCGCTTTTGCCATAGATTCGCGTGCACCGTTTTGCCTACGCCGCGAGGAGCCACGATGGCATATCCCTTTCCCTTGTAGGATAAGAGCGCCGCGTGCAAAACGAAGGCGTCATGATAGACCAATTTAAGGGCAAGGTTTTCGTGCAAACAGATGCACTCAGCCTCTTCCTCCGTCAGAGGAATGGGCATGGACGCAATCTTCTTTTTGATTTGAGTGGGCGTGGCATAGATTGAAATATCGGTAAAAGCAGAGTCGACAAGATAAGGCTCACAAATGCGGGCGGTTAATTCACCGCGAGCAACAACATCGACCAAAAGATCTGCGACCTTGATTTTGAAATGTGCCATATCTTGTTCTCCTTTCACAAAAATATCCAAGATATATTGTATCACACCTGTTGTCGCTTTGCAATAGTTTTTTTGCAATTTTATTGGAAACACTCCAATAAAGTTACCAAAATTTATTGACGAAGGGAAATATTTATGGTAAAATGATTGTGTATGGAGATCGCGCCATAAATGCGCGCTCCGATATGCCGAAAGGAGCACTTCGATATGAAAAAAACACTGCATATCATCCCCCACTCTCACTGGGACAGAGAATGGTATCTTCCCTTTGAAAAGCACCGTATCCGCCTGATCGATCTGTTTGACAACTTGATCCAGGTCATGGAGGAGAACGAAGATTACGCCTATTATCACATGGACGGTCAGTACATTGTCATCGAGGACTATTTGGAAATTCGTCCTCAGATGCGCGATCGACTCATGAAGCTCATTCATGACGGCCGTATTCAGGTTGGTCCTTGGTACATCCTGCAAGACGAATATCTCACCTCGGGTGAGGCCAACGTCCGCAATATGCTGTACGGTATCCGTTTCTGCCGCGAGATCGGCGCAAAACCCGTAGAGTCCGGCTATTTCCCCGATTCTTTCGGTAACGTTTCTCAGGCACCTCAGATCGTTCGCGGATTCGGTTTTGACAATGCTATTTTCGGCCGTGGTGTAAATGACGTCGGCGCTGACAACGAAGTAGTTAAGCAAAACGGCGTAACCCAGAGCGAGATTATGTGGCGTTCTCCCGATGGTTCCGAAGTCATCGGCGTCATGTTCGCAAACTGGTATCACAATGCCATGGAGCTTCCCACCGATCCCGATGCATTGCGTGAAAGACTCAAGCACATCGTGGCTTCCACCTCCAGATTTGCCACCACCGATCATCTGCTCGGCATGAACGGTTGCGACCATCAGCCCATTCAGATGGATCTGCACAAGGCCATCAAGTTGGCCAACGAGGTTCAGGACGATGTTGTCGTCAAGCATTCCAATTTTGGCGATTATATCGAAGAGATCCGCAAGAACAAGGGCAATCTTGCCGTATTTGAAGGCGAGATCAACGGTCAGCTGTCTGCCGGCGCTTGCCCTCTGATCAACACGGCATCCGCACATGTTGACATCAAGCAGGACAACCACGATGCACAGCATTTGCTTGAGCGTATCGCAGAGCCCACCTCCGTCATCGCTATGCTGAACGGCGGCAAATACAAGCAGGATTTCTACACCTACGCTTGGAGAGTTCTGATGCAGAACCATCCCCACGACTCGATCTGCTCTTGCTCCTGCGACGAAATTTACGAGGAGATGAAGACCCGTTTTGCCAAATCCATTGCCTGCACCGAACAGTTGCGTGACGGCGCTTTGGACTATTTGGCCGCTTCCATCGACACGTCGAAGACTGATGGAGAAAAGGCGATTGTCGTACTGGCGCTGGAACCCAATGCAAGCGTTGTAACCGTCAAGGCCAACGTCGACTTTGATAAGAACGATGACATCTCCGAGATTGCCATCTTCGACGAAAATGGCAACGAAGTTCCCGCTAAGATCAAGCTCATCAAGAATCAGTTTACATATACTCTGCCCGACGACCGTTTCCGTCAGCCCAAGTATGTCAACCGCTTTGAGGTTGAGATGCAGGTTCAGACGCACGGAATCGGCTACCGTGTCTTTGGCGTCAAGCGTCAGGCTTCGACCGTCAAGACCGCCGTTGCCTACACCGAGCGCGCCATGGAAAACGAATTCCTCGCGGTCAAGTTCAACGACAACGGTACGATTGACGTAACCGACAAGAGATCCGGTCGCGTATACGCAGGTCAGAACCTGTTTGAAGACACGCAGGATCGCGGTAACCTGTACAACTATATTCAGGCTGACGGCGACGTTGCGATCACCACTGAACATTCCGTCGCTGACATCTCGCTTTACGAGGTAACTCCCTACTCCGTTACCTTTAAGGCAGTTGTTCCCATGGATATCGATGCAGATATCACCACGTATGTCACGCTGTCCGACGGTATTGCTCGCGTTGACTTCAAGACCGAGATTACCAACCGCGCAGAGGACCACCGCATCCGCGCACTGTTCACCTCCGATATTGATACCAAGACTGTCTTGGCAGAAGGTCAGTTTGACATCGTCCGCCGTGACATTCAGCCCGCCTTCACTTGGAAGAATCCTTGCAACGCACAGCGCGATCAGGCGTTCGTAACGCTGGAATCCGAAAGTGGTGTAGACGCGCTGATGGTTGCCAACCGCGGTCTGTGCGAGTATGAAGTTCTGCGCGACGGCCGCAACACGCTGGCCATCACCCTGCTCCGTTGCATCGGTCAGATCGGTGACTGGGGCGTATTCCCCACTCCTCTGGGTCAGAAAAAGGGCACTTGGACACTGGAATACTCGATGATTCCCTATCAGTCCACCGACAAGGCAACCGCTTACGGCTTGGGTTACGTCTTTGCAGGTCCCGCCGTTTTGGCGATCGGTACCGAAAAGCACGAGGGCAAGCTGCCTGCCACCGCTGATTATGTCCGCTTCGACAACGAGTACATCCGTATGTCCGCGCTGAAGAAGGCCGAATATAGAGACAGTGTCATCCTTCGTTTGTTCAACACAAGCGAGGAAGCTCAGGCTGTAACGCTGGATGTTCCCGCATTCAAGGCTGCTGCTCTGACCAATCTGGGCGAAGAAAAGATCGAGGATCTCACCGTTGAAACGGGCAAGATCGCGATGAACGTTCCCGCCAAGAAGATCGTGACGATTGAGCTGGTCTAATCACAATCGTTATATGCAAACAAACGAGGCGTACCCTATCGGGTGCGCCTCGTTTGTTATAATAAAAAGGCGGGGAAAACGGATGTTTTCCCCGCAAATATAATCTAAAATTATTCGTCCTTCTTAGCCAATTCAGCCGCGCTGGTGACAAGACCCGCCAGGCTCTGAATTTCGGAAGGAATGATGATCTTGGTTGCCTTACCGTCAGCAGCCTTGGCAAATGCCTCCAGACTCTTAATGGCAATTACGCCTTCTCCGGGAGCAGCCTCATTGATCATACGAATACCTGCAGCCGTTGCTTCCTGTACCTGACGAATGGCCTCTGCCTGACCTTCAGCCTCACGGATAGCAGCCTCCTTGAGCGCCTCTGCATGCAGGATTGCAGCCTGTTTTTCGGCCTCTGCCTTCAAAATGGCAGCCTCTTTTTGACCTTCAGCAACCAAAACGGCAGACTTCTTTTCACCCTCAGCTTTCAGAATAGACTCGCGACGTTCGCGCTCTGCCTTCATCTGCTTTTCCATCGCATCCTGAATTTCCTTGGGAGGAATGATATTTTTCAGCTCGACGCGGTTCACCTTAATACCCCAAGGGTCCGTCGCCTCGTCCAAAATGGCGCGCATCTGTGTATTGATGACGTCACGGCTGGTCAGCGTGCTGTCCAGTTCCAAATCACCAATGATGTTACGAAGCGTTGTAGCGGTCAGATTTTCAATCGCCGCCATAGGCGTAGTATGACCGTAGGCAAACAACTTACAGTCGGTGATTTGATAGAATACAACGGTATCGATCTGCATACGAACGTTATCCTTGGTGATAACGGGCTGGGGCGGGAAATCCGCGACCTGCTCCATGAGGTTGACGCGCTTTGCAATGCGATCAAAAAAGGGCAATTTGACATGAAGACCCGTCGACCAAGTCACATGGTATGCACCCAAACGCTCAACAACATACGCCTGTGCTTGCGGAACGATATGGACACTGGAAATCAACAAAACAAAGAAAAGAAAAATAGCTGCACCAATAATGACATAAATCGCGGTGTTATTGGAACCACCTCCTACGTCGGTATTGGAACCGGCAGCCGCCATAAACAAATTCAAAAATGACATGATACTTCCTCCTTAAATTTTTATTGTTTTTTAGAACAAATCAATTTGACGCCTTCGACAGCCAAAACCATCACATGGTCACCGGGGACTAAGATTTCATCCGGATGACCGGAGCGAGCCGTCCATACCTGACCATTCAATTTGGCAGCACCCCGCCCTTCAACGTTATTGACCTCCTCAATAATCACAGCGGTTTTGCCAATGACGGAATCTACGTTCGTCTTGATCTTTTTTCGTTTGATGGTTAAACCGAGAACCAGAGTAATGGCCGAAATCCCTGCGAAAGCAATCACCTGCCAATGCAATGCCATAGGCACGAGCGACAGAGTCAAAGCAACAATGGCGCCGGGAACAAACCAAATACTGACCAGTCCCATGGTAATCGCTTCCAGCAACAACGCCATGACGACCACCGCCATCCAAATATAGGGTAACATATCGCAAATCCTCCTTTGTTATGTAGTTACGCCAGATAGCCGTAACAATATTGTAACATACGGTCGCTTGATTGTCAATGCTTTTTTCTGATTTTTTTCTCAATGACGAGTAAAACGGGTCATTTTTTCAATTACATAACGATTTCCTTCGGTGCTCAACACAACCAAAAGGTCACATCCGACGTCCACACCGCCGATTTCTCCGATATCGTCACGGAAAGTACCGTTATTTTTTGCTATCTTGTAGAACACTTTATAGGTATCTTCTCCCGCCGTTTCGGAAAAATAGGGTTCGATATGGATGTCATATACCATCTGGGGGGTGAATTTCTCGGGGATTTCGTACGTCCCTTCATAATCCGACGCGAAGCAATCGGCATAACGCTCCTCGTCGCCCCAAATCAGAGATTGAAAATACTCGTAGAAAAAGCGGAGCTCAGCCGATGCGGTAGGCAAGTCCTCTTCCTCCAGTGAATACGTTGCTCCCGAATCCACGTCATAAAAGTGAACGCGGTGGTCAAGCTCAGCGTACTCCGGATCGATCGTAATATCATGCACATCCCAATCCGGCTCATACAAATAAATATTTTGATCTACCGGAATCGGGGGAAGTTCTGATTCAAAACACGTCTTAGGGATCAACCAAGTAAACATTGCATAAAAAGCAACAATGGCAATGCAAACAACAATCATGTATTTGACAATCTTCTTTTTCTTCTTTCTCATCTGTTCCGGCGTCAAAACGTCCTCATCCGCCGTTTCCACAGACTCCTTCTCATCTTCTATTTGGTCTACGAGAGCCTCGTTCTCCATTGGGATCTTTTTCTCGTCCACAGGCACGCTTTCCTTTCCATGGCTTTTACTTTCATTTATTTTATCACATTCTCACAACATTTGCAACGGGTAAGACAAAGTATTTTGTATCTTTTTTGAAAATAAAGTTTTCAAAAATATTGTATATTTCTCTTAAATATGTTATAATGTATGCTGAGTATGTTTATCCCGTCCCATGGCGGAGATTTGACCGCATCAAAGGAGTTTCCTATGCCCGAATGGAATGAGCAGGATCAACCGGCACCCGTTTTGCCGCAACATCCAAAAACGCAAGAAACACAAGATATAACAAACGATATGTGCCCCGGTACAGACGAGTCTGTGATCGAAACAAACGAAGGCAAAAACGACGAAAAAGAAGAAAAGAAACCGTTTTCTCTCAGCACGCTGATATTGGAATATCTGGAGCTGTTCGTGATTTGTCTTGGCGTGGTACTGATTATATTCTCTATGATGTTCCGCATTTGTACCGTATCCGGAGGCTCCATGCTCCCAACGCTCAAGGACGGGGAGTTACTTCTCGTATCCAATTTGTTTTATGAGCCAAAGTCCGGTGATATCGTTATTTTCCATCAAACAAGCCAAGAGATTGAACGCTTCAATGAGCCCATCGTAAAGCGTGTCATCGCGACAGAGGGGCAAACCGTTTATATCGACTTTACGCTTGGTACGGTCTCAGTAGACGGTGTCGTGCTGGAGGAGGATTACATTCAGCTTGTCAATTCGCTGAACTACAGCACCGGCGAATACACTTTGTTTGCCGAGCATCATTTCCAGATGGTTCCCTGTTCAGATGGAACAACGCACCGCGTATTTGAAGCAACGGTTCCCGAGGGGTGTCTGTTTGTCATGGGAGATAACCGAAACCACTCTGCGGACAGCCGAACCAAGGTCATCGGATTTGTAGACGAACGCCGCGTGCTCGGCCGAGTGCTGTTCCGTATGGGCTCTGAGATCGGACTCGTTCCCGTCAACTAATCATGTAAAGGAGATTCTTGATGCCATCCACACAAATTCAATGGTTCCCGGGGCACATGGCCAAAACCCGCCGTTTGATTACCGAAAACCTTAAAAACGTAGATTTAATCATCGAGGTCTTGGACGCTCGTATTCCTTACAGCTCGCGAAATCCCGAACTTTCTCGCTTGATTGGAAACAAGCCCGCTTTGATTCTTCTGAATAAATCCGCTTTGGCTGACCCCGAAGCCACCCGACGCTGGGCGGAATATTACCGCTCCGCCACCGTTCGTTGTCTTGCCATTGACTGTCTGACGGGCGAAGGCATCAACCGCATCGTACCTACCGTGCAGGAAATTCTCAAAGAAAAGACGGAAAAGTATGAAAGCCGAGGTATGGCCGGCCGACGCTTGCGCGCCATGATTTTGGGCATTCCCAATGTTGGCAAATCCACGCTGATCAACAAGCTGGTGGGCAACAAAAAAGCCAAGGTGGAAAATCGTCCCGGCGTGACGGTAGACAAGGCTTGGTACTCCACGTCCATCGGCATTGACCTAATGGATATGCCCGGTCTTCTTTGGCCCAAATTTGAAGATCACATCGTTGGTGAAAATCTCGCCATGACCGGCGCCATCAAGGACGCCATTTTGGACATTGAAACCATCGCAATGCGCCTGTGCGGCCGTTTACGTGATCAATACCCTGCTCTCCTTCTGTCCCGTTATCCGTTCGCCAAAGCAGTGGAAGAACTGGCAGATTACGATGACTTTGCTTTGATGGAAGCCATCGGCCGCCGCCGCGGAATGCTCATTTCGGGCGGAGAGGTCAACATTGAACGCACCGCTATTATGCTGATTGATGAATTCCGTTCGGCTAAAATTGGACGAATTACGCTGGATCGAATCCCTACCGCCAAGAAACAAGAAGGTGATGATCATGAACAATGATGTTGCCGAATTGATATATTTCAAGCAAGCAGGTTACACGCTGATCTGCGGCGCGGATGAAGCCGGGCGCGGCCCTTTGTGCGGACCTGTGGTTGCCGCCGCCTGCATTCTTCCCGAGAATGTGACCCTTGAAGGTTTGAACGATTCCAAAAAGCTATCCGCAAAAAAACGTGATCAGCTGTTTGGCGAAATCAAAGAAAAGGCACTGACATATTGTATTGCGCAATCCAGCGTACAAGAGATCAATCAGTACAACATATTGGAGGCGTCCCTTTTGGCGATGCGACGGGCCATTGCCGGTTTGTATCCGCTCCCCGAAGCCGCGCTGATCGATGGCAACGTAGAACGGGACTTTCCCCTTCCTGCCCGCGCCGTCATTCACGGGGACGCGCTGGTTGATAACATTGCTGCGGCTTCGATTTTGGCTAAGGTCACCCGTGACCGCGCGTGCGTTGAACTGGACGCGCAATATCCCGGCTACGGCATTGCAGGGCACAAAGGCTATGGTACCAAAGTACACATGAACGCCTTGAGAGAATTGGGGCCTTCCCCCATTCACCGACTTAGATTTATCCGCTTTTTGAATCCCGACGCATTTGATGATACCGAGGCGCGACCCGAGGACATTGCAAAAGCCAAGCACCCGTCGTCGTTCGCGTTCCCTTCCGATTGCCGCGGATGCGACTTTGCGTCCGTTCGCCATCGTTTGCCCGAGTGGATTCTCGATTTCAAGCATGGAGAACCCGTATGATCAATCAAAAAGCGCTGGTGGGATGGACCGGCGAGGATGTGGCCGCCAATTTTTTAGAGCAAAACGGCTTTACTGTTCTTGAACGGAATTACCGCAGCGGACATCAAGAAATTGATATTATCGCCCGTGACGAAGAATTTTTGATTTTTGTGGAAGTCAAAACACGTTCCTGCCTTTTGCCGGAACACCTGACATACGGACGCCCTTCTCAAGCGGTAGGGAGTACGAAACAGCGCCACATTATCACAGCGGCCAAAAACTATTTGAGAACGCATCCGGAAAACACGCTGCAGCCTCGCATTGACGTCATTGAGGTCTATCTCAAAAAGACCAAAGAGGGTGCTCCCCCTCATTTGTTGAATATTCACCACATACGAAACGCATTTTTTGCAAAATAGGAAGCAAGAGGAATTGACCATGAATCTTGATTATATTGATCTGCATTGCGACACTGCTCTGGAGTTATATCGCCGTGAGCAACCGTTGCAAACCAACTCTTTGGCGATCTCACTTGATGGAGCCGCGGCATATCACCGTTATGCACAGTTTTTTGCGATATGGGGCAGCTCCAAGCGCACCGATGAGCAAATCTACCAGGATTTCATTACCGTCTCGGATCATTTTGATCAGTTGATCTCCCAAAACGACGGCATCTGCCGCGTGCGTACGGCAAACGAGCTCACATCGACTTGGCAAAACGAAAAAGTTGCCGCAATCCTCGCCGTTGAGGATGCCCGCCTTTTGGCCGGCAATATCGAACGTTTGGACGAACTGGCCACGCGAGGCGTCAAATACCTGACGCTGATGTGGGCGGGAGAGAGCTGTATCGGAGGCTCACACAACACCGAGGCAGGGCTGACCGATTTCGGACGCACGGTGGTCAAGCGTTGCTTTGAGCTTGGCATCGTTCCCGACATTTCTCACGCATCCGCCCAAAGCGCCGACGACATTTTAACTCTGGCAGAGCACGCGGGACGTCCTGTGATCGCGTCTCATTCCAACGCGCATGCCGTGTGGGGCCATTCCCGAAATTTGCGCGATGAGCATTTCAAGAGATTGATCGCCCTTGGCGGTATCGTCGGGTTGAATCTTTGTGCCCACCACGTCAAGGATTGCGACCATGGCGGTTACGCTCGCCCCGAGGATCTGCTGCCTCACATCGAGCATTTTCTCTCCCTGGGCGGCGAACATCATATCGCTATCGGAGGAGATCTTGACGGAGCGTCGTTGCCGGAGGGAATTTCCACCGTTTCCGACATAAAGCTGTTGGCTTCTGCTATGAACCAACACGGATATTCGGAGGATCTGATCCGAAATGTTTTCAGCGGCAACGCGCTGAATTTTATCAAGCATCATCTCACTACATAACAGCACCATAAAATCACCAATTCACCATATAATTTCCAGCTTATATCGAAAGGATACCAAAACCATGAACTACTACAGCACCAGAGATCAAAAGAAAGAATGTCCCGTCAGCGCCGCGCAGGCCATCAAGCAGGGACTTGCCGGTGACGGCGGATTGTTCGTTCCCGAAACGTTGCCCGCACTGACTGAAGAATTTTTGGAAGAGTTGCGCAAGGACGATTATGCTACCCGTGCAGCCAAAATCATGAAACTGTTTTTGACGGACTATACTTATGACGAGTTACTTTCCGACTGTCAGGCGGCATATGCTCCCTCCTCCTTCCGTGGTGGTGCAGCTCCGCTGGTTGCCGTTGGCAATGACAATCTTTACTCTTTGGAGCTGTGGCACGGTCCCACCGCCGCGTTCAAAGATATGGCCCTGCAAATCATGCCCCGCCTTCTCTCCCGTGCACTGAAAAAGACCGGAGAAGAAAGAACGGCTCTGATTCTCGTTGCCACCTCGGGCGACACGGGCAAGGCGGCTTTGGAAGGATACCGCGACATTGATCAGACCAAAATGATCGTATTCTACCCCGTTGACGGCGTCAGCCGCGTGCAGAAACTGCAAATGGCAACCCAGCAGGGTGAAAACGTGCGAGTATTGGCCATCCGCGGCAACTTTGACGATGCGCAGACCGGCGTCAAGCGCATTTTCAGCGACAGCGTGGTTGCTGACCGCCTGAACGTAGGCGGATATCTGCTCTCCAGCGCCAACTCGATCAACTGGGGTAGACTTCTCCCTCAGATCGTTTACTATGTTTCCGCTTGGTGTGACCTTGTCAACGAAGGCAACCTGAACAAAGGTGAAACCTTTAACGTCTGTGTTCCCACGGGAAATTTCGGTAATATTTTTGCCGCATATCTTGCTCGCCGCATGGGACTTCCCGTTGGTAAGCTGATCTGCGCATCCAACAAGAATCATGTTCTGACCGACTTTTTGCGTACCGGCACGTATGACCGCAATCGCGCCTTCCACTTGACCATGTCCCCCTCGATGGACATCCTCATTTCCTCCAACCTTGAGAGACTGCTCTACGTTCTGGGCGGCAGCGAAATGACCAAGGATCTGATGCGCCAGCTGCAGGAAAACGGTGTTTACACCGCATCCGCTGACGTAATGGAAAAGCTCCGCGGCGTCTTCAGCGGCTACTGCTGCTCGGAAGAAGGGACCGCAGACGTGATCCGCCGCTCTTTCGAAGAGCGTAAATACCTCTGCGATCCCCACACGGCAGTCGGTCTTGGCTGTGCAGAAAAATATAAGGTTGCATCCGGTTCCGAGAGAAAAATCGTAGTTGACTCTACCGCCAGTCCCTTCAAGTTCCCCGGCGACGTATGCGCCGCCCTTGGCAAGCCTGTGGAATCCGACGATCCCGCCGTGCTTCTCCGGACGCTGACCGAGGTTTCCGGATGCGAGGCTCCTGCACCGCTTCTGCGTACTCTTTCCCTGCCTGTACGCTTTACCGGTGTTACTGAGCCCAGCGAAATGCCCAAGGTCGTTTTCTGCGAATAAGCTTACAGCTTCCGCTCCTGAAACGTAGCACAGAGCGTTTCGTTTGCGTGCTCTGCGTAGCTGGGGCCTACGGCAATGTGATCTGCCGTACAGTAGCTGTCCCCATCGTGGTACTGACATTTTTTCACGTCGCAGCGAATACCTTTGATGTGTTTGGGAATATCCTTTTCCATACGCTTCTCCTTTTC
>JAZQUX010000075.1:0-10301 GCA_045631585.1 Eubacteriales bacterium | reverse complement strand
ACTTCATGGGCGTTGAACTGCGCACCGCCAAGATTCTGGCCTGTGAGGGTGTCCCGAAGGCCAAGAAATTGCTCAAACTGCAAGTAGATTTGGGCTACGAGAAGCGTCAAGTTGTATCCGGCATTGCCAAGTACTACACGCCCGACCAGCTGATCGGTAAGAAGATCATTTTGGTCGCCAACCTCAAGCCTGCCACCCTGTGCGGCGTAGAATCCAACGGCATGATTTTGGCCAGCGGCGAGGAAACCATCCGCGTCGTCTTCCTTGATCCCGAAACACCTCTGGGTGAGAGAGTACGCTGAGTTTGCAGGTCGCTGCCCTGCACCCGCCAAAGAAACTTTTTTGATAAAAGTTTCTTTGGAATCTTCAAAAACTTGAAGGTAAATTCAAGGCAAGATTTTTTTCGCTTACTTTCTATCGCTCGTTCCGCAAATCCATTGTGGGGCCCCTACCCCACCGGTTTACAGAATAAGTACAGAGTGTTGGCAAGTAAATATACAATTTTGGAGTTATTATGAAAATCACCGTTATCGGCTGCGGTCGCTGGGGATCGCTGATCACCTGGTACCTCGACCGCATGGGACACCAAGTCACGCTGTACGGCATGGCGGATGCTCCCGAAATGCAACGTTTTTTGGCAACAAGAAAAAATGATCTGCTCGCTCTTCCCGAATCCGTCCGGTTGACCACCGATATCCGCGAGGTGGCAGACGCAGAAACCATCGTCATCTCTATTCCCTCGCAAGCGCTTTCGGGCTTGATGAAAGAACTGAAGCCGTTGCAGCTGCGCCACAAGATCATCGTGCTCTGCATGAAGGGCATCGATATCTCCAGCGGTAAGCGCTTATCCGAGATCGCTTCAGATGATTTGGACGAAAGTTGCTCCTTAGCTGTGTGGCTCGGCCCCGGACACGTACAAGAATTTTATAAAGGAAATCCCTCTTGCATGGTCATCGACTCGCTCGACGAAGAGGTCAAGCACCGCTTGGTTAATGAATTCTCCAGCAACCTGATTCGCTTCTATTACGGTCAGGATTTGATTGGAAACGAAATCGGCGCCGCCGCAAAGAATGTCATTGGCATTGCCGCCGGTATGCTGGATGGCTTTGAACTGAGCACACTCAAGGGCGCACTGATGGCGCGCGGAACCCATGAGGTCGCGCTGCTTATCAAGGCCATGGGAGGAAATCCGATGTCCGCCTACGGTCTTTGCCATTTAGGTGACTATGAGGCTACTGTTTTTTCTCCCCACTCGCACAATCGCGCGTTTGGTGAATGTTTTGCCAAGGGAAAATCCTTCGGCGCATTGGCAGAGGGATACTATACCGCCCGCGCCATGGTCGATCTTGGCAAAAAACACAACGTAGATCTGCCCATCTGTACCGCCGTATATCGCATTCTGTATGAGAACGCCGATTGCAAGCAGGTCTTGATGGAATTGATGACAAGATCGCTGAAGAATGAGTTTTAATGAACGTGGGGAAACTTCGCAAATGGAGTTTCCCCATTGCCGTAATGTATCACGTCGCCCGCGGACGCAGACGCCCCCCCTTCTCCGCCATTCTCGGCGGCACAAGCACCGATAAAATCAGCCCCGAAAGGATGTTTTCTATGACCATCTTCGACTCCCACGCCCACTATTTTGACTCTTGGTACAACGATCCGACCGAAGGCCCTTTAGCCGACGAATTGCTCCCCACCATACTCGCTTCTTGTGGGGGGATCGTTTCTCACATTGTTAATATAGGCACCAACATTGACACCTCGCGCTTGGCGCTTTCGCAAGCCGCCCAATATGAGGGAATGTACGCCGCCGTCGGCATCCATCCCGAAGATTGTCAACAGATCGAAGGACGCGAAAATCAAATGCTCGCCCTTCGCGCTCTGCTCGGTTGCAACTCCCCCGATCCCATCACCTTCCGCAAGCAAAACAAAATCGTTGCCATCGGAGAAATCGGTCTGGACTATTATGAGCGCGACTGGCTGCCCGTCGACCGCGAGCGTCAGGCTTGGTACTTTGAGGAGCAAATGTGTTTGGCCAAGGAATTGAATCTCCCTGTCATCATTCACGACCGTGATGCTCACGGGGATTGTTTCGAGACCATTCTTCGCCATCCCAACGTCAAAGGCGTTTTTCACAGCTACAGCGGAAGCGCGGAAATGGCACGCGAATTGTGGCGCAGAGGATGGATGATTTCCTTCTCGGGCGTCGTCACCTTCAAAAATGCAAAGCGGGTGCAGGAGGTCGCCGCCTCTGTCCCGCTCGAATATCTGATGGTCGAAACAGACGCGCCCTATCTTGCCCCTCATCCCCACCGAGGGAAAAGAAACAACTCTTCTCTGATGGTGCACACCGTGGAAATGTTGGCTTCATTGCATGGCATTTCCTGCGAAGACATGGCTCTCTTGACCGCCCAAAATGCCGCACGATTGTTTGATATTTCGCTATAAGATTGGTCTGTTTTTGTGTAATTTCAACAAAAAATAGCATGAAATTTCTATGTCTCCATAGCAAAAAGTTCGCTTTTCCCTCTTGAAAAGCGAACTTTTCTATTGTATAATGAAAAAGGATTTGTAGCCTTGCGCATATTTTATAATTGAATCATGTATAAAATTATAATCCGATTTTGAATGAAAGGCTGTTTCCGCACAGCGGAAACGAAGGAACAACGCCATGGCGGCACTTGAAACAAAAAAAATCAGAAACGTTGCATTGTTAGGACACGGTGGATGCGGAAAGACCTCCCTCGCTGAGGCTATGCTGTATATCTCGGGCGCAACCGACAGACTGGGTAAAGTCGGCGACGGCAATACCGTTTGCGACTACGATTCCGAGGAAATCGCAAGAAAGTTCTCCCTTTCGGGCGCCATCGCTCCCCTGATGTGGAAAGATATTAAGGTCAACGTTCTCGACTGCCCCGGATACCTGGATTTCTCCGGCGAGTGCTCTCAGATTCTTCGCGTTGCCGACAGTGCTCTGATCGTGGTTGACGGTAAGAGCGGTATTCAGGTTGGTACCGAACTGGCATGGGACGCTGCCACCGAAGCAGGTCTGCCTAAGGCATTCTTTATCAATAAATTTGATGACAACGAGGCTCGTTTTGCAAAAGTTCTCGACGCCCTGCACGATCGCTGGGGCAAGAAGATCTGCCCTCTGACCATTCCCATGGTCAAGGACGGCGCCGTTGTCGGTGCCATCGACCTGGTCGGCATGGAAGCTCACGTGTTCGATAACGCAGGTCACCACTCCATCCATCCCATTCCCGAGGAATCTCAGGAAGCGGCCGACAAGTATCGCGATATGCTGCTTGAGGCAGTAGCAAGTGCAGATGAAGATTTGATGGAAAAATATTTCGGCGGCGAGGACATCACCACCATGGAATGCATCAACGGTATCCACGAGGGTATCATCCACGGCGATATCGTTCCCGTATTCTGCGGCGCAGCTACCAAGCTGTGGGGCGTATGGACGCTGCTCGATAAAATCACCGAGTCCTTCCCCAGACACACGGCAAAGAAGGCAGAAACGCTGGCAAACGGCGATGAGTATGAGATCAACCCCGACGGTGAGCCCGCACTGTTTGTCTTCAAGACGGTCGCTGACCCGTTCGTTGGTAAGATGAACTTCTTTAAGGTTATGAATGGTACGGTCAAACGCGACCTGACACTGACCAACCGCACCACGGGCGACAATGAAAAACTCGCACACATTTACACCGTTCGCGGCAAAAAGCAGACGGAAGTTGACGAGCTGGTTTGCGGTGATATCGGTATGACCGCTAAGCTCTCAAACACCAATACGGGTGACACCCTGACCTGGAACACCGATTTTGCTTATGCAGGCATCGAATTCCCCAAGCCCTTCTTGGCACAGGCCATGATTCCCTGCACTGCTGCTGACGAAAGCAAGATCTCTCAGGCCATCAGCCGTATGACCGAAGAGGACCTCACCATTCGTTGCGAAAATGATGCAGAGACCAAGGAATTCGTCGTTTACGGTATGGGTGATATGCACCTGGCCGTTCTGGCGTCCCGCCTCAAGAGCCGCTTTGGCGTTAACGTCCGCTTTGACAAGCCTCGCATTCCTTACCGTGAAAAGATCACCAAGCCTTGCGACGTTGAAGGACGTCACAAGAAGCAGAACGGTGGTTCCGGCCAGTTCGGTCACGTTAAGATTCGCTTTGCTCCCGCTGAGGACGAAGGCTTGACCTTTACCGTATCCGTTGTCGGCGGTACCGTTCCCAAGAACTTCTACCCCGCCGTTGAAAAGGGCCTGCAGGATGCCATGGCCAAGGGCATTGCCGGCTTCCCCATGACATGTCTTGGTGCTGATCTGTACGACGGCTCTTATCACGCCGTTGACTCGGATGAACTTTCCTTCAAGACCGCCGCATCTTTGGCGTATAAGAAGTGTTTGGAAATGGCCGCTCCCGTATTGCTGGAGCCGGTTGGCGAAGCACTCATCACCGTTCCGGACGGTATGGTCGGTGACGTCATTGGCGATTTGAACAAGCGTCGCGGTAGCGTTATGGGCATGGAACCCGACACCAAGAAGAAGGGCTACACCGTTGTCACGGCTGTCGCTCCCAAGTCTGAAATGATGGATTATCCGATCGCTCTGCGTGCAATGTCTCAGGGACGCGGCGTATATTCGTTCAATGTCACCAATTACGACGTCGTTCCCGCTATGATCGCCTCCAAGATCATTGAGGAATATAAGAAATCCCAGGGTTAATAACAATCTCGAAAGGGGAACTTCTGCGGAAGTTCCCCTTTCTTGCCTATCATATCGCCCAATCCATCAATGAAAGGGATATGTTTTGCTATGTTACTGCAGATCAAACGAATGTTAACCATCGTGCTTGCCTTAACCCTCAGTATGCTGTGCTTGTGTTGTTGCTCGCAGCCTTCCACCACCCCTTCCGAGCAACCTCCACAGCCTCCGCAGGATCCCGACACAAAACCCGACGGCCCCGAGGATGACCCCGACGATTCGGTGTCAGATCCCGACGATTCGGTATCGGATCCCGACGATTCTGAGACAGCGCCCGAGGAACCGACTCCCCTGTTGCCGGCCATCAGCGTTGCTCCCAACAAGGCAAAAACACTGTTGCTAACCAAAGCCGTCAGCGGCGCCAATGGCGTAACGCTGGGTACTTTGCAAGGCCTTGCCGCCAAAAACTCCGAAACGCAGATTCTGTTGCGCGCCAACTCCTGGTCACTCTATCTGCCCTACATTCAAAATGAGGGCGTTACGATTTGCGAGACGGACGAAAGCGGCGCGGATTGGACGCTTGCAACCCTGCTTTCGTTCTATGCACCCGAACTATCGGGTTATATTCTCAGCTCTTCCGAGTCTTTGAGCGTAGCCATCTCGCTTGCCGGACTTTTGAATGCCGTTGTTGTACAGCCCTCCAACGAACAACTCGCTCTCAACGCCGGTCTTTGCATGATCATGGATGCCCGCGACAAGGACGACTTATGGTTGCGCTCCAGCGAATATTTCGCCCAACTCTCGCGCACCGTCGCGGTCGAACAACCCACCTCGATGGCACACAAGCTGGTAGATTATGCCGTCATGGCCGGCGCATATTTCAATTTCTATGATGGTTCCCAAGCCAACGAACACGCCGATATGTTTGAATTTTTGGACGATGGCGCCATCCTGCTCGGTTGGAACAATACGCTGGGCGAGTACGAAACCGTATCATCACTCTCCAAACTCAACGCCTGCCTCATTCCTGCCGACCACGCCTATAATCTGTCCACGCTTTCCTCCTTCTTTGGCGAAGGAAAGGTCAACAACGAGCTGTACTCCTCAGAAAATGTTGATCCGCCAAGTACGCGCAATGACGTACATACCGTTTGCATTGTCATGTCGGACGGCGACAACCTGCAATGGACGATGAATGATTACGCACACAAAACCTATTGGTACGGTTCCGAACTGCGCGGTACTTTTCCTATGTCTTGGGGATTGCCGGCGCTTGTCGGCGACTTGGCATTGCCCATGATGCAATATTATGCCGACCAACAAACATCGCAAGATGAATTTATCATGCAGCTCTCAGGCCTTGGCTACACCTTCCCCTCCAACTGGGATGAAGATGCCAAGCGGAGCATGGTGCAAACGCTGGCTGAAACAATGGCGCGACGGGGATTTAAGTACATGAACATTCTGGATGACCACGGCTTTACCGCGCAAAACATGAGCGCGTTCACCGCTCAATCCGCCATCGAGGGCATCTTTTATACCGATTACGCCAACTACGCCGGATACAACGGTGAGATTCTTTGGTCCGACGGCGTTCCCGTGGTGTCGGCCAGATACCGCCTGTGGAGCGGGATCGGCGGATGCGATCCGGAAAGCATTGCCAACAGCATCAACAGCGCCTCCACGGACATATATTCCACCAATGCCTATTCCTTTATCATTGTTCACGCTTGGTCCGGCTTGGATGCCGATGGCAATTTCGTCGCCAATGGTGACACCATGGCGGCTGTAGCCAAGCTGGTCTCCCTGTTGGACGGTGACGTTGACGTGGTTGGTGCGTCTGAATTCATGAATCGCATCAAAGCCAATCTGTCGCCATCGTAATCTCGGGCACGGTGCAAAAAATAACCGCGTCAACACGCCTATGGCATCAAAAAAATCCAATCACTCCGCTTTGGAAAGGACGGTCTTTATGCTTCCTTATCAAGATAAAACGCTATCCATTCAAGAAAGAATCGACGACCTGCTCGGTCGCATGAGCCTCGAAGAAAAAATTGCGCAAACCGATATGATCCGCGGCGTCGAACTCGGCACGGACATTCACCCCGCCCATTTTTGTGCGCTGGATCCTTCCTCCGACTATCATTGGGATCGCGTGGAAGAGACCATCGGGCAGGTCGGCATGGGATTTGTTCATGACGTTTATTCTTCCCCACGAGTACTCAACTTACTTCAGCGCTATTTTGTTGAAAAAACCAGACTTGGCATTCCCTGTATTTTTACAGGTGAGGCCCTGCATGGAATTTCCTATCCCGGCGCCACCAGCTTTCCCATGCCCATCGCGCTCGGAGCGACATTCGATCCCAACGTGACCCACGAAGTCGGTCACGCCATCGGTAAAGAGACCCGTACGCTGGGCATTACCGAAATTTTAGCCCCCAATCTCGATCTGGCGCGTGAGCCTCGGTGGGGCCGCGTGGAAGAAACCTTCGGAGAGGATACCTATCTGTCCTCCAAGATGGCCTATGCCATCATCACAGGCGAGCAAAATCACGGCAACCTGTCATCCGACTGCGCCGTTGCCTGCGAACCTAAGCACTACGTCGGCCACGGCGTTCCCGAGGGAGGCACCAACTGCTCTCCCCTCCACGCAGGACCGCGCGAAGTAGAAACCTATTTTTTGCCCGTGTTTGAGGCGGGCATCCGAATGGCTGGGGCTTGTAATGCCATGGCTGCTTATCACAGCATCGACGGCGAATGTGTCATTGCCTCCGACTACTATTTGCGCGACATTCTCAAAGAGCGTCTCGGTATGCGAGGCTATGTCCGCGCGGACTTTGGCTCGGTGGCCCGATTAAACCACGCACACCACATGACGGCAGGAGAAAAGGACAGCATCGCGACCGCCTTCCGCGCCGGCCTTGATGTACAAGGCTTTGACTATCCCAACGCCGTGTGGCGAAAGAGTTTGGCAGACAACATATCCGACGGATCCGTCACAACCGATATGCTCGACGAGGCCGTGTCGCGTATTCTTCGCATCAAATTTGAATTGGGTCTGTTCGATCAGCCCTATATGCCCGAAGGACGCGAAGAGGAGGTTTTGCGTTGCCAAGAGCACAAGGACATCTCCTTGAAGGCCGCTCGCAAGGCCATCACGCTCTTACAAAACAAAAACAACCTCCTACCATTGAAAAAGAATGCCAAGGTCGCCCTGCTCGGACCTTCCTCCGGCGTTGGGCGCTTGGGCAGTTATTCCTCCAATCCGTGGGGATATCGCGTTCCTTCCATCGCCGATGAAATGGCGCAGTCGGGGGACATATCCTTCCGCCAATGCGGTGGATGCTGTATTACTCCACAGGACGTAGACGCCATTCCCGTTTCTTGGTATCCCGAGGGTGTTCGCATGGAATATTATCCCCAAAAGGGATTCGAGGGCGAAAAAGTGGGAGAAAACGTCATGCGGCAGATCAATTTCACTTGGATTTTGGCCAAGCCTCACCGCGATCTTCCCTTCAATAACTACTCCGTCCGCATGACCACTCGCCTCTGCCCCGATACTCGCACGCTGTTCGGTCGGGAGAGCTTTGATGGCAAATTACTGTTTACAGGTAACAACCGTGCCAGAGTATATCTGGACGGAGTATTGGTCATGGACGGTTGCCGCGCGGGCGATGCCATGCCTCAGTGTGACGTCCATTTCGATCACGGCGTGTGCCGCGACATCGTCGTAGAGTTGCCCGATGTTAGCACTTGTGTCAATCTCACACTCTCGCTTGACAACCGCTCCGATAGCATGGAACAAGCCATTGAAATCGCTCGCGAGAGCGACGTGGCTGTCATCGTTTGCGGTGACGATAAAGTCACCAGCGGCGAGGGCATGGACCGCAACGATCTGCACCTATACGGACGTCAACGCGAGCTGATTCGCCGTGTCGCCGAAACGGGCACGCCGATCGTTCTGGTGCTGGAAAACGGCAAGCCCATCGACCTGCAAGAGGAAGTGACCCTTTGCGATGCCATACTGGAATGCTGGTTCATCGGCGAGCACGGCGCCCGCGCCATCGTGGAAGCGCTGTACGGCGAGCTTTGCCCCGCCGGTCGATTGCCCATCTCCTTCCCCCGCGGCATTGGCTCTCTCCCCTGCTTTTACAATCGCCTGCCCGGCGGCAGTGAGCATTACTTAGAAGGACCACGCGCCCCGCTGTTCCCCTTTGGCCACGGACTCTCCTATACCCGCTTCGATTACGGAGAGTTGCGAGTCAAGAAAACGGGACTGTACGATGTTACCGTCACGCTGGACGTAACCAACACAGGAGAGTATGACGGCGACGAGGTCGTACAGCTGTACGTCCGCGACGTCTGCTCCTCCATCGTCACTCCCGATCGCGAATTGCGTGCGTTTTCACGCGTACATATCCCCAAGGGCGAGAGCCGCACGGTGGAGCTCTCCTTGGATTTTGACAGCTTTAAGCTGCTCAACCGCCGCTTTGAATGGGTGGTTGAACCCGGAGAATTTGAACTGCTGGTCGGCGCATCTTCAACGGATATCCGCCGCACCGCTACCATTGTCATAGAAACGTGAGGTTACGATCATGAAAGAATATTTCCCTAATATCAAAAAAATTGCTTATGAGGGTCCCAAAACAAAAAATCCCCTGGCGTTCCGTTATTACAATCCCAACGAAGTCATCGCGGGAAAAACCATGCGCGAGCATCTTCGTTTTTCCATGGCCTACTGGCACACGCTGTGCGCTGACGGTACCGATATGTTCGGTCGCGGCACGGCGGACAAGTCGTTCGGCGAGAGCGATCCGATGTCCCACGCCCGCGCCAAAGCCTACGCCGCCTTTGAATTGATGGACAAATTGTCCATCGACTACTACTGCTTCCACGACCGCGATATCGCACCGGAAGGCGCGACGCTGGCCGAGTCCAATCGAAATTTGGACGAGATCGCCGATCTTTTGGAAGAACTGCAACAGAAATACAACAAAAAGCTTCTTTGGGGTACGGCCAACTGCTTTAACCACCCTCGTTATATGCACGGCGCAGGCACATCGCCTCATGCTGACGTGTTTGCTTTTGCCGCGGCGCAGATCAAAAAAGCAATGGAAATCACGGTTCGCTTGGGGGGGCAAAACTATCTGTTTTGGGGTGGCCGCGAGGGCTATGAAACGTTGCTGAACACCGATATGGCGTTTGAATTGGACAACATGGCGCGGCTGTTGACCATGGCTCGCGACTATGGCCGCAGCATTGGCATCAAGGGCGACTTTTACATTGAGCCCAAGCCCAAGGAGCCAACCAAGCATCAGTACGATTTTGACGCCGCGACTTGCGTGGCCTTCTTGCAGAAATACGGCTTGATGGACGATTTCCGCCTCAACATCGAGGGCAACCACGCGACGTTGGCGGGTCACACCTTCCAGCACGAGCTGGCAACGGCGCGTATCAACGGTGTGTTCGGCTCCATCGACGCCAACACGGGAGACGCACAGCTGGGCTGGGACACCGACCAGTTCCCCGCCAACGTATACGACAACATGCTCGTTATGCTTGAGGTTCTTAAGGCGGGCGGCTTTAC
>JAZQUX010000074.1:0-2072 GCA_045631585.1 Eubacteriales bacterium | reverse complement strand
GAAATCCCGAGATCGTGGTGGTCTCGGTCATTGAGCGCGCAGGCGGCGGCTCCTATTCGGCTATGTCGGCGGGAGAAGTGCTGGAGGCGTACTATAAACGAAAATGAATAATGAAGTCGCCGCAAGCGGCTGATGAATAATGAATAATTGTGGAGAGAAACCTTCGGTTTCTTACGATTCAAATAAAAATGGACAAATCCGAAGGATTTGCACCTTCATTATTCATTATTCATTATTCATCATCCATTAACCTTGCCTCCGTTCATACCCATTTCACGAAAATCCTGTATCCTATGAAAGGAATCCCCCATGGAACAGAAACGCTTTTCCAAGCTGGACGACGGCTTTGTCTGCGTCCATTGTGGGAAGGAGGTCAAGCCCCTGGGCTACTCCTCCCGCAACCACTGTCCCTTCTGCCTCTGGTCGCGGCACGTGGACATCAACCCCGGCGACCGCGCCAACCCCTGCGGAGGGGATCTGGAGCCCATCTCCGCCGAGCCCGATCCCAAGAAGGGCTACATCATCATCTCCAAATGTACCAAATGCGGGGAGATCCGCCGTTGCCGCGCCGCCCACGAGGCCAAGGTGCAGCCCGACGACCTGATGCTCATCATTCGGCTGACGGCGAGGGGGAAGGCGGAAAGACCGAAGAGGTGAATTGCAAATTTAATGCTTTGACCGGAGGGACACCATGAAAAAACATCAACTGGTAGAGAATCTGATACTGATTCTTTCTGTTCATACCGTCCGTTTCTTTACAGCCTACTATCTACACCGGGGGGGCGGCACATATACGGTGTTCGATATCATCTTCGACGTGCTGCTCGCCGTAATTACAACGTGGTTTATGTTGATTGCCTTTACCCAAAACATATCTCCATTCAGCACAGGCTCATTATCCATGCTGGGAATCAACGTCAAGCGTAGAGTGCTGGTGAAATGTTTGGTTTTTATCGGAACGAAACTGCTTTTTGATGCGGCAATCCTATTCTCCGCCCGCGCTCTTGCCGACTGGCGATATTTGATTGAAGACAGTCTGACCATCGCGTACTGGCTGATTGGATACGCCCTTTTCGTGCAACGCGAGCAAGCCATTTGGTCAGACAAGGGTCTCCTGCGGCGGGTGACCATCATACTTCTGCTTTTGTTCGGCTTTTCTGTATGTTACGATGTCCATTTGATCCACCAGATCCGTTCTCTTCAGGACAAGTACACCGAGGCCTCGCCCTATCTGATCCGCGCTTGCGCTAATCTGGGTTTTCTCAACAGCATCAAGGTATTCCTTCTGGATACCGTTGCGATTCTTGTCCTGCTTATCTCTCATAGGAAACACACAACCGACAAGCAACAGACCGCCAAGGATAGCGGCAACATACTGAAACTGTTCATTCGCTGTGACCTGATGATCGCGCTGTTTCTTCTGCTGGCCGTTGCAAAAATTGCGGTAGCTCCTCAAAGTGTCTTGATCGTCAGTGGGGAGACGCATAAGTCTTCAATAAAAAAATTCGAGGCCGGCGGTCCCTTTGATATGACCATTTCAGTTCCAACGACGGTTTTCGGATTTGAGACCACGCAGTCCTATGACAACGCGTATTATTACACTGAATCCATACTGCTCCAAAAGGGAGATGCGCTTGCGAGTTTTGACTTTGTTGGCGGTGAACCCGACTTTGTTTTGACAGACGCGGGAATCAGGCAGGGGGAGTATGTCCTCTTTACCGACGGCACAAGCAACGTTTACTTGTACGATTATTACGCCATTTGTTATTATGAAAACGGTACTCCCCGCATTGTCCGCATGGATGCGCTGGATCAATGCGATAACCAACCGATCGTCACGAATCTGTGCAAGCATCTGATCGAAGAAGGCAACCTGTTCGCTTTCGAGTATGCTCATGAGTATCTCGCGAAATACGATGCGGAGTTCATCACACCGTATATCGAACGTTACCGCCAAGGGCAGTTTACCGATGAAGAAACGCGTTGGGCTGAAAGCGCCTGCTACCGTTTGGAGTATATCACAGACATAGCCCAACAGGCAGACTGACCTTCCCCCCTATATACGTCATTTG
>JAZQUX010000073.1:0-4268 GCA_045631585.1 Eubacteriales bacterium | reverse complement strand
GACTTAATTCCGGACCGAATACGAGCATTGTACAGTCTGCCTTATTCAGGCAATATTTGATTTCCTCTGCGGTATAGCGATAGTTCAGCGGAACGACAACGGCGCCCGCTTTGAGAATGCCGAAATAAATGGGCAACCACTCAATCGAGTTCATCAGCAATATAGCAATCTTGTCGCCTTTTTTGCAACCACGGGTCAGAAGAAGATTGGCAAACCGATTGGCTTTTTGTTCAAAATCTGTCCAGGTGATTTCTCGGCGGAAGGGTTGTCCCGGCTCGGGCTGGATCAGGGCATAATCTCGCCAAGTGATGCGGCTGGATTGCTCAAACTGCGGATTGATTTCAACCAGTGCCGTTTCTTTGGGATATTGGATAGCATTTTGCTCCAAAACGTCAATAATGGTCATAGTGGTCCTCCTTGGTCGGTAACATAAAAAGCCCCCTGCGGTTGGCAGAGAGCTGAACGGCTACCTTAGATAGATCGGACGGCGCGATACCGCAAGAAAATTCGCGCGTGCGCCCGCATGAAATAAAAAATATAAATTATTATATCATATAGAAAAAAGCGTGTCAATCGTCATTTGGAACAATTTTTTGCTGCGAATTTTGGCTGTTTTGAACGACGAATTACTGAGGATTTGGTCGGAATTTATGGCCAAACGAAGAAAAGGGAAAGAAATCAACAACAGAAGGAAACAAAAATTGCTTTTCACCTTGACATTTGTCCAAGATTATGGTAAAATAGCCCTATCTATGGGTAAGTTATGCCAAGATGGCGGCGAATCATTCGCTGCCGCAGTATGCGCGTATCGCCAAAGAAAGGAGCTGTGATCAACGACATGGGACAAATGAATCCAAATCCGCATCGTGGATCCGGTCAACATGGCCATTCTGAACATCATCACGCCGTAGACAGCCCTTCACCAATGAATTTTTTGTGGGGCCTGGTGCTGGCGCTCTTAACCTTTTTGTTGATTGTTATCTGTGTCCTGTCCATTCACTGGATTACGAAATTATCTACCCCCGATACTCCACCTGCAGATACGGAAGACGTTACGCCTCCCGATGATCCTATCCTTCCCGACGAGCCTGCGACTCCTGTCATGGATGCGACTTCTCAGGGACAATCGTGGAGTTTGGACCACCCGACCGCAACGTTGACGTTTGTTTCGAATGCTGCTTTTGCTGATTTCGAGAACGTAGCCGTTGATGGCACGGTGCTTGTTCCCACAACGAATTATACCGTGAGCGAGGGAAGCACAGTGGTGACGTTGCACGCGCAGTATTTGGCAACGCTGTCTGTGGGTATCCACACGGTTGAAATCCGTTCTTTGAACGGTACGGCAACGGCCACTTTTGAAATCAAGGAAAAAACACCCGTTGTCGAGCCTCCCGTCAATAACAGCTTCTTGATGACGAGTGACACCAATACGGTTTCGCTGAGCAAAAAGACGCTGGAAAGTGACGGTATCTATTCCGATTATGCAATACTTGTCAACCTGGATACCAATTACATTGTTGCCGGACGAGGTATAGATGACAAGATGTATCCTGCGTCGATGACAAAGGTAATGACGCTGTTGGTTCTAGCCGAACACCTGAAAATGGAAGACATGAACCAATATGTCACGATGTCGGCAGATGTGATCAATTATATGCAGTCGCAGAATGCTTCCGGTTTTGGCTTTAAGATTGGAGAGCAGATTCGCGTCATCGACTTGATGTATGCCATTGCGTTGGAATCGGATTGCGCCGCATCCATGCAGTTGGCAATTTATGTAGCCGGTACGCATGAGGCGTTCGTTCAGATGATGAACGATAAGGCGAAAAGTCTTGGTTTGATCAGTACTCATTTTGAAAACGCCACCGGTCTTCACCACAACAAGCATGTAACAACTTGCCGCGAAATGGCAACCATTATGGCCGCGGCGATGGACAATGAGCAAGTCAAGAAAATGTTGTCCGAAAAAGAATACAAAACCACAACCAGTTTGTATCCTGTCACGTTCAAGAGTACGTATTTCCATGATGTAATTGTTGAAATCGGAGCATATCTTCCTAAGAATGGTACTATTATCGCCGCGAAAACCGGATATACGGATGAAGCAAAATGTTGCTTGGCAACGTATTATGAATCCGATTCCGGAGGTCGTTATGTTGTCATTACCGCTCGCGCCAGCAATCAGATTTTGTACATAGACGACTACTTGTATTTGTACGATACCTTTACAAAATAAAACCGAAAGGCGGACAATGCGTCCGCCTTTTTCTATGAAAAAGCGGGATCCGCCGAGGCGAATCCCGCTTTAATTTTAGGAATTATTGGTTGCGGATTGATGCTTGAGATAGGCGTTGATAAATCCGTCAATCTCGCCGTCCATGACGGAATTGACATCACCCGTCTCAAACTGGGTACGGTTGTCCTTGACCAGTGTGTAGGGCATAAAGACGTAGGAACGGATTTGGGAACCCCATTCAATGTTGGCACGGTTGCCCTTGATGTCCTCAATTTTATCCAAACGCTCGCGCAGCTTGATTTCCATCAGCTTGGCCTTCAGCATTTTCATGGCGGTTTCTTTGTTTTGAAGCTGGCTTCGCTCCGTCTGACATCCCACAACGATACCGGTGGGCTTGTGAACGATACGGATGGCGGAGTCGGTTTTGTTGATGTGCTGACCGCCGGCACCGGACGAGCGGTGAGCTGTAATTTCAAGGTCCTCTTCGCGCAGATCAACGGAATCGACATTCTCAAACTCAGGCATGACTTCGATAGACGCAAAGGACGTCTGGCGGCGTCCTGCAGCATCGAAAGGAGATACGCGAACCAAACGGTGAACACCGTTTTCGCTCTTGAGATAGCCATACGCGTTCATGCCCTCGACCATAATGGTCGCGCTTTTCAGACCGGCCTCGTCACCGTCCAGCCAATCGACCAACTTATAGGTGAAGTCGTTTCGCTCGGCCCAGCGGGTGATCATGCGGTACAGCATTTGCGCCCAGTCCTGAGCCTCGGTTCCGCCCGCACCGGGGTGGAAGGAAACGATCGCGTTATTCTTATCATATTCACCGCAAAGCAGAACACCGATGCGTTGCTTTTCCGCTTCTGCCGCGATGGCGTCCAACTCACTTTGCACCTCGGGAATGCTATCCTCATCCGATGCTTCAATGGCAATTTCGGCCAGGGCAATGGCGTCCTCTAAGCGGGCGACCAGCTTTTCGTAATTCTCAATGGTGGTCTTTTTCTGCTTGATGCCCTGCAGAATACGAGAGGAACGGTCGGGGTCATTCCAGAAGGAAGGATCCATCGTCTGCTGCTCCTCATCTTCAGCTGCGGCGCGCAGTTGTTCGATGCGAAGGGCATTGCTTAACTCCGAGATCGGATCGCGCAGAGCAGTCAATTTATATTTTGCTTCTTCAAGTGCGATAATCATGTGTAAGATTTCCTTTTTTGCGTTATTTTACAGAGTATAGTATAACACAAAATGCCCGCGTTGGCAATAGGTTTTCGAAAAATATTGGAAGTTGCTTGAAATTTTGCTTTCTTCGTTTTTTTGCGAATAACAAAACCGCGCACGGATCAATTTCCGTGCGCGGTCCTTTGTTATATTCCGATTAGAACTGGATTCTTGCTTCGATATAGCTCTTGAGCTCGGAGATCGGGATGCGGACCTGCTCCATGGTATCGCGGTCGCGAACCGTGACGCAGTTATCGGCCTCAACGCCCTTTTCGGGATCGCCCACCGTCTCAAAGTCAACGGTGATGCAAAGGGGTGTACCAATCTCGTCCTCACGGCGGTAACGCTTGCCGATTGAGCCGGTTTCGTCGTAGTCTACCATGAAGTACTTGGAAAGCTCTTCATAGATCTCACTTGCCTTGTCACCCAGCTTCTTGGACAGAGGCAGAACTGCTGCCTTGAAGGGTGCAAGAGCGGGATGCAGGTGCAGAACGGTACGAACGTCATTCTTTGCCTCGTCGATGACTTCCTCGTCGTATGCCTCTACCAAGAATGCGAGAGCTACACGATCGGCACCCAGCGAGGGTTCGATGACGTAAGGAATGTAGTGCTCGTTGGCTTCTTGATCGAAGTAGGTCATGTCCTTGCCGCTGTGCTCGGCGTGCTGGCCCAAGTCGTAGTTGGTTCTGTCGGCAATGCCCCACAGCTCGCCCCAGCCGAAGGGGAACAGGAACTCGAAGTCGGTCGTTGCCTTGGAGTAGAAGGCCAACTCCTCGGGATCGTGGTCGCGCAGACGCAGGTTTTCGTCCTTCAT
>JAZQUX010000072.1:0-13073 GCA_045631585.1 Eubacteriales bacterium | reverse complement strand
CCCCGCGCCGTACGTTCATGATCATTCTTTTTCTACGATACTCAGGTACAACTCGGACAACGCCTTGGGATCGGCGGGCGCGGGGCAAGCGGACATCAGCTCGGACGCATTCTGAACCTTGGGGAAGGCAATGACATCGCGCAGACTGTCGGCACCGCACATAACCATGGCCAAACGGTCAAGGCCCATACCGGAGCCGCCGTGAGGAGGTGCACCGTACTTGTAAGCGTCAACCAGGAAGCCGAACTTCGCGTTGATCTCTTCCTTGGTCAAGCCGAGCACGTTGAACATTCTCTCCTGCAGCTGCCAGTCGGTGATACGAATGGAACCGGAGAGCAGTTCGGTACCGTTAAGAACCATATCATAGCACTTGGCGCGAACCGAACCGGGATCGCTCTCAAGGCTGTCAAGGCACTCTTCCAAGGGCATGGTGAAGGGATGGTGCATCGCATCCCAGTGCTGGGTTTCCTCGTTCCACTCGAAGAAGGGGAACTCGGTGATCCACAGGAAATTGAACTTGCCCTCGGGAATGAGGTTGAGCTTCTTGGCAACGATGGTACGCAGTGCGCCCAAGACAGGCAGCGTGACCTTATTTTTGTCAGCAACGATCAAAGCGACGTCACCCTGCTTCATGCCAAGCTTTGCAATGATGGAGGACAATTCATCCTCGGTCAAGAACTTCGCGAAAGAGCAAGCGGGTGCTTCATCGACCCAACGGATGTAAGCCAGGCCCTTGGCACCGATGCCGCGAGCATGCTCGGTCAGCTTGTCGATCTCCTTGCGGGTCAGGGTTGCGGCGGCACCCTCGGCAACGATACCGCGGACGCTGCCACCATTGGCAATCGCATCGGTAAACACACCAAAGCCGCAGGAAGCTACGGTGTCGGACAGGTCGTTGATGAGCATATCATAGCGGGTATCGGGCTTGTCGGAACCGTACTTGTCCATCGCCTCGGCAAACGTCATGCGCTGCATGGGGGGTTCGATGTCGATGTTCATGACCTCACGGAACACGCGCTTGATAAAGCCTTCGTTCATGGACATGATGTCCTCCTGCGTAGCAAAGGACATTTCCAGGTCGATCTGAGTAAACTCGGGCTGACGGTCAGCTCGCAGGTCCTCATCGCGGAAGCAACGGGCCAACTGAATATAGCGGTCAAAGCCGGACAGCATCAAGAGCTGCTTGTAGATCTGAGGCGACTGAGGAAGCGCATACATACAGCCGTGGTGAATACGGGAAGGAACGACGTAGTCGCGTGCGCCTTCGGGCGTGGGCTTGATGAGCATGGGCGTCTCGATCTCATAGAAGCCGTTTTCGTAGTAATACTCACGGGCAACGCGAGCGATCTCGTGTCGCATACGAATGTTCTTCTGCAATTCGGGACGGCGCAGATCGATATAACGGTGGCGCAGAGCGATATCCTCGCCCACCTTCTTGCCGGCACCTACCTCAAAGGGAGGGGTCTGAGCGGCGGAGAGCACCTTGAATTCGGTAACGAAAATCTCCACCATACCCGTGGGAAGATTGGGGTTGGTCGCACCCTCACCGCGGGCGCGGACAACGCCGTGAGCCGCTACGACAAACTCGGAGCGAGCGCGGAATGCTTTTTCAAAAATATCCTTGTCCGACTCGCTGTCAAAGGCGAGCTGAACGATACCCGTGCGGTCGCGCAGGTCAATGAAAATGAGAGCGCCCAGGTCGCGCTGGCGCTGTACCCATCCCATGACGCACACTTCTTTGCCGATATCCGACTCACGAAGCTCCGCACAGTAGTGTGTTCTTCTGTCTTTTTCACTCAAAAATTCTGCCATTTTATTTTTCTCCTTGCATTGGAATATTCCATCGGATTTTGCTATGAACATAGCACTACATGGTATATTATACACCAAAATGAACGATTGTCAAGATTGTGGGAAAAACTACGGAGAAAAAAGATGGTTTTATGTAAATAACCGCCCCGACACAAGCCGTATCGGGGCGGAAAATATCATTCGGTTATTCGCTCTGCTGCGCCTGTGTCTTCCGTCTCTTGCGGAGAATGACACCGGTGCCCAAAATAGCAACCCCCGCAACGCCGGCCGCCACCCAAATCCAAGCACGAGAGGACGCCGGCTCCCGGTCTTGCTCCTGTTTTTGAGCGATTTCCGTCAGCATCTCCTCGGCGGTCGTGATGCGGAATTGCGAAAATAAAGAACGAATGGTTCTCGGAACATCCCACGGCCAATCATTGCAAGTCATTTTGACGTGAAAACTCGGATTCTCCTTGCCATCCAAATAGTAATAGGCAGAGCAAGACAGTTCTCTTTCGCCCCATGCCTCATTTTTCCAAATTTTCACCGTGTAGCCGTCCCCCTTCATTTGGGCAATGGGCTCCCCTTCGTCCGGCCCTGAGTAATTGCGCTCCATGTTAGTTTGAAAAATGAATGTCTCATCGCTATACTCGATTTGGTAGTATATACTGTACGAGTCCACATTTTCTCCATAGCCTGAAGAAGAAACCCCTATCTTCTTCACCGGAAGTACGGTCAAATCCTTAGGAACAAGCACTCTTTGATCCGCTATCTCCTCGTAATAGGATATAAACGTTTGTTTGCTTTGATAATGAACTTCATCATAGTAGCCAACATCAAAGTCTACATGCCCTGACATGGAAAGATCACATTCCTCATCCAGTGCAGCTACCTCGGCAAGGAATTCGTCGTTGCTCTTTTGGCTGGCATCGTAAAGCCGTTTCAATTCCTCCCAAGAGTGGAAAGTCAGAGTATCAGACTTAGGTGGCTCAAGCGCCACCGCGTGCGTCATGCAAAATGAAACGAGCAACAGCATAGCAAAGCACAGACACGCAAATAATTTCAATCTTCTTCTCATATTATCTCCTCCCGTTTTTTCATTTGGACAAAAAAAGCATACGATGCCCTTTGCAACCGTATGCTCCTATGATCTCGCCGATATTTACTGGATAGGACTCGGCAACGGTATGTCAAGCAACGGTTGTCGGGACGCTTCTTTTGGTATAATCATGATACCATATCCGAAAGAATTTGTCAAGGGGGCGATGACTGTTGCTATGGCATTTTGGGGTGGTTTTGTGCCGAATTGTTAAATTTCCCTCGCCTTGCCCCTCGCTCTTGACACGAAAGATAAAAAGAGGTATAATATAATTTAACCTTTAACAGAAAGGAGAACGCTTATGGCCGCTCGCCGCATGACACGTTATCAAAAGAAACGCGCCCGCAAAGCAGGGCGTTGTTTTGCTGTCGTACTGGCGTTGACACTGGCTATCGTCTGCGGCGTTCTCATCTACCGTAATTTCATGCCGGGAGGTGCGCCCGACGCCAATGTCCACGACAAGGATGATCTCGGTTATATTCCCGTGTCGGGGGATATGCTAAGCGTTTCCGTTTCCGCGCCGCACGTGTTTGTTTACGACTGCAACGAGGGTGAAATCATTTATCGCAAAGGGCATGAAAAGGTCCTCTACCCCGCCAGTACCACCAAGCTGCTGACCATTTTGTGCGCGTTGGAGCATTTGTCTCCCACCGATATCATCACACCCGGAGAGGAATTATCGCTGGTCGAAGAGGGCTCCTCCATCGCTTATATCAACAAAAACCACAAGCTGACGGTCGAGATGCTCATCGAGGGTATGTTGCTCCCCTCGGGCAACGATGCCGCTTACGTTTTGGCGGCCGCCGCCGGCAACCGCATGAGCGATGGCGAAGCAATGGGAGTTGAGGCTGTGGAGGTATTCATGGACGGAATGGCACAGTATGCTCGCACGCTCGGCCTGAACGGAACGCATTTTATCACCCCCGACGGTTTGGCGGGGACGGATCATTATTCTACGTTGGAGGATATGTTGCTCATCGCCCGCGCGGCCGCCGATCACGAGATCATCACCCGCTACGCCGGCTTGTACCGCGACAGCGTCACTTATGCCAGCGGTCACACCAACACATGGGTCAACACCAACGTCATGCTCGATCCTTCGAGTACCTACTATCGTCCCTGCGTGACCGGCCTGAAAACAGGCTCCCTGGATAAAAACTATTGCCTCATTACCACGGTCGAGCAAGCCGGCTCGCGTTATATCGTCGGCGTATTCGGCGCGGCCACCAAGACGGCCCGTTTTGCCGACACCGCCGCCATCATTGACTGTTTATTCCCCACCAAGGAGGTCACGTCGTGAGATGTTTTGAACCAAGCAATATTCTGTTCTCCCCCAAAGCGGCGTTGCATCGACCGGGAGATATCGGCTACATATCGCTTTCCGATCATCCGCTGGATTTCGACATCAACACCCCATTTGCTGTGGTTTATGATGCCCAAAGTGACCGCATTCTGTATATCAAGGGCAGCGAGCACGTCATCTATCCCGCCAGCGTGACCAAGCTGTTGACCGTTTTAGCAGCGTTGAAGGTGCTGTCTCCTTGTGAAGTTGTCCATCCCGGCGAAGAATTGTCTATGCTGGACGAAGATTCTTCGGTGGCGGGGATCGAGGAAGGGCAGGCGCTGACGGTGGAAATGCTCATCGAAGCCATGATGCTTCCCTCGGGCAACGATGCCGCTTACGCATTGGCCGCCGCCGCAGGCAAACGCCTCGGAGAAGGAGACGTATCGGGGCGGGAGGCCGTTTCTCTGTTCATTGCCTTTATGAATGAATACGGCCGTTCGATCGGCCTTGCGGGAACCCATTTCATCGTTCCCGACGGCTTGGCCTTGGAGGAACATTATACAACGCTGGAGGACGTTGTCCTCCTCGGGAAAGCCGCCATGGCCTGCCCCATCATCCGCCGATATGCGTCCACCGTCCGCGACAGCGTCACCTATGAAAGCGGACACACCAACGAATGGACCAATACCAATCCCCTGCTCCGTCCGGAGAGCCCGTGGTACCGCGCGGCGGTGACGGGTCTGAAGACGGGATATCTGCGCCATAATTCTTGCATTCTTTTGTCGGTGGAAGCGGATGAATCCTACTATCTTGTCGGTTTGTTCGGCGCGGAGGACAGCGATATGCGCTGTGCTGACGCCGTCAAAATCATAGATACGCTGATGGACGGCGAGGTGACAGCATGACGGACGCAAAACAGCGCATATTCGCCATCGTTGGCCCGACCGCCAGCGGAAAAACTTCCCTTTCGATCGTCCTTGCCAAGAAGACGGGGGGCGAGGTCATCTGCTGTGATTCTATGCAAATTTATCGCGGCATGGATATTGGCACCGCCAAACCAACCATCGAAGAAATGCAGGGCGTTCCCCATCACTTATTGGATTTTGTTTTACCCACAAAGAGCTATTCCTGCGCCGAATACGTCACCGACGCGCGGGCAAAAATACAAGAAATTGCCGATCGAGGCTCGCTTCCCGTTTTGTGCGGAGGCACGGGGCTGTATTTGGATGCTTTGTTGCTTGGCGGATCGTTTGAGGACACCCCGAGCGATCCCGCCGTTCGCGAGCGTTTGCAGGCCGTGGCCGAGCAAGAGGGCGGCAAGGACATTCTGTACGAGCGTCTTTTGGCGGTCGATCCGGACAGTGCCGCCGCCATTCACAAAAACAACGTCAAGCGTGTCATTCGCGCGCTGGAGATTTTCGAATGCTGCGGTACACCCAAAAGCGTTTTGGACAAGCAGAGCCGGGAGCGCGGAATGCTGTACGACGCGTGTGTGATCGGTCTGCGCTACCACAGCCGAGAGCGGCTGTACGCCCGCATTGATCAGCGCGTGGACATGATGCTTGAGGACGGTCTTTATGACGAAGTTGTCCGCCTGAGAGCAGAGGGTATTTTCGAACAGAACGCCACCGCCGCGCAGGCCATCGGCTACAAAGAACTCTTGGGCGCGTTGGACGGTCATTGCACCATTGACGAGGCGGTTGACCAGCTCAAAATGGCCACTCGCCATTATGCCAAGCGGCAAATGACCTGGTTCTCCGCCAAGCCCTACGTCACCTGGATCTATGCCGACGACGAGTCGGGACAGATGCGCGACAGCCAAGAGATTTTGGACGAAGCGCTCCGCATCCTCGCCACGGGAGGCGGTATGTCATGACCAAATCCATGCTCAAACGCCTCTTTCGCAGCTTGGCCTTTCGCATTGTCATTGTCGCCCTCATCCTTTATACCGTTTATCACTGTGTAGCCGCTTTTTCCGACCGTGTGATCACCGACGTTGTCACCCTGGGAAGCGACCGCTTGACCGTGAGCGGACAGGCTGTCCTTTGTCGGGACGAAACGGTGCTCACCCTCCCCGGTGGGCATCACCTGATCTCCTATCCCACGCAAAACGGCGCCAAGGTCAATCAATCCACGCTGCTTGCCGAGCTGTATCCCACCTACACCGATGAGAATACCCGCGCTCTGACGCAAATAACACTCCATGCGCTTGACCGTCAGATCGCTCTGGCGGAGCAGTTGCCCATTTCGGATATGCTGGCGACGCTCCCCTCCCTATTGTCCGAAGCGAAGCAACAAATTTTAGACAACACTCGCCTTGTCACTCAAGGCGGAGCA
Source organism: Eubacteriales bacterium (assembly GCA_045631585.1). Lineage (GTDB taxonomy): Bacteria > Bacillota > Clostridia > Oscillospirales > CAG-272 > SIG644. Next base: position 6,561 of record JAZQUX010000072.1, on the reverse strand, counting down.
CTCTCTGACGTACAAAACGGTGCGTTCGAGCTGCTTTTGTCTCTCAATCGCATCGAAGCGTTGACGGAGCAATCCACCTCCACCGCCTCCCTGCTTGCCGCCTTGAAGGCAGAGCGGCAGATGCTGTTGCTCGGTGCAGGAGGTGCTTCGCAATCGGTTACAGCGGGCTCTTTGGGACTGGCCGGTACGGGATACTTTTTTCACGCCGAAACAGTAGACGGATACGAGGCCATCTTTACCCACGCGGCGCTGGATACGATGACCATTGCTGATTTTGAAGCCTTGATGAACACGCCCCGCCGCACCTACGGCAACGGAGAAACCGTGGTGGGCAAAATCATTCGCGGATTCCGCTGGAGCATTTTGCTCCCCGTGTCGGCCGACGCAGCGGATCGCTTAGAGATCGGTCAGGCCTATGACGTTTTATTCCACCGCGACGATTGCACCGTCTCCATGACACTGGATCGCATCGTTCCTTCGGTGGCGGATTCGCAGGCATTGCTGATTCTGTCCACCTCATCCATGCCGCAGAATTTCACTTACACACGCTTTTCCGAGGTAGAGCTTGTCATCGAGCGCGTCGAGGGATATCGCATTCCCGAAACGGCTCTCCACCACGAAAACGGCCGTGATTGCGTTTATATTTTGGATGGCGGCCGTGTCTCTCTTCGCTATGTGGACATCATCAGCCGCGGCGAGGGATATGCTCTCGCGTATGCCCCCACCAAGGCAGAGCGAGAAAGCCAAACCAATGACAAATACCACTACAGCCATTATTTATCTTTACAAGATATCGTCATCACCGAAGGCAAACAACTTTACGACGGAAAATACATTGATTGAGTAAGGAGCGTTTTTCATGACAACATTACAAAGGCGCGTTGAGGATATCCGAGCCCGTATGCGGGCGGCGGGAGACGCGGGACAGGTCACTCTGCTGGCCGCCGTCAAATATGCCACCGCCGACCAGATCAACGAATTGCACCGCGAATGCGGCATCTCCGATATTGGTGAAAATCGGGTACAGCAGTTGCTGGAGCATTACGAGGCATTGGAAGACAAGCAACACTTGAATATCCATTTCATCGGATCTCTCCAAAAAAATAAGGTGAAGTACATCGTGGACAAGGTGTGCATGATCCACTCCCTCGACTCCCTTTCTTTGGCCGAGGAAATCGAAAAACGGTGCGCCGCCATCGGTCGTACCATGGACGTTTTGATTGAGGTCAACAGCGGACGCGAGGAGAACAAGGGCGGACTTTTCCCCGAAGACGTGGAGGAATTTTGCCGCGGCTTGGCAAATTTTCCCCACATTCGTCTGCGCGGATTCATGACAATGGCACCAAAATGTGAAAATTCGGCACAATATCGCAAATATTTTGAAGAAACTTATCGCCAGTGTCTTGACATTTGGCAAAAAAAATTAGATAATATAGGTAGTATGAACTGTATGGCTCAAACAACGGCTCCCGTGATGTCGATGGGAATGTCGGATAGCTTTGAAGCCGCCATTGCCGAAGGCGCAACCATTGTTCGTGTCGGCGGAGCTTTGTTCCGCGACTTGGCGTAACATCGGTGCGATCCTTCCCCCAAGAAAAAAGAAAGAGAGATAACAATTATGGCATTGAACGATCTGTGGAAGAAATTTATCCGCGATGAACAACCCGCAGAGGACGAGAACTCCTCTTACTACCGCCCCCGCAAAAAGGCAGAGGCTCCCTCCCTTGTGGACGAGCCCGATGATGACGCATTCCGCGCCCCCAAGACCAGAGTCGGTGCTGTTCGCATGGCTGACGGCAATGACTACAACGATCTGATCGACGAAGAGCCCGCGTTCGGTCAGGCGCCCGCAAAGCCCCGCTTTAAGAGAGTTATGGTATCCAACATCAAGTCGGCAGAGCACGCCGTTGATCTGGTGGTGCAGAACTATATCGTATTGGTGAACACGGAGCAGGCCGCCGATGAAATGCTGGTTGCTGTCCGTTGCTACATCGCAGGTGCCATTCGCGCACTGGGCGCTCACATCACCGCCCTGGACGACGAAAACGCATTCGTTTCCATCGCTCCTTTTGATGCTACTCCCTACCTGCCCGCGCAGGACGAGACGAACGAAACCGAGCAGGATCTGATCTGATCCGATCCTCTCCCGAACAAGGCGGCTTCATGACTGCGTGGAGCCGCCTGATTTTTCATCGCAAAAGAAAGGAGTTTGGCTGACATGACTGCCCTCGTTTCCGTACTGGTCGGTTTGGTTCGCGCCACCTTGTACGTCATTAACTTCGCTATGCTGGCTCGCGCCATTCTGTCCTGGTTCCCGCTGGACGAGGAAAGCCGTCTGGTTGGCATCCTTGCGCTTCTGACCGAGCCGTTTATCTACCCCATCCGATCTCTTTTGGATCGGTTTGAGACATTTCGCAATTCCCCCATCGATTTTTCCTTCACCATCTCCGCAACCATCATTCTGCTTTTGACCATATTCATCTAAGGAGAACGGTATGCCAATGCAAAAAGACGATAGTCTGAACCGTCTGCTCGCCCATGTGGATGAGCTGTGCGATCGCGCCGAGCGCGGCCAGACGGAATATACGGCATATTTGACCCCTCGCGAGGCCAAGCACGCCAAATTGCTTTTGATGCGTAAGGGACAATGGCATCGCGCCCGACTGTGGGGAGGCTATCCCGATGCTGAGCGCGTTTGTTTGTTGCTGTTCCCCGATTACGTAGTGGATATGATCGACAAAGCCGCTTGGTTCGATACACCCATAGACACACTCTTGGCGCTGGCAGGCGAGGAATCTCCCCTCGCGGCTCTGTCTGTCAAGGCCAGCGGATTCCGTCGGCTGTCCCACCGAGATTATCTCGGTTCGCTCCTTTCTTTGGGTATCGAACGCGAGGTACTGGGAGACATTGCGATGGGGGAGGAAGAAACCATCGTATTTTGCACCGCCCGCATTCTTCCCTTTTTGCTCTCCTGTGTGGAACGCATCGCAGGGGACGCGGTTCGCGTCAAAGAGGCGGTTGTACCGCCCGACTTTGATCGTGGGCAACAGTATCAGCCGTTGCGGGATACCATTGCTTCTCCCCGCCTGGATTGTGTCGTAGCCGCGCTGTGCAACTATTCGCGAGGAAGTGCGCAGGACGCCATTCGTGCAGGCCTTGTCGAAGTCGATTACGACGGCGAGGAGCGAGTGGACTTTATCGTAGATATTCCTTGCGTGATTTCGGTGCGAGGCGTGGGAAAATTCGTTCTTCGGTCGCTGGGCGAGCCAAATCGACGTGGGCGCCTTCCGCTGCTAGCAGACAAATATATATAATTTTGACAAAACGCCGGTCATTCGTATGAATGGCCGGCGTTTTTGGCATTGTTTGGCACTGCTTTTTATGGTATGATCTCTCTGCCCCGCACAACAACGTACAGGAGGTATGAGTTTGAATCAAGAAGATATGATTATTCAGTTAACGGCCAACGAGCACGACGTCGCGTCGCTGCGCGATCGGGTCGGCAAGGTCGAATTACAGGTGGACGCCATTCATCGTTTGACCGTGTCGGTCAACACGCTGGCCGCCGGCGTTCGCGATCTGATGGAGGCGCAGAAATCTCAAAATGATCGATTGAACCGTTTGGAATTACGTCCCGCCAAGGAAGCGCGCGAGGTGCGGCGCGAGTTTGTACGCGCCCTCATTTCTGCGTTGACAGGCGCCGTTATGGGTGCTTTTTTCACCCTGATGACCAAAATGTAAGGAGGAAAAACGATGAAACAGTTGTTCCAAAAGTTGACGTCTCGCAAATTTATCATGGCGGCATTGACCGCCATCTCGGGCATTGCTGTGCTGTGCGGTGCGGACGAAAATATCGTCTCCACGCTGGCCGGCGCGGCCATGACCCTTCTTTCCGCTCTGGTCTACTGCATCACCGAAGGACGCATCGACGCGGCATCGGTCAAGCAAGCGGCGCAGAGTGTGAGCAACGCGGCCGAAGCGCTCGGCGCAGGTGAGGCGGTACAGTCCGCCATTGACGCCGCCGGAAACATCGTTTGTGCCGCCGCAAAAGAGCTACCCAAATAAGTAAAAAACAACGGGATCCCGCGATGCGGGATCCCGTTGCCGTTATAGTGATTCTTGCTCTTGTTTTGCTTGGATGGCTTTTTGCTCTTTCTCCAGCTCGTGCTTTTTTTCAATGCGAATTTCCCATTGAATCAGGAATGTCATAGCGGCACGCAGCAGCACAATCGCGCCAAGGATGAGCAGCTCTTCCCAGTCGCGAACGATAACCGTACGCAACAACTCACTTCCCAGCTTGAATTCCAGCGCCAATGCGATGCCCTCTGCCAAATCCAATCGGATCCGATCCCGGCCACGAAAGAGTCCCAGCAATGCCTTGACCACCGTGTGAATCAGCACGCCAATACCAACCAGCTCAATCAACAGAATGATATAATAAACACCAATATCGAAAAATTCCAAAATCTCTTTATATAGTGCCATAAAAAATCTCCTGCTTTATTTTGAGTATCAGAATTCTACACGCAGTGTCAAAATCTGCTTGGGTGCGACGCTCAGCTCTGCCGTCTTACGGGGGGCGCTCAGCTCCTTCATCGTCCGCTCTGCCAGATCGACCTCGCGAAGTGACGTTACCTTGCGGCCAAAGCGGAGCTTGAAATCGACGGGCTTGGACGTGCTGTTGTACAAACGAATGATGTACGAGCCGTCCATGGCCTCGGCGCCCTTGCAGGCCGACAGGATCATCGCGTTCTTGACCGTCTCGTCGGTGATGCGGAACAGCGTAAAGTCACGCGGCAGAACGACATCGGCATACTCCAAAGGACGATAGAACAGATCAGGCATACCGGGGCCCTGAACGAAGGGACGGCCGCCGATGAATTTATTTCGATCCACGCCCTGTACCGCCGTGTAAGGCATACCCATAAACTGCTGAGCGTGCGCGGCAACAGCGGCGGTTTCGTGGTCACCCGCATAAGGGTACAGCGCCAAGTGATAGTTCTGCTCACCCAAGCAAACACCCTCGGGCGTGACCCATTCTTGCTCCATGGTATCCTCGCCCTCCACGCTCGCGCCGGTAATGCGGCGGACGGAACGCAGCAGCGTCAAAGCCAGCGTGCCTTCATTATTATCTGTCATGTGCTCGTATTCATACAGACCGCAGTTCATCACAGCAAAGCCATAATCACCCGTGGGCGCATCGATACCAAAGAAGTCGGTGTTGGGATGCGTCTTATCGTCGTTGTACTTGCTGATCTTGGTGCGGGTAACGATATCGTAGGGCTGGCCGGCATAGTTGACGTCGGAGACGATGCCGGTAGGCAAGCAAACGCGCAGGCGATGGCGGATGCATTGATTGTCAATGCGAATATCCACACCCAGCATCTTATCACCCTTGCCCAGCGTCAGCACAACGTCGAAGTCCACCGTACCGCTGCCGATCTCACGGTCGAGCTTTAAGCGGTAAGTGATGCCGCGCTTCTGCACAAGAGGCGTATCCTCGATCACGCGGGCCTTTGCCTTGGTGCCAAGGCTGGTGACGATCTCCGAGCCATCATTTTCGTAGTAGTTATACGCGGTGCCGCGGTCAACATTGTCTTCCATCCACAGAAGATTTTGGTAAACCTTGCCCGTTTTCTTATCTTTAAGATCAATGGTACCGTTCGAATGAATGGTGACCTTGAGATATTCGTTTTCCATGTGGTAGGCCGACTTACGGCGGGGTTCTGCCACAGACAGCGCACCCTCGGCGGGAGTGACAACCAAAATGCGGTAGCTCATGCCCTCGATGCTTGCGCGGTAACGAACGGTGTAGCGATTGATCTGCTTGCCGCCGGGCAGGTTGATGGGGCTGAGAATACGCTTGCCGAGTCCGCGAACGATGCTGACCACTTCAAAGGGAATGTTCTTGCCCTTGGTATCGGACAGGGTAAAGGCGCCCGTATCCTCCTCGACGGGAATGTCGATGACAGCCTGCATGACACCGTCGTAGGTCAGAGGCGTGGTATTGAGGTTGGCAATGAGATACTGACGGTCGGTCAGACCCTCGCGGTCGATGTGGGAAAGCAACAATTCACCGCCGCGCGAGATCAGGTCGGTCGCGTTTTCTTCGATGCGCTCAAAGCGATCCATCATGTGATTGTGGACGGCATCCACGGAACAGCCGCAGATAGAGTCATGGGGATGGTTCTGCACCAGCACCTTCCACATATAGTTGCCGTATTCCTGAGGATAGCTGCCAAGACCCAGCGAGCTGGTCAGCGCGTACAACGGCTCAAACGTCTTTTCCAGCATGGCCTGCATACGGGCGTTGTACTGTTTGAGATACACGCGGGCGGCCAGCGTACCCGTCAGCACGTTGGCGGCACCAAGATCGCGGAATTCGCCCTGATAGGTCGTCAATTCCGCACCCGTCTGGGCGATCTCATCCTTGACACGCTGAATATACTCAGGCATAGTGTCCTGGAAAAATGCCTCGTCCTCGCGGAGCAGGGGCTGTACCTTTTCGATGATCTCGGACAGATCCTCCTGCGCCTCGAGGTGGTCAACACCGTTCATCAT
>JAZQUX010000071.1:0-16382 GCA_045631585.1 Eubacteriales bacterium | reverse complement strand
TGATGGACAACTACAAGCCCAAGTACTGCATCGGTACTGCTTTCCATAAGCTGAACAATGACACCAAGACGGGTAACGCATGGGGCGACTGGGATCCTGCGAAGTTTACCGTTGAGGACAGTGCGTTCGGTATGATCGTGATGGAAAACGGCGCAACCATTATGCTGGAATCCTCTTGGGCTCTGAATATGCTGGATACTCGCGAGGCAATTACGACCGTTTGCGGTACCAAGGCCGGCGCTGATATGCTGGACGGTATTCGTATCAACGGCATCCGCAACGGTTGCCAGTACGTACTGAAGCCCTCGCTGGCTGCAGGCGGTGTTGCTTTCTATGATGGAAACGGCAATGAGGCTCCTGAGGTTCGTGAGGCTCGTCAGTGGATCAACGCAGTGATCAATGACACCGAGCCTTGCGTTACTCCCGAGCAGGCTTACGTAATTACTCAGATCCTTGAGGGTATTTACACCTCGGCGAAGACGGGCGACATTTACCGTTTCGATAACAAGGATTGATGATAGACAATTTATGTTGGGACGCATCCGATAACGAATGCGTCCCACTCCCTATCGCCCCCCAGTATATCAAAGATTTTGAACAGTTGGGACTTGGAATGTTTGTGCATTTCGGGTTGTATTCGCAACGGGGCATGGGGGAGTGGACCATGCATCAACACAAGATTCCCAAAGAGGAATATATGCCGCTGGCGGAGAGCTTTTCTCCTGCTCCGGATTGTATGCAGGAGCTTGCCCGCACGGCGCGGGCCGCGGGATGTCGGTATATTTGCCTGACGACGCGGCATCATGAAGGATTTTCGCTGTACGATACTTGTGGCTTGAACACTTATGACGCTCCGCATTCGGGCGCCGGTCGCGATCTTGTCCGAGAATTCGTGGACGCTTGCCGTGCACAAGGCTTGGTTCCGTTTTTTTATCATACCACACTGGATTGGTACCGCGATGATTTTGAACATGATTTTGAGAACTATCTTGCGTATTTGCGAAATAGCGTGAAGCTTCTTTGCACCAACTACGGCAAGATTGGCGGCGTTTGGTTCGATGGCAACTGGAGCCGCCCTGATGCCGACTGGCAGGAGGACGCGCTGTATTCCATGATCCGTCAATACCAGCCCGAAGCGATGATTATTAACAACACCGGTCTGGAAAAGCGCGGTGAGGTGGGCAACGAGTACATTGATTCCTTGACATACGAGCGCGGGCTTCCTACGCCCATTGATCGCCGCGGCATGAAAAAGTATGTGGCGGGTGAGATGTGCGAGACGCTCAACGATCACTGGGGCGATGCCAATGATTTGAACTTCAAGCCGGTTCGGCAGTTGATCGAAGAAATTTGTGATTGCCGTAAGATTGGAGCGAATATGCTGCTCAATGTCGGCCCTGCGGGAGACGGCACGCTTCCCTTGATGGCGAGAGCCGTGATGGATGCCGTCGGACAGTGGATGCGTGTGTACGGCCGCGCGATTTACAACGGACGTCCGTTTATTGCCAAAGAAGGGCAGAGGGACTTTGTTTTGCGCGACGAAAACGATGACAAAACGTTTTATGCGTTCAAGTATGATCTTGGCGTGGGGGGGAGTGTGAACGTAACCCTGGGAAGCGCCAAGGACGGTCTTGCTGTGTTTGAAGGATTTGCTCCCAAGGTCGTGTCGGTTCGATGGATGGACAACGATCAGGCGTTGGACTTCGAGCAACAGGGGGATCGGTTGAGTATCGCTTGCTCGAATTTTGGCTATGGCCAAAACCTTTGCGTACGAGTGGCTGTGATTACGGTGGAATCGTGAACGTGACCGCTGAATGAGAGCCTCGCGCAACGATAAAATTATGATAACAAGGTGATTGATATGAAATTGAGTGTATTGGCAAATCTTTATGGAGCGAAAACGCTGGAGGAAACTCTGGAGATTTTGACCGGCTTGGGTGTTCATACGGTGGAGCTTGGCGCGGGCGGTTATCCCGGCAAGGCGCACTGCAACCCCGAGGAGTTGCTCTGTGACGAAGCAAAGTATGAGAAGTTCATTGAAACTCTCAACAAGTACGACGTGACCGTTTGCGCTTTGGCGGCGCACGGCAATGCTCTGCATCCCGATGCAGCTGTGGCGGCGCAGTTCGACAAGGACTTCCGCAACGCTGTGTTGCTGGCTGAAAAGATGGGCGTGGATACAGTCATTACGTTCTCGGGATGCCCCGGTGACCATGAGGGTGCCAAGTATCCCAACTGGGTGACTTGCCCTTGGCCGGAAGATTTCTTGGCTATTTTGGATTGGCAGTGGAACGAGAAGGTGATTCCGTATTGGAAGGATGCCGCTGCGTTTGCGGAGGCTCATCACGTTCCTCGCATCGCGTTTGAGATGCATCCCGGCTTTTGCGTGTACAATCCTGAGACGCTGCTCCGTTTGCGTGCAGCAGTAGGACCTGCCATCGGTGCAAACTTTGACCCGTCTCACCTGATCTGGCAGGGCATGGATCCCGTGGCGGCGATTCGCGAGCTGGCCGGTGCGATTTATCACGTTCATGCCAAGGATACCAAGATTGATACTTACAACACGGCCAAGAATGGTGTGTTGGATACCAAGCATTACGGTGACGAATTGCATCGTTCTTGGGTATTCCGTACGGTCGGTTATGGCAACGGCGAGAGCTATTGGCGCGATTTGGTTTCCAATTTGCGTTTGTGCGGGTATGACAGAGTATTGTCTATCGAGCACGAGGACAGCTTGATGACCATCGACGAAGGTCTCAGAAAGGCAGTTGCTTTCCTTAAGGGTGTCATCATTGAAGAAGAAAAGCCCACCACGATGAGTTGGGCATAAAACGAAATATGCGAGAAAATCTCCCTCTGACTGGTGTGTCAGGGGGAGATTTTTTTTATTTGGCACTCTTTGGCACCAAAGGTCACTGTTTGGCACTGCTTTTTCTGATATGATGCCGCCGTACGGAACAGAAAGGAGATGATGACGTAGGGTGAGCAATCATCAAAACAAAGGGCAGACGGGAAAGCCGTACAAGTGCAGCCGGGTGCATTTGCATAGCGTGGAGCGTTCGTTTCGCCAAGGTGAGATTTTGTCTAAAGCGGAGGATTACGTCAATCGCTGTCTGAGCGGTGAGATGATGGGAGAGCGGGCGCTGTTTCCCAATCTTGCGGGATTCGGACGGGATATCGGCGTGGGTCTTGGCGAGCTTGCGCGAATCGGAGAAAAACACCCCGAGGTGTACGATGCTATGCTGGCGATTTTGGAGGACGGCGCGCTCAATGCCGAGCGAATCCCGGGCAAATCCGCTCTTCTGGCCATGAACTATTTTCGACGCAGACTGGGCTATGAAGCGGTTAAGTCGGAGATCAAGGGGACGGAAAAGGGAGAAGTGAGGGTGGTATTCGACCACGATTTGAGCGAGGACGGGCAATGAAAGATCGGGGACGGATCGTACACATCGGTGGAACACCCAACGCCAAGCAGGCCTTGTTTTTTGCCTCTCGCGCCCGGTACATTGCGTATGGCGGGGCGCGCGGCGGTGGCAAGTCGTGGGCGCTGCGGCGAAAGCTGATCGGGCTGTGCTTGTGTTATCCCGGCATTCGCTGCCTGCTGATTCGACGAACGTTGACGGAGCTTAAAGCCAACCATATTTCGCCTATTTTGGTGGAGTACGGAGCCATTGTACGCTTCCATTCCGGCGAAAACGCTTTTCTTTTGGACAACGGCAGTCGCATCGATTGCGGCTACTGTGACAGCGAAAGAGATGCGCTTCGCTATCAGGGACAGGAATATGATATTATCGCGATTGATGAAGCAACGCAACTGACGGAAAGTCAGTTCTTCGCGCTCAAGGCGGCTTTACGCGGCGTACGCGATATGCCGCGGCGAATGTATCTGACCTGCAATCCCGGAGGCGTGGGACACGCATGGGTCAAACGGTTGTTTATTGATCGGGAGTTTCGTCCGGGGGAACGAGGGGAGGATTACTGTTTTATCCCGGCACGTGTGTGGGATAATGCGGTTCTGACACAGGCCGATCCCGATTATGTCAAAGGATTGGAATCTCTCCCGGAGCGTTTGCGTGCCGCTTGGCTGGACGGGCGGTGGGACGTGTTTGAGGGGCAGTTCTTTTCAGAGTTCAAGGAGGCGGATCACGTGATCGATGCGGGGCAACGCAACGAAGCGGGTCAGTTTCGATTCGCCGCGATGGATTACGGCTTTGACAGATTGGCAGTTCTCCTGCTGACTGAAGAGAAAGATGGTGGCTTGTGTGTGGAAGGAGAGTTCTGTCGATCGGGGCTGACCTTGGGTGAAGCGGCGAGAGAAACCGAACGTTTTTTGAGCGAGATGGGAGGACGTGTGGAATATATCGTGGCCTCTCCCGACTTGTGGAATCGACGTCAGGATAGCGGACGGTCGGGCGTGGCGATCATGTCCGAGGCGGCGACCTTGCCCCCGCTTCAAAAGGCGGATGATCGGCGCGTGGCGGGCTGGCGCCTTGTTCGAGAGTATCTTCACGGGCAGAATGGCGTGCCGCGTTTGCATATTCGGAGAGAATGCCGCGAGCTGATCTCTTGTATGCAAGGGTTGTTGTATGACCCGCACCGTCCCGAAGATGCCGCCACAGAACCGCACGCGCTGACCCATGCTCCCGAGGCCTTGCGATATGCGGTGATGAGCCGATATGGCAGAGGCGATGATCATAGCCCTTTACCACGTCAAGATTTTCGTTTTTCCGTACGAAGTGTGTGGGATTGACCCACGGAAAGGAGAAGGATATGAGCTATCAAACAAGCAAAACAAGCACCGCTGATTTTGTGGCGGTGGAGCTTGGCGGCTTGGATCGCACCGCACCGTTGTGCGGCGGCAAGACAAGCTTTGAACTACGTAATTTTCGCCGCACGAAGTGGGGCTCTTTGCGAGAGAGAGATGGTATTGCACCGGTGGTAACCTTCGATGAGAATATCCGCGGGGCAATCTCGATCAAGCGCGGCGGTGTCAGAGAGGTGTATGTTGTGGCGGGGCGGACAGTGTATTTCCTGAAAAAAGAAGGAAAGAAACGATCGGCTGTTGCCATTGGCAACTTGACAACCAACGAAGGCAAGGTGACGTTTTTGCAACATGACGGCCACTTGATTTTGTTGGACGGGGCGCAGTTGTGGAGCTTGATACCGGAGAACATCACTCGCACCCCAACCTATATTCCCCTATACGGACGTGAGTGGGCAGAAAGTACGAATAGTGTCAGAGATGTTTATGAGCTTCCCAATTTATTGTCCAATCGCTTGCGTTTGCATTTTAGAACCGTAATGGAGGGAAAAATTTTCCGGTTGGGAGATTTGGTTCCCGTGTCGGTGGATGCTGCGTTGGTGAACGGAAAGATTTACCGCAAAGCGATCACATACAACGCTACGATGAATCAGGCGGAGTTGAGTGATATTTTGCCGAAGAATAGTGAAGTTGAGCTCTTTTTGACCATGCCCGAGGAGTTTGCTCCGATTCAGTCCAATCTCAAAACGGCGCGCAGCGCTTGCGCGATTGGGAGGGCAGAGGACGCAAGAATCCTATTTTATGACATAGAGGATACGACGTCTGTTCGAATCAGCAGGGCCATTCCAAAACGTGATCGCAGAATTGTGCGGGCGGTGGTTCCCGAGACCTGCATGATGTATGTGACGGAGGAGGACGAGTTCACCATTGGAGATGGTCTTCATGCGGTGACGGGCGGTTGCCGCCATTACGATCGTTCGCTCATTTTTACGACGAAGGGCACTTGGATGGCGGACGGGCAGTTGAACGAGGACGGAAGTTTTTGCCTGATTCCCGTGAACACGACGATGGGGTGCGCTCATGCCGGAGGGGTGGCTGTTGTTGGCAATCAGCCGTTTACGATGTTTGACAATGGTCTGCTTCGCTGGAACAGTGATACCGATGAGCGCAATGAGTGCAATGCTGAGGTGGTCTCCCAATCGGTGCGCCCTTTGTTTGAAGAAGGGTTTGAGAACAAGACACATATTTGGGCAGACGAAAACAGAGGAGAGATTTGGTGCTATTGTCCCGGAGAACAGGGGCGCGTATGGGTCTATCAGATGGAGTTTGGCACGTGGACATCTTTTGACGGTTTTGTTCCCGATCTGGTGTTTGATATGGGGGACGAAGAAGGCATTGTCATTGGAAAAACGCTGTACCGTATGGCGGCGGATGTTTTCTACGACACGATGGTAACCAAGGAGGCACCCTCCGGAGAGAAGCATCTGATTGAGGCTGAATTTCAAAGCCCGTTCCTCGATTTTGGTGCGCCTGAGCAGACCAAACGTCTGTGTGAGGCAAGCGCGATTGCGCTTTGCGAAGGGGGCGTGGTCACCTTGACACTGCAAAAGGCAGATGGCAAAACGTACGAGGTTAATATGGCGGAGGAGGGCGAGATGGTGTGCGAATGGCGCCGCCGCGTGAACGTTGGTCGGTTCCGATTTCTCCGTATGGGCATTCGCTATCGAGGGGAAGGCCCGCTTCATTTATACTGCGCCCGTCTTAGGACGCAGAAGACTTGATGGCCGATAAGGACAGCCTTAGAAAGGAGAAACAACATGAGAAAAACAAAAGCTTGGGAGCAATACGAGGCGGGGCGTGCTTATAAACAGCGCATCGGGTTGTATGAGACCGTTGGTCGCAACCGCCGCTTCTATTGCGGTGACCAATGGGGGCAGAGTGCCTCAGATCGAGCGCTCCCTCAGCCGGTATTTAATATCGTTCGCCGTGTCACCGATTATCTGATTGGCGCGGTGGCGGGAGGTCGCTTGTCTGTGACGTATTCGGACGACGGTTTGCTTCCGCACCCCCATGCAGAGGGGCAGGAGCATCTGCAGAAGAGCCTGGCAGCGCTCAATCAGCACATGGTTTATCGCTGGGAAAACTGCCACATGGACCGCCTGGTTTATCGTCTTTTGCTAGATTCCGCTTTGGCGGGAGACGGCGTGCTGTACTGCTACTGGGACAAAACACAGGGCGTTGCGGGCGATATTCGAACGGTGGTGTGGGATAACTGTGAGCTGTATGCGGCTGACATGAACCGCGCTGATATTCAAAGCCAGGAATATTTGATCTTGGCGGGGCGCGAGAGCGTTGCGGCGCTTCGCCGTGAAGCCAAGATGCACGGCGCGGGAGAGGATATTATGTCCCGTATCAAATCGGATGCTCGGTCGTCTCTGCAGGGCAGAGGAAGTCAGATGCCGGAGCTTGAGGACGAGGAGCAGGCAAAGGCTACGATTCTGCTCAAGTTTTGGAAGGAAGACGGTGTGGTTTGGTTTGAAAAATCTACGCGCGAGGCCGTGATTTGCCGTGTTAAAACGGATATGCATTTGTATCCCGTTGCGTATTTCAACTGGATGCCGACTTATGGCGGGTTCCACGGTACCTCTCCGGTCAGTGGAATGATCGCAAATCAAAAGTTCATCAACCGTGCTTACGCTATGATGATGAAGCACATGACGGACACCGCCTTTTCCAAGGTGATCTACGACAAGAGCCGTATTCCCGAATGGACCAACGAGGTAGGAGAAGCCATCGCGGCTGTGGGTGGCAACCTGGCGGACGCGGTGCAGGTGGTTGGTACGGGTACCATGCAGGACGGTTATATGGCGCTGATCGAAAGTGCGATTAACGTCACCAAGGAAATGATGGGCGCGACGGATACCGTGTTGGGTTCTGCGCAGGCCAGCAACACCAGTGCGATTCTTGCGTTGCAAGAGGCCTCTCGTACGGCCCTGGCGCAGGTGTGTACGGCGTATCAGCAGTGTATTGAGGATATGGCGGATATTTGGGCCGATATGCTCTGTGCGACCAATCCCGATCACGCGTGGTTGCCGTTGGAGGATGCGCAGGGCAAGCGTTTGGAGCAGATCGATTTTGAACTGTTGCGTCAATGCCTACTCCGCGCTCGCGTGGAGGTGGGAAATCTGACCCAGTATAGCGCCAGCGGTACGCAAAACACGCTGCAGCAGTTGCTCAGTGGGGGGCACATTACGCTCAAGCAATATCTGGAACAGTTACCCGCCGGTATTCTGCCGATGCGCGGACAGTTGATTGCGCAGTTGGATGCCGCGGAAACGGAGAAAGGAGGCTTGACGCAGGATGACGACGGATATGATGAATGACACGCCGATTACCCAAGACGAAGAGGTTAATCTGTCGGTTGTGGCGGACGAAACGCCGGAGGTTGCCCTCACGGCCGAGCCGGAGGTATCGGAGGAGGAGAGCGAAGCGCATCGTTTGCGTGCTCGCGTGGCGGAGCTGGAAGAAGAGCTGGAGCGCCGCGACACGCTGTCGGCTCGCATGACACGGGAATGCGCGGAGTTTGAGCAATATTTCCCCGAGGTGTCATTGCGTAAGCTTCCTGACAGCGTGTGGGCGCAGGTGCGTCAAGGGGTGCCGTTGGCGGCGGCGTACGCGCTGTATGAGCGCGGCCTGCAAAATGAGCGAGCGGAAGCGGAACGCCAAAACGCTCGCAATGCGCAGCGCACAGCGGGACTTCCGTCCTATGCCGGCGCGAATTATTTTTCCCCTGCCCAAGTCCGAGCCATGAGCCGAGACGAGGTGCGGGAGCATTATGACCGCATTTTTGAAAGTATGCGGCATTGGCAATAAAAAACAAACAACAATCAAAAAAGCCTCGAATGAGGCGTGAAAATCAAGGAGGAAAACGATATGGCAATTACTAATTTTATTTCTACGGTTTGGAGTGAGACGTTGGCGTCTTCGCTGGATTCTCGTTACGTTGCGGTTGCAAACTGCAACCGTGCATACGAAGGTGACATTCGCGAGAAGGGGGCGGTCGTTAAGATTTGCGGCGTAGGTGACGTTTCGATTGGTGACTACACCAAGAACACTGATATGTCCACTCCTCAGACGCTGGATGACACGGTACGCGAGCTGTGCATCGATCAGGCCAAGTATTTTAACTTCCAGATCGATGATATCGACCGCGCGCAGTCTTCTCCCAAGCTGATGAGCGAGGCGATGCGTGTGGCGGCGGCTGCGCTGGCCAACACGGCAGACGCTTACGTGTTTGGTCTGTATGGTGAAGCCGGCAAGACCATCAAGGAGGACTCGGTGACTGCAGATAACATCATGGATACCCTGATTTCTGCTCGTACGGCTCTGTATGGCAGCGGTGTGGGCGATTCGTCCGACGTGGTTTTGGAGGTCTCTCCCGAGGTCGCGGCGATGATTCTCAAGGCGAAGATTTCGCTGTCTACCGACAATGGCGAGATGCTGGAGAACGGTTGCCTTGGCAGTGTAGGCGGTTGCAAGATCTATGTCAGCCCCAACATTGCAAAAACGAGCGGCAACGGTGTCACCTATCACAAGTGTCTGGCCAGAACCAAGCGTGCGATTGCATTTGCGGAGCAGCTGTCTGAGATCGACGCTTACCGTCCCGAAAAGCGTTTTGCTGACGCAGTCAAGGGTCTGCACCTGTATGGTGCCAAGGTGGTGCATCCCGCGGAAATGATCCTTCTGGATCTGGGCATCGCAGGCTAAGGTGGCGGCATGACCAACCGGGATATTTACGACGCGGCGCTGTCACTGCTCGCAGAAGAGCAGTGTGAGGATTGCGGAGACTACGAGGCTCGTGCGCCCCATATTCTCGCGTGCTTTGTCAATGAATGCCGACAGTGCGATGGTTATTACCGTTCCGCTCGCGGTATGAGCGAGGGCGAGATGGCGGTGGGGGCGGCTGTGGATCTGGACGATTCTTTTGCACTCCATGAGCGTTTTGCTGCCGCAGGAGCGTTCTACTTGGCCGCTCTGTTGGTGGAGATGGAAAACGGAAGCTTTTCGGATCGTCTGTTCTCCAAATACGCTGAGGAAATCAAACGTATCACGGGGGAAGGATGTTCGGGCGTTTCCGTGTCCATTCGCGACGTGTACGGGTTTGATTAAAACAAAAAAGGGGAGAAGCTACGGCTTCTCCCCTGTGTGTTATTTATTCTTCAATCCCCATCTCACCCATCAGGCGTTTATTGAATTCGCGGGCGGTGTTATAGCCCATGCGCTTTTGGCGGTTGTTCATAGCGGCGATTTCCAGGATGATGGCAAGGTTACGTCCCGGGCTGACGGGAATGGTGATGGAGGGCAACTTAAGACCGAGAATTTCGATGGTTTCCTCATCCAAGCCCAGGCGGTCATAGGGCTTGCCTTGTTCCCAAGGCTCCAGGTTGACCACCAGATCAATCTTTTCGGTATCTTTGACCGCGCCCATACCGAACAGTCGGCGGACATCCACGATTCCGACACCGCGCAATTCAACGTAGTGGCGGATGATCTCGGGGGCAGAGCCAACCAGCGATTTGGAGGATACACGCTTGATTTCAACGGCGTCGTCGGCGATCAGGCGGTGACCGCGCTTGACCAATTCGATGGCAGTTTCACTTTTTCCGACACCGCTGTCACCTAAGATCAAAAGGCCTTCACCGTACACATCGACAAGGACGCCGTGGCGGGTGATGCGGGGAGCCAAATGGACGTTCAACGAGGCGATCAGCGCCGCCATCAAGGGACTGGTTTTTTCGTTGGTTCGGAACAAGGGAACACCGACATCTCGGCAGGTCTCCTCTAATACGGGAGGTACGGCGTGCTTGGAGGTCAGAACGATTGCGACCGGGCGGGCGTTGACGAGCGCGCGCAGGCGTTTTTCGCTTTCCTCGAGACCGAGAGAGCGCAGATAATGAATTTCGGCATTGCCGATGATTTGAATGCGAGTACTTTCAAAACGGTCATAGTAACCTCCCAAGGCAAGGCCGGGACGGTTGATCTCGGGTGTGGTTAACTGAATATCCTGATAATGTTCGGGAACAACGATTTCCTCAAACGAAAATTCTTGTGCGATTTTGGAGAGCGGGATGGTGTAGGTTTGCATGGCGATCCTCCTTAGTGTGATGGCGGTCAGACTGCTTTTCATTAGTATAACACGAAACGGAGGACTTGTCTACCCCATTGTGCAATTTTTGTTGTGTTGTCATGCGTCGGTGGGATGTCATATACTGTGGTACAGCCGCGCAAGCGGCGAGAAAGGAGATGGTCGATATGAAACTGGATCGCAAGGCAATTGGACGACTTTTGGCGCTTAACGATGCACAGCTGAGTGCATTGATCCGACGATTGGCGGGAGAAAACGGCATTGATCTGGCGGGAATTGCCATTCGTCCCGATGACATTGCTTCTGTCAGGCGGGCGCTGGAGATGGCAAGCGACGAGGATATCACGCTCGCCACGCAACAGATCGAGGCTTTACAAAAGGGCAAAAAACGGTAAGGGGGGGCGATATGTCGCACAATCTTTGGGACTCGTTTGAGCAAATTCTCACCTCGGTGGAAGAGGATGAGGCGCTTCGCGATGAAGAAAGACCCGAAGAATCGCCCCAAAAGGAAACCGATGGGCAACCGCGCATGGTAGATGGTGTGGGGCTGGGAGCGATGCTGTCTCATCCGGAATTGTTGGCGAAGCTACCACTTCTGCTTCGGGTAGTACAGACTCTGTCCGAGCCGGCCTCGCCCCCTGTGCAAGAGCGGCCGGATACGCCGGTGGAATTGCTTTGCGCTTTGCGCCCGTATCTGAGCGAGGAGCGCCAACGAGCGCTGGATACCATGATACGGGTATCTAAATTGGCTCAAACGCTTCGGTCGATGCGATAAGGAGGTAGAGAATGTATACTCAGCGAAGAGACGAGGCCGGGCGAACGATTCCGCAAAATTACAGTGGCAATGCCTTTCGGTATCCTCCCATTGGAGTCTATGGCGAACAAGCGGAGTTGCAACAAACAGAAAAAAACAAAGCATCACCCGTTTCGCTGCCACAAGAGGAAAACGATAGGGTGATGCCAATATATGAAGTTAAAGAGAAGGAGCAAACAGTAAATGATTTGCCACGGAATGCCATCGGGCACGGAGAAGGGATCAGTGAAGAGCTGTTATTGTTGGGTTTGTGCTTGCTTCTTGGCGGCGATGGACGCCCCAAATTTTCTCGTGGTGAGGGGTTTGGAGATGTGTTTCCGTATTTATTGATGTTACTGTTTTTGGGGTGATTATTTCAGGTTGAGGATGTCGTTGAGCAATTCCAATCCGTAGCTGTTCCAATCAATGGTGAGGCGGGATTGCTGTTCGTCGATCAGGCCTTCTACCTGCGCGTACTGATAGCGTTGCCAAAGTTCGGAGAGATTGGCTGTGATATATGCTTCACTCAGGGGCTGACGCTCAATAACATAAAATCCGTTGTCGCATTCAACGACACCGCTGCATTCGCCAATCTCCAACGCAAAGGCGGCTTGTTCGTACGGAATATCGTACTCGTTGTAGGTGAAGTGATAGGGAACACCCGATGCGCCGAAATCCTCGTTGACGGAGGAACCGATGATTTGCTTAATGGAGGTTCCGCTGTGTACTTGATTGGCAACCTCTTGCGCCTTTTGACGGTTGGCCTCGATGTCATCACCGGGGTCATTTCCGATGAAAACATGATAGGTTGCGCAGAAGTTTTCATCGCTCAATGCGTAAGGCAGAAAATCTTTTTCACTTCCGATGACAAGGTTCAAATCGCGCAGAACGTACACCAATTCGGTTTCGCACATATCGGTGGCCAGCGTGAAGCGGACAAAATGGTCGGTCATATACATTTGCTTCAGCATTTCAATATAATTGTCGCGGCCGCCGATCTCTGTGACGGTTTCATCGATCATTTGCTGAACGGCGTCCTGAATGGCGTCATCCTTGTAGTCAATGCTGTAGTTGTCGCACAGCGTGAGAATGGCATAGTTGACAGTCAAGCTTTCGGCGATCTTTTCTTTGAGCTTGGGCAGATATTCTGCGATTTTATCCGGATCGGTCCAAACGTCTTTTCCGTAGCGGGAGACAAACTGGTCGCGGAAGGAAAGCGCGACATAGCGGAATTCTTCATAATAAACGTCGTACCCCTCGCAAGTGGCGACAACTCGGATGTCCTGCGCACTTGGCTCAATGGGTTCGGAAATAATGTCAGAACAGCCGGACAAGAATGTCAGAAGCATCAAAACTGCCAAGAGGCAAACTGACGCACGGCGAACAAAAGGTTGAAGCATGGATGAAAATCCTTCCTTTTCGAAATTTACTCTCTCATTATACCTTGTGTTTGTGTCCGTGATGTGAATAATGACGATAAAAGGCAAATTTTTTTTGAAAAAACGAAAAAACACTATACAAACGAATAAAAAAATGATATAATGAAGCGGAATCAGAAAGATTTGCGGACGCGATTTGAGCGTCTGCGGAAAGATCAGGAATAGCAAATGAAGCATATTTATATTATCAACCCTGCGGCAGGTAAAAGTGACTCGACGGCGGATCTGAGCGAGAAGATCCGTGCAACGTATGCCAAAGAGAATGCCCCGGAGATAGACATTTATCAAACAACGGGTGTGGGGGATGCCACTCGATTCGTCAAGGAATATTGCGTGATGCATCCGGACGAACAGGTGCGCTTTTATGCTTGCGGCGGTGACGGTACGTTCAGCGAGGTCGCCGGCGGTGCTGTTGGCTTTGCCAATGCCGCGGTCGGTCTTGTTCCCGTGGGAACCGGTAATGATTTTATGCGCGGCTTTGAAGCAAGCGAGCACTTTATGGAGTTGGACGCACAACGCGACGGTTGTGTGATCGAATTGGACGTGATCCGTTGTAATGACCATTACGGTGTCAATTTGCTCAATGCGGGATTTGACTGTGAGGTTGTGGTAAAAACCTCCGAGATCAAGCGAAAAAAATGGGTTCCCCGTTCCATGGCCTACGGTCTTGGCGTTGCGATTGAATTGATCCGCAAGCCCGGAGTGACGGTGGAATTGTCTGTGGATGACGGTGAGCCGCAGAAGCGAGAGCTTTTGCTTTGCGCGATCGGTAACGGAGCCCGCTATGGCGGCGGATTTACGCCTTTGCCGTTTGCTTCCGTTTCTGATGGCCAATTGGATTTCTGCTTTGTCAAAAATGTCAGCCGACTCAAATTCTTGTCTTTGGTCGGATCCTATAAAAAGGGAACGCACATCATCCCTAAAAATGCTGATGTCTTGGAATATGGACGTTGCCGAAAGGTACATATGCTGTTCGATCAACCGCATAACGTTTGCTTGGACGGAGAAGTTCGTCAGATGAGCGAGTGCGACATCGAGGTGATTCCCAACGGATTGCATTTTGTCTTGCCCGTGGGTTGCACCCCCGTGGTTCGCCCTGATTTTTGCGGTGACGTCCACAAGCAAGAGCCCCTGACGGTCGGAAAGAACGCATGAGCGAGCATTTCGATCTTTTGGTCGTTTCGGATACGCACCAACGTGGCGATGCCATCCGGCAGGTGCTTTCTCAACTGAATTTTCGACCGTGGGCGGTGCTGTTTTTGGGCGACGGATTGAAGGATATCGACCTTCTGTTGAGCGATGCTCGCCATGACACCCTTTCGATATATTCTGTTTCGGGAAACTGCGACAGATCGATCTTTTTTCCCTCCGATGAGCCGGAGCTTCGCACCATCCTGGTGGGAGGGGTGAAGGTTCTCATGATGCATGGGGATACGTTCGGTGTCAAGCATGGCTTGGGTGAAGCCCAGCGGTATGCCGCGTCGCAAGGCGCCGACGTTCTGTTGTATGGCCACACGCACGCGCCCTATGTCAAGATGCTTGCGGCCGGCGAATATATCGGCGGCGGTGTGACGTTATCAAAGCCGTTGCTGGTGGCTAATCCCGGCAGCCTTGGAAAGCCGCTGTACGGACAGGAGCCCAGCTTTGGTGTTTTGACCGTGCGCGATGGGCAAGTATTGTTTTCCCACGGCACGTTGCAATGATAAAAAAGCTAAAAAATAGCCGCCGAACAACGCTTGCTTGGCGTTATTCGGCGGCGGTTTCGCGCTTTCATGGGAGTCGGGGTTAACGATTATCGAAGGCGCGAAATGACCGATCGATCCGAGAGAGCTGGATCGATGGATCAAAGACTGATGGCGGGGGACTCTTCGACCAGGTCGGCTTGCAATGCCTCTTCTGCGGCGCGTGCAGCTTCAGCGGCCAACTCATGCTCATAAGCTTCGAGGACGGCGTTCTCCAACGCTGCGCGGAAAGGCGCGTTGATGGGATGAACGATGTCGCGGTAGGTTTCGTCCGGGTTCTTGCGGCTGGGCATAACGATAAAGTATTTATCGCGTGCGTTGATGACCTTGATGTCATGAACGGCCAGCTGACCGTCGAACGTAACCGAAACGATGGCTCTCATGGGGCCTTCGTCGAACAGCTTTCTGATCTTTACATCGGTGATTTGCATTTGTTGTCTCCTCTCTGTTAGATTCGCGTAGGTGATGACATTTTTCTTTTTACAACTTTATTATAAAAGAGAAATGTGATAAATATTCAATGAGTTGTGGATTTTTTTGTGAAATTCAACAGAAAAAGCTATCAACGGGCAAGTAAGTTATGAACTTTTTTCGCAAATCTTTTGCGAGAAGATAGAAAGGTGGAGAATATGTCCACACCTAATACTCATTACGGCTCAGAGCTTGTGGGAATGCTGTCCTGTGTCAATGCCGTTTATTTTATCGGTATTGGGGGCATCAGTATGTCCTCTTTGGCGATGCTGACGGCGCGCAAAGGCGTTCGGGTCGCGGGCTATGACCGCTCAAGAAGCGATGTCACGGGGCGTCTGGAGGCCTGCGGTATCCCCGTATACGACCAGCCCGATGCGTCTCATTTGGACGGATTTGATGCGGTCGTATATACGGTCGCCATTGCGGAGGATCATCCGGAATACGTCGAGGCCCAAAAGAGGGGATTGCCCTTGATTTCTCGTGCCGACTATTTGGGGTACCTAATGCTTGATTATGGCCATCGCATTGGAATCGCGGGCAGCCATGGAAAAAGTACAGCCACTTGTATGTGTGCTCAAATTTTTATGAGCGCCGCGACAGATCCGACCGTAATGTCGGGGGCACCCATGCGCTCGATGGGCGGCGCGTTCCGTCTTGGCGGACAGAACGTGATGGTGTTTGAGGCTTGCGAATATAAGGATTCGTTTTTGGATTTCAATCCGAGCGTGTCCGTCATTCTCAACTGCGAGTTGGATCACGTGGATTATTTTAAGAGCATGGACCAAATTCGCACGTCATTTGCCGCCTTTGCCAATCGTGCAGGGGAGCAAGGCTGTGTGATTTACAATGTCGACGATGCGGAAACGATCCGTTCCATGGAGGCGGTTTCTTCTCGCCGTGTGACGTTTGGCATGAAGGATCAAACGGCCGACTATCGTGCGACCAACGTGCAATTAACAAAGGGTTATGCTTCGTTTGATTTGTGGCACCATGACCGTCCCATGGGGCGGGTATCCTTGCGCGTGCCGGG
>JAZQUX010000070.1:0-23464 GCA_045631585.1 Eubacteriales bacterium | reverse complement strand
GTTCTTCCAATAGGCATCCATCAGGTTTTTATCCACCTCGGAGATGCGAAGCTCCTTGGCGTAATCGGACAGATAATAAAGGCGATTGATGTAATTTTTGTGGCGGTGCATGTGCTGTGTTTCCTCGCGATGGCGGAAGCTCACCTTGTTCATGTACTGACGCAGAACGATGGTGAAGACACAACAGGCCAGCAGGACCAGGGACATGGCAATATCGACGGTGAACAGGACGGAGAAAATGGTTCCCGATGCCACCAGACGGTTGATGATCTTGCCCACGTCCTCAATGACGGATACGGCGCGGCTGTGCGATTGGTCCATCGCCCAGACGAAATCGTTGTAAAACACAGGATCGTCATAGCGGGCAAGGTCCATTTTGCAGGCTTTTTCAAACAGCTCGCGGTGCATTTTGTAGATCAGCTTGCGCTGGATCGCGGCGTGGTAATAGTGCCAGTACCAGTTGGTATAGATACGGGCGATCAGATAGAACGCGGCGAGCGTCAGTATGATGGTCGCGACGAGCTCAAACGAGGGATTTTCGTCAAGCGCATTAAACAGACGGAACATAAATACCGTTTCGCAGGCGTTGAGCGCGCCGTACACTACGCCCTCCAGCACCATGGCAATGATATAGCCGGGTGTCAGTCGGGCGACCTTGGCGATCACGGCCAGGTTGTTGCGGATAATGCGAGTCGGCTTTTGCTTGATCTTGGGCTTTTTATCGGTCGTGCTCATTCGCTCACCTCCTTTTGCTCGGCGGTGTCTACGTAATTTTCCGCTTGCTTGCGGAACATCTCGGCATAGTGATCGTTTGCCTGCATCAGCTCCTCATGCGAGCCCATCTCACAGATGCGGCCGCCGTCTAACAGAATGACACGGTCGGCAAGGACGGCCGAGGACAGGCGGTGAGAGATGAAAATGAGAGTACGGCCCTCGCAGGCGCGCAGCATATTGTTGAACATGGTGTACTCGGCGATGGGATCGAGGGCACTGGAGGGCTCGTCCAGAATGACAATGGGGCTGGGGTCGGCAAAAATACGAGCGAGAGCGATCTTTTGGGATTCACCGCCCGAGAGCACGACACCCTTGTCGTCAAACTCGCGGGTGAGGGTGGTATGTATGCCGTTCGGTAAGGACTGCACTTTGTCCCAGCCGCCGCTTTGCTTGAGTGCCTCGATGACGCGCTCCTCGTCACCCTCGCGAAGCGGGCGCATGAGCACGTTCTCGGCTACCGACATGGAAAAAGTTTTGAGATCCTGGAACACGACACCAAACTGGGCCCGCCAGCTCTCCAGTGAATACTCGCCCATGTCGATGCCATCCAGCAAAACCTGACCTTCCGTCGGTTCGTACAAATGAAGCAAAAGCTTGACTAGCGTGGTCTTGCCCGAGCCGTTGCAACCGACCAGCGCGATCTTCTCGCCAGGGTGAATGGTAAAGCTGACGTCGCGCAAGGCTTGTTCGGGCGCATCCTTATAGCCAAAGGACACATCTTTGCATTCCAGCGTGCCGCCTGTAGCCGAGCGTCCGTTCTCGTTTTGCGCGATCTTGGGCTCGTAATTGAGAAAATAGCGGAAATCTTCAATGTAAAGGGCATTGGCGTGAAATTCGGCAAGGTTGGCGACAAGGTCGTTCAGTGTCCATGCGATCATGGAAACCGAGTTGAATACGACGATGCAGTCGCCGATGAGCATGGGGTTGGTGGTATCCACTAACGTTCGCCATGCAGCATACAGCATCGATCCCAGTATCGTGACGACCTCAAGGCCGATCTCCAGCACGTAACGGATGGGGACCTGCCGCCACCGGTATGCGCGCAAGAGCGCAACGTGATCCTCCATCGCCTTTTTTTGCAGACCGAATATCGGTCGGCTGATGTTGGAAAGGCGTATTTCTTTGGCGTAATCGGACATATAAAAGGCGCGGCGGACGTAAGCCTCCTTGCGGTCACAGGGGGTGGCATCGGTTCTGAGCTTGTGCCCCAGCTTGTTGGATTGCTTATTGAGCAGACCCAAAAGGAGAGGAAACAGCCCGAATACGACAAACCACGGATCGATGATGTAAAGGAGAGCGGCGTTGGCAAAGAAGGAAACGCCGTTCCAAATCAGACGGTCAAGCGCATAAATGACGTTCATCGAGCGGTTGTAGGCGGTGTCCATGACCTTGACGTACTTGTCGTAAAAGGCGGGATCCTCGTAACAAGCCAGCTCGACGCGACGGGCCTTGTCAAACAGCATCTGTTGAAATTCACCCACGATCTTGATGTTATAGCGGGGATAGAGCTTGTTGTTGATATAGCCGATGACCAGACGGTAAAGGACGTTTAAGGCGAAAATGATGCCGACGTAGAGAAGCACCGAGGAGAGCGCGTCGGGGTTCTGCATTTTGTTGATGACCAAACGCAACAGGTAGGAGCCCGACAGAAAATTGACGATGGAGCCGAAGACGGACCAGCCGAAGTAGGTGGGCATGTACCAAGGTGAGGCGCGGTGGACGATCTTCAGGACGAAGAGGTTGTCCGACAGGACCTTGCCAAGGGGTAGCTTGGGCTTTTTTTCTTCTTCTTTTTTATTTTCTTTTTCTTTGGATTTTTTCATAGAGTCCTCCTTTCGGGGAAAAGATGGAGAAGAGGAGAAAAGCTGAAATTTCAGCCTTCCTCTCTCTCTCCCCCTTCGGGTATTTGTATGTGGGCAATCAAACTGCCCCCGCGCCGACACAAGTGCGTCTGACGGCTGAGCAAAACCTTGCCGTGAAACAGTGCCAGACGGTATTCGTCGTCATCTTCCCACGGCACATCTTCAATATACAACAGCGGCGCGTGTTCCTCGGACAGAGCAAACAGGGCGTCGATAGTGACGCCAAGCGCCTGAGCCAGCAGGGGCAGCAACGACACATCGGGCGCGGAAACACTGCGCTCCCACTTGGAAACCGCCTGCATGGATACGCCCATCTGCATGGATAGCATGTCCTGTGTCAGGCCCGCACGGCGGCGGTAATAGGCAATATTTTTTCCCACTTCTTCGTAGCTCTGCTTCACGTGGCGAGACCCCCTCCGTAGTAGATTTAACAATTAAAATTGTACCACGAGCGGACCGATAAGTCAAGCAACGGGAAGTTGATTTATTCGTCTTGGTAGTTGAATATCTCACCGAGTGCGCGGAGGATGTCGTTTGCCGTTGACGGCAGGAGCAAAACAGCCTGCCCAACCAAAGCCGCAAACTCGCCCACCTTGCCGTCTCGCGCGTCACAGCAAATGGCGATCGCCTGCCGTTTCGCTATGTGCGAGAGGATCAGCGTGTGTAAGCGTCCTGCGATCACGGCGCGAACGCGGGCGTGCGCAGCTCTGTAGAATTTTCATTCTCGGGGAATGATGTGATTGATTGTGATTGTGTTGGCATCAAAATCAACAGCTTGCCAGCGAAGTCCGAGCGTCTTGTCCTAGTGCGTGAGGCGACATAATAAATGTTTTTACGAAGTGTATTAAGGACTGTGATTTACTCTAATTGTAGGAATTTGATAAACAAGTAAAAAGCAGGGTGTTACACACTTTTGCGTAAACAGCAAAAAGGCGAGAGTGATCTCGTCTTTTTGTATGAATGGAATTTGGGGATATATTGTCTTCGAGAGGATTTGCGAGGGAAGTGCTACGGCCTTTTATATAGCGATTTTCAAAAAACGTTATATAAAAAACGGTTGATATTCCTCCAATTAAATACATAGCCGTTTACTCGTTCACTTCGTGCCGAGTAAACGGCTGTTTCTGCTTCCTTTTCTTTCTTACATTCTGTATTTTTGTTTTACAAAGGCGAGCTCGACGCGTATCAGGAGTCTCGAAAAAACATCCCGTCTTATAGAAGAGTGCGGATGGTGAGTTTTTGGTTGAATTTTAGGTCTTTATAGATGTCGATGAGATTTCTCTTGGTAATGTATCGAATTGCATTTGATAAAAATTAAGTTAATTAGCGCAGTTATCTTCCAAAAAGGTGATTGCTCATTTTCTTTGTAAGTTTTTTTGTAAGTAGCGAATAGCATTTTATTTCATGCAAATTTGTCAGTGCTCTCAAAGTCGGTATCGAAAATAATGGAAAAACAAGAGAGTAGTTGAGATGTGGTTCCACATTCGCTGACCAATCAGCAGGTAGTGTGAGTTCATGCTTGTTTCATGTCGCATTGACTTCTCTCATATTTTGGTTGTCCTGTGCAATTCGCGAATTCCTGATATATAATCAAAACCCCCGAGGCCAAGCCTCGGGGGAAAAGCGTATATATGGCTGTCGGTGTCAGGATGATCCTTTCTTGAATTTGTTTTTTACGCTTTTTAGTTGTTAGTCAAGGAAATCTTCGACAACGTCGTAGAGATGGACTAGGGAGAGTCCCTCGCGGTTGCAGGCTGCCACAAGGCTCTCCAGCCTTTCGCGATCGCTGGTAATGTCGTGAACGGAGGCTACGACCGTTGCCGTCCCATCCTCCTCGGCGTCTGTGTAAGCCGCAATGCCAAAGGCCCGTCGGGAATTGGTCCCTTGTGTGTAGATCTCCTCGGTGATTCCGTATGTAATGCTCATTTTGATTGTGTCTCCTCTTTGTTTGGTTGCTTAAATAGAAAAGTCGGGAGGCAATGCTCCCGATCTGATGTTTTGCCTCGTTGGTTTCGCATATGTTACTCCTTTTCTGACACGGACGTGAGGAAAAGAGTATTCGATTCCTGCGCCATATAAAATCAGGTATACCCTGATATTTGAAAAATTCGCCAAGAGCGGTGATAAAGAGTCCCTTTAATCCAATTTTTTTGCAGATTGCGAGAAAGTTGAAGAAAAAGAAGCGATTACGAGGTACGCATATACGCATATGCGCAAGTGTGATTGACTTGACATCTCTAGAAGGGATATGCTATAATATGTCCAAACATGACGAAACGAAGAAAAAATAACACTTCATGGGAGGAATCCGACCTTGTTAGTATATTTATTATCCCTTGCGGACGAAAGCGATCACGATAAGATCGTTTATCTATATCAGCATTTTCACGACGTTATGGTACGCTTGGCCAAGCGTAAGCTGTATCTGGCAAGAATTCCGAACTGCGCCGACGTGGCAGAGGACGTGGTGCAAAATACGTTTGTCAAGCTGACGATGTACATTAAGGCTATCAATTTCGACGTGAGCGAGAGGGAACTGCGTAACTACGTGCTGTCAGCCGTGTCGCGCGAGACGATCGCCGAGCTTGACAGACACAAGCAGCACGACGATATCGATGCCTATCTTAACATCTCAAGCGGCGAGGATTTTGTCAGGGATCTGATGATCCACGAGCGCTATGAGGCGGTCGTGGCCGCCATTGAGAAGTTAGATGAGAAATACCGCCTGGCGCTTGTGTATCATTTTTACAAAGGGTTCAGCGTCAAGGAAATGGCCGAGCTGTTTGAGGTGCCCGAGAAAACGATCTACACGCGCATCTCACGGGCGCAGAAAAAACTCAAAGAAATGTTAGAGGAGGGGAATTAACGTATGGCTTCCGGCGAAATGTTATTGTTTCAAAAGGCGTTGTGGGAAGCATCTGCCAACGTATACGAGCGCGAGCTGTCTGAATGTGAGCAAAATGCCAAATGCTCGCGGCGGCACTATGCGAAAATGAGAAAAATTATTGGCGTGGCTGTTTTGCCCGCCACCAGCCGTAAGATGCAGATCAAGCGACGCATCATCGCGGCCCTGATCGCAGCAGTTCTCCTGCTGACCGGCTGTACCACGTATGCGTACAGGGAAGAGATTAGGGAGTTTATTGAGACGGTATTTGATGATTATATTCGTGTGACATATCACGATGGGGAAGACCCTGCTAACAAAGCTACACTTGGCGTGTATTACACGCTGGGTTATGTGCCGGACGGGTATGAATTAACCAAAACTTATGAGCACCCTTCTCAAACTAAATACAAGTGGAGTAATTCCGATGGTGAATATATTATACTCGAACAGTGCCATGTGGATAGCGCATTATTTGGTATGGACAACGAGGCTGAGGATTGGAAGGTAGTTCAAATAGGGAACCATAAAATGCAGCACTGCGTTTCGGATGTTTACTACTATCTATGGAATGACGGCGTATATGCCTATCGCCTTACAATGTCTGTGCTGTGGGAAGAACAAGAACTGCTTCGCATCATTGATAATCTCCAAGTGAGAAAATAAGCAATAAAAGGTGGCGCAAAAATTGCGTCACCTTTTTTTGATCTGTTTTGAAGAAATATATGGAGAAAATCAGTATACAATATTGAGCCGATTGAAAATCGGCATCAATTATTGTAAGGAGAGAGAAAATGAAAAAGAACGCAAAAAAGATCATAACGGTGATTTTGAGTATTTTGATGCTGTGGTGCGGCTGTGCCACCGTATATGCAAGTGACGCGGATGCGGGAGTTGCGCCCTGTTTGGATTATGCATATGATTTTTCTATGTCATTTGTTGTGATAGAACCGGGAGTTGCTAATTTTATGGTTAATTATAACGGCAATCCCAATACGTTTATGGTGGCAAAGCTAACCGTTACCTTTGAGAAAAGATTCTTGGGAGTGTTTTGGAGGACGGTAGACATCGGAACGGAAAACAACGAATGGATTGGTTATAGTGCCGATATGCAGGGGGAATTTTTTGATTACGTCACGCTGGATGGAGAGGGTACATACCGCGCAAATTTCAAACTTGAAATTATGGGTGCCGATTCGTCTGATGTGATTGAAGAATCGCTACAGTATAGATACCCGTAAAACTATTTACAGCCAATAATGACATCACCGTTATCAAGCTCCGCGTAGGCCTTGTGCTTACGCGGGGTTTTGCTATTGTGAGGGGGATATACTTGACAAGAGCCTTCTTTTGTGATACAATGAAATTACAAATCAAGGTCTCTTTTGACAACGTATGTGCCGTTGCCGAGCCCTAATAGAATATCGGCAAGAAGCGAATAGGCGCATACGGAGCAGAGGGCTTCGTGTGCGCTTTTTGCTTTTTTAAAAATTTCATAAAATTTCAAAAAAGGCGGAAGAAAATCAAGACTGTTGCGGCTATATAAGTGACGAAACACAGGATGTTCGCGTTTTTGCATAAATAAAACAACTATATTTGAAGAAAATTTATCATTTTTGAGGTACTGTATAATAGTAAGCCGGACGGCTTGCCACATTTCAAAAAACGAAAGGAGCCTCAAACATGAAGAAACAAAACAAACGAAACCAATTTACCCGCATCACACTCGCCCTGCTTCTCATCTTGAGTATGCTGGGCAACATGCTCATCTTGCCCGCCGTCGCTCAAGAAACGGTTGTCCCTGCGGATGAGCCGACTTCGTCCGAGACTCCTACTCCGGACGAAGCAGACGCCGCCTCAACACCTACCCTCCCCGAGCCAATCCGGCTCACAGCCGCCGACATTCCCGAGTTTATCAGCGCTGCGGCGCTCACCGAGCGGGGCGCTGTCGAGCGTATGCGCTCGGAGGAGACCAACATGAGCAGCGTCATCTTCCGTAATTCGGACGGCACAC
This sequence comes from Eubacteriales bacterium, assembly GCA_045631585.1. GTDB lineage: Bacteria > Bacillota > Clostridia > Oscillospirales > CAG-272 > SIG644. The sequence goes on along the minus strand of JAZQUX010000070.1, from coordinate 15,930 downwards.
GCACCATGTACATGTACGGTCTGCCCGTCAAGTATACGGCCATGGACGGTACCGTGCGTGACAAGAGCACCAACCTCGTTTCCGTTTCCGCCGCCTCGGTGCTGCTCTCTGATCAGCCTGTTGCACAGACGATGGCGCAAATGTCGCTGGTACAGCAAGAGGCTCTGCAGGCCGAGCTTGGTATCCTGGACGTCGAACGCGCCGCAGATACTCTGCATATGCTGTCAACAGCCCTGACCGCGCGCCAAAGATCGCTGTCCGACATGGCCTACACGACGCTTGACAACGACGTCTACGCGCTGTTTCCTACCAACTTGGCCCAAGGCATGACGCTTGTGTTCGGCGAGCATAGCGTGAGAATGACGCCCGCAGGAACGGGGTTGACCGTGACCGCAGGCGGCAACGTGACCAAGACCACCACAAGCAGCCTTTCCGATGCCGACGTAACCGAAAGATTGCTCTATCCCAACGTCTTTGGCCTCGGAACGGCCGTACAGTATACCCCGACATTGACCGGCGTGAAAGAAGAAATCCTGCTTGCCCGCAACGTGGGCAAAAACAGCTTTGCTTTTTTGCTTGAAACCGGCGGCCTTGTGCTGACCGAGCAAAACGGCCAATTTATCCTCATTGACCCCGAAACCGAGCAGCAGGTCGGCAAGCTGGGCGAAATCATCGTGTTCGACAGCGCGGGGCAGGTCGTTCGCGGACAACTGACCGCGCAGACTATCCTCGCAGGGCAGAAGTACGGCATTACCATTTCCGTCGACCAAGAATTTTTGGCAAGCGCGACTTATCCTGTGTCGATTGATCCGACGGTGTACATGGATCCCGTGAAAGATGATTATGAGTACGGCGAATGTGTTTTAATCGAGGATGTTGGCATATATAGCCATGAAGATGCATGGGGGTGGACGTTTGAGGATTTTCATGTAATAGGTGACGTGTCCAACTATGACGATCATGTTGGCGCGGTTGTGTATAGATTTCCTCTCCTATATGATCCCGATGTGTTGTCAGAGTGCTACAATTTAACATCAGATCAAATCTATTCTTTTCGACTTCAATTAGCAACATATGCAAATGAAAACCAAGCAGGGAATACATTGTATGCAAATCTTTATAAAGCTAATTGGGATAGCGACTGGAGAATATGTGACCCGACATATTATTCTAATTACGACACCACAATGTACAATATCCCAATAACGAACATACCGGAAAGTGGCACTTTTTATATTGATCTTACGCCTTTCGCGCGCGAATGGGCGGATATGCTACATGGTGTTAGTAATTACTCAGGCAGTACGCCAAGTACTGGCGTTCTCATTAGAAATGCTGACATTTCAAAAAGATGTGTGGTTTATGCAGCCGGACACACTTATCAAATGCATGCAGTTATTGACTATGGCGATCCGGTATACAATGGAATGTTTTACTTTAACAACCTCGAAACGCGCAAGTTCATGGGAACAACAGATAATTCCACTGTGGAATTACTCAGCGGTCAAGTTTATGATATTGGAAACCAAATTGCATGGAAAATAGCATATCATGGAGAAAATATGTATTCGTTGCATCCAAATGGAAATATGAATCTGTATTTGGATGGATATGCTGATATTATGTTTGGAGCCGTCGATTGTGATGGCTATTGGAATATAACACTTTCTCCTGCCGGAGGTGTCATTTTAACAAGCTATGATACGGGAGATGTCTTGATGTCTGAAATTGATGGCACGGTAATTGCAATTTCTGGCAACGGATATACAAATTATGAAAAATCCTGGAGAATGGTATCCGTAGATAATTACGAAGAATTACAGAGTATGGACACCATCACGAACGCGGTTTGGCTGGCACCGCAGGAATCGTATGATCTCTATAACAATTTGTGTCTTAATGATTGGGATTTTATTGTTGCAGAGGATTTTGAGTGTATACTGCCAGATACGACTATAATTTCCTCTGAAGGAAATTTGGTCACGGGCGTTTTGCCCAGTAGTTCAACTATGATTGAGATAAAGCATAAGCCTACTGGATTATCGACTTTGATGTCAATCCATACAACAGCAATATCGGAGGGTGCATACTTCATCAAAAATGTAGCGAGCAAACAATACTTGACAACGAGAAGTGTGTATTCCTCTGGATATGTTGACCAAGATTTATTTTTGAACAATGACGGTCAATCATGGCTTCTCTTACACAATGGCGATGGAACGTATACTATTCAGGTCAAGGACAGTAATTATGTGCTTACAACTATGTCGGCTACGCAAAACAATGGGGAAATTCGAACAATGGCTCCCGATGCGGCAGCTACTAATCGACAAACGTGGTACATTGAGTTGTGTGATGGGAATTATTTGATATCACCAGTAAGTAAGGGAAATTCTGATTTTGTATTGGCTGTTGATAGGGATTACGCAGTATTTCACAGATTACTTGCATCTACAATTGATAATGAGGAACTATGGGAATTAATACCGTACAAGGAATACACAGTTACTCATTACGTAGACAATGGATTTGTAACGAGATTTGGCAATGATTATGAGACTAAGATCCAAGAATACCATGAATTTGCCGCACTAAAAATTGCCACCGTAAGCCTAGTGCGCATAAAATGTGTAATATTTGATGGCATATATGAGTCTTCAGCAGACAAGTGCAAAGAAGGATACGAAACGCATAGTCAATATCTGTACCTGTTTTCTGAGCCGGAAGGTGGCGGCGGTGAGGCTGTTGGTAATTGTAAACAGTGCACAGAACGAGATGAGGCGTGTGCCTATCATGACGCATGTACTGACTGCATTTCGAGTAGTACAGAGTGTCTTGTTCATAGAACGTGCCCTGATTGCACAGGAGATGAACAATGTGTATCAAGAGACGGAATGGTGGATAAGCTTCATCAAGAACTAATTGAAGACGGTATTTATGCAAACAAGCGTGACACGTATGTAATTTGGACGGGGCATATCATGAGCGGCTTGTCTTCCGACGACAGCAAAATTCGATCAGCATCCTACCCATACCAAAGAATTATTGTAATGACACCAAATGGTGTTGTTGAAAAGGATAACTATTACACAACGAACTCTAACTATTCTTCCTCTCTGCGTCGCACTTTGGCTCATGAGTTGTCCCATCAATTTGGCACAAAAGATCATTATTGCGACAAAGAGTACACCGCAGATCCTTCAGCTACGTGTGATAATAGTGAATGTTATATATGTGTTTATGGTGGATCAAACGAGTTTGAAAATTGCATGATGATAGACTCTGGCAATGCTACCCAAGAAGATCCATATTGTACCAAATGCAAAGACTATATCAAAAACTTTATATCTAATTTGGAGAATGAAAATGAGAATTAAATTCATGACACTATTGATGTTACTGATTGTGGCATGTTTGAGTATTACCGGTTGCGTATATGAAGATTCGCAAACCAACAACAAGGATGGAGAAATAGAAAATAATAAAGAGAACATCTCCAATGATTCGAGTTCAAATTCGGATTCTCCTGATGAAACCAGGATATACGCTCATTCATGGCAAGAATTGAAGTTGCTTTATGATGCAAGTAAAAAGGATAGGGACGAAGATTTTTTGTCGGAATTGAAGTCGATCGACGATCAATGTTATATCGAAAAAGCTCCGCATATATTTTTTGATAGCCAGCCAGAAAAAGCTAAATCTTGCTTGAAGATGTTCGATTCTATCATCAACTACAACTTGGTAGTTCCAAAGGATGAATTAAAAACACGCATAGACCATATCGTGATTAGTTCTGTATATCGCGGAAATCTCCTAAGAAAAAGGTATGGCTTTGTTTATGAGGAACAAGAGTACGTTTTTGACATAGAGTCAGGAAGAGATCTTCGAGAGGATATAAAACGACATGAGGGCGATCCAATTGATGTTATAACCGGAGATGGATACACGGCAAAAATTTGGCTGTTCCGTACGGCGAGCGGGGACTATCAAGCATATTCTGGATACATTACACTCGACGGAGATGAATATCCTACTGTTAAAGTATTATTAGCGTATAAGGGTATACGTCCCGATGATATTTCGAAAGAACTCCTCCCAAGATTTGGAGAGTTCGACATAACAACTGTTGAGGAAATCTTAGAAGGCATTGATTCGTAATGAACCCCCCGCCTCGGCGGGGGAAACCCTAAAAAGTAGGCTTGTCCTCCATCGCCTACACGCCCCTCGATAACGACGTCTACGCCCTGTTCCCGACCAACCTGGCCCAAGGTATGACCCTCGTCTTTGGCGGCCATAGCATCCGCATGACGCCCGCAGGGAAAGGGCTTGCTGTGTCTGCCGGTTCGGGCGAAACCAATACAAATTAGTGTAGTATCAAAACAAAAAACAAGGGCAACCGAACCGTTATCGATTCGGTTGCCCTTGTCCTATGTTGCATTGGCTTATTGCATATTTTTTGTGTTGTTTTTTGTACCACCGTGCGTGGTTACTGTACCATTTACTGTACCAATTTTGCGTGGACTTTTATGAATCCTTGTGGGGATTCATTGGGGGGTTGTTTTTGGCACCTTGAAAAATCCTTTATCCCATAAGGATTTATGGACATTTATAGAAAAATAAAGATTTCTTTGAAATTGGCGTCGCGTTCAACGATACCAAGTTTCATATTTATTTTCTCCTATGCTTTTATAGCCAAAATTTCACAACTTACATTATAGCACATTACCTTCCTTTTTTCAATAGTTCTCCGCCAAATTATTATCATAATCTGCTAGAAATCCCTCGATTTTGCGATAAAGAAAGATAACATCCCCCAAGACAGAGCCGAGGCCCTGCCTTGGGGGATGCTTTTCGAAAAAAAGATTTACTTATTGAAGGCTGCGGTAATTAACTGATTGATGTATTCGGCAATCACCTGCGAACCACCAAGCTGAATGGGATAATTCAAGAAATCGGGATTTCCTTCACAGAAGGACCAGTAATCGAGGTTGCCATCGGGACGGTACATAAAGGAATCGCCCTTTGTGGAGCCGCCCAGTCCGGGAATACCGGTCATGTATACGGCTACGCGATAATTTGTCTTCGTCATGTATGTGTCGGTAGGAATGCCGTAGACGTTATTGACAACACTCTGCCACAGCTCAGAAATCTTGTTAATTACAGCGGCGTTATTGGTAGAGTCAAAACGAAGTTTGCCCATTAACTTGCCGGTGTTTTGATCCCAAAGCTCGATGACAACTACTGCATCTGCATTGCAATCATATTTGTTTTCGCCGCGAATGTCAGCAAAAATATCATTGGAATACAGGGTGACCAGACCACATCCACTGAAGTTGCTCAGGTCACTGATGTACTCCACTCGCTCAGTGGCGAAGATGAAAGCACCGCCGGGTAAATTTGCCAATTGTCCAAGCGTTTTCTCTCCGGTCTGCTCGGCATGGAATTCATCGTGCAGATAATAATATAGGCTCCAAGCCCATGACTGATACGTCCATTCGTTGTGAGCCACATCGATGTTGGTAAACAAAATCATGCCGACGTATTTATTATCTGGAGAGTAACGGCACATCGAGGTGCACAATGCCTCAATACGGTAGAGCATTGCTTCATATACATCGCCTTCCAAATCACAAGAATCGGTTACTTCCGGGGAGATGACGCCAAAGGAATCGTAATATTCTTGGGAAGTATAGAAGGAAATGCCGCGATAGGTATGAAGCGTTCCGGTAAGGTCAACGATTTGCACAATATCATAGATTTCAAAGAGCTTGATCGTATCGTTAATGAGATACAGGACTTCTTCGTTGGATAGGGGCATTTGCTCGCCTGCTGCACGTCTTGCATTGATGGCTGCGATTTGTTCAGCCGAGTATAAAGTAACAATGCGAGTGCTGGTTTCCTCATTTACATGAGTGTACTCGGCAAATTTTTGAGCCAGCTGTTCCTGAGATATTGGTTTGTTTGGATCTGTAACCGTTATGTTGCCGGGGACAGAAGGCTCAGAGGGCGTTTGTGTGTTTTCCGATGGTGCTTGGGGAACTTCTTCGGGAGCGTCTGCGGGATCATCTGCCGGAGGGGCGACCGGATCTTGGATGTCCTCGTTTTCCTGCGATTCTTCGGGCGGCATTGCCGGCGCGGAATCGGGGTCTTGTTCCTGTTGTTCGTAGGTAGGAACATTCGGCGTAAGCGCATCATTTTCTACCGTTTTGGGGCTTATGTCGCTGGCGAAAATGTGAACCATACCACCGGACAGAACACACAGGGACAACATCAAAGCAATGACCGCCTTGATGATTAGGGGATTTCTCTTTTTCATGTTTTTCTCCTTTCTGCTAACACGGTTTTCCCATGTTGCACTTTATGATATCACAGGAACATCATGGAGTTGTCATAGAGTTGTTATGGAGTTGTAAAAGTTACAAAAACCGCTGTTCCTTTTCCGGGCGTAGATTGAAACTTGAGCAATGCATGATGCGCTTCTGCAATACGTGCGCAAAGAGAAAGACCAAGGCCGGTTCCACCCTCCCCGCGAGAGCGGGAACGATCGGTGCGATAAAACGGTTCGGTTATATGCGCTAACTGATCTTCTGTCATGCCGGTACCGCTGTCGCGTACGAACAGAATGCGGTCATTGCCGTGGCAGAAGCATCCGAGCTCAACTGCGCGCGGTCGATCAGCCACCTTACGGCAGGCCTTGATGGCGTTTTCTGTGAGATTAGAAAGCAGAAGCTCAACAAGCACTTCATCACCTAAAATCTCAAAATCCTGTTCAGCACTTAATTTCAATTCAACGTGATGGGCAGCGGCCCGATCTTCGAAGTGTGCACGGGTGCGGAGTAATAGCTCTCGAGTCGAAAGGGGAACGGGCATGATCTTGTTCTCACGCACAAAAGCAGTATCAAGCAGTGTCTCACTAATGTTTTTAAGCCGCATGGACTCGCTCATGATATATTGTGCCGCATCAATTTTTTCTTCTTCGGATATCTTAGCTCCGCTGATATACTCGGCATAGCCGTGAATGCTGGTCAGAGGAGTACGCATTTCGTGTGCCAAATCATCCAGCATACGTTGCTTTTCGTCGGCTGTTCTTTGAAGCTCTTGCATGTGTAAGTCGAGCTGATCAGCCATGTGATTAAAATCTTTGGCAAGAAAGGAAAATTCATCGTCTCCCGTCTCATCTGCTCGGGCGGTAAAATCTCCGTTTGCCAATTCCTTTGTTGCTATGCGCAATTTTTCCAATGGAGTATTCAAACGGCGAAGCAAAAAGTAAAGAACGATAGCCAAAAGAGTCGATGCCGCAAGAGATACACCAAAGAAAAGTATGAATAAACTACGGAACTCCTCATCAAGATCACTGATATCTTTGGCATAGGTTAATATGTATTTTCCTTCGCAAATGCTTTCGCTGACCAAAAGATAGGGAATTCCCGTCTCACTCTCGCATTCCTGCATATTGCCAACGGTAGGGGGGACGAGACCCTTGTCAAGAGTGGAATGGAGAATCCCTCCATCGGCATCTGAAAAACAAAGTCCAATCTCTTTTTCGCGATAGAAGTCACCGTATGCAATTTGCAAAAGGTAGTCACTTCTGCCGTGTCCGCTATAGTCGGATTCAAACGCTTGGCAGATGGTGTATTGCTCGGCCAGGCAAATCTGCTCGGTTGCCTCAATTCGGCGTTCTCGGCTATATAGCGTCAGTGTTAAAACAGCACCATTGAGAAACAAAAGAAACAGAATCAGTGTTGTCAAATATGTCCTCTCGAAAAATTTTTTTCTCATAATCAAATACGGTTGTACCTCGTTATAATTCCAATCGATATCCTACTTTGTAGATGGTTTTGATGCGATCCTTGATCCCCAATTTCTGGCGAAGTTGCTGAATATGCACGTCAACCGTACGAGTGTCGCCCTCGTAATCATACGTCCATACCATGCTGATCAATTTTTCGCGCGAAAGAGCAAGATTACGGTGAGTGATCAGAACCTCCAGCAGGGCGTACTCCTTGGGCGTGAGATTGATTTTTTCATCACCTCTATATACCTTACGACTCCCCATATCCACCGTCAGACCGTCGAAACTGATGGCGTTGTCTTCCCGCTTGGTGCGGCGAAGTACAATGCTGACTCGTGCAAGTAACTCCTGCATGGCGAACGGTTTGACAATATAGTCGTCAGCCCCCAAAGAAAGTCCCTTAAGCCGATCCTCCAAGCCGCTTTTTGCTGTCACGAAGATCACGGGAATATCTCCGATGAGCTTGATCAGGTCAAATCCCGATAGTCCAGGTAACATAACATCCAAAATGACCAGATCCAAATGAATGTTTTGTATCAGTTCGATGGCATTCAGTCCGTCGTAAGCAGATAAGCACTCATGTCCGGTTAGCGTCAGATTTTTCGATATAAGATTGTTGATTGGATATTCATCTTCCACGATGAGAATTTTAGCCAATGTACTCACGCTCCTTGCAGTTTAGTAAAATCATTATAAAACAAAAATGTTATGGAGTTGTAATGAAAACAGAAAAAAATGAAATTTTGCAATTTTTATTTTCACGGCTTCAGTATAACAAATCTCGAACTAAAATGCAAGTTGAAAACTTTTGAAACTTTTGAAATAAAAATTGTTGAATCTGTAATATTTTAGGATGTTTTGTTGTTGCAGTTAGTAGAGAGAAAAACGGAGGTGCTATGATGCGTTTGTTTCGTAAAGTGATACAAGGTGTTGTTTGCTTCTTTCTGGTCGCAGGGATGATAGCCTGCGCCCAACCGGAAGAGACCTATGTAGAGGATCCGACGGGGGAGGACGAAATGATTGATTTGACTCCGATTGACGTTGGCTTGTACTGTGCAGAGGACGATAATCACTCTCGTATGGGGCAGGATCGCTTTCTCAATCTTCCCGGTATGATTATATTTCAGAGAAACGGATGCTCGTTTGTCAATAAGGCTTCAAAAGTATCCGGCCTTTTCTGTTTTGATTCTATTTGTGACGGGGAAATCGGAACATGCTCGGCCTACCTTTTTGGCCGTCTGAGCGATGCAGTATATCAGGTAACAGATGATGCGCTATATTTTTCTCGTACAGAGCCGTATATCGCCCCGGATACAGACGGGAATTTGTATGCGCTCTCTCTTAGCACCATGGAATATAAGAAAGTATTTCAGGGCAATGGTTCCGAATTGAGATTTTTGCAAGTGCAAAATGATTTTGTTTACTTTGCAAGAAGTAGTGAGGGCGGGTTCGACTGGTTCCGATACTGTGTTTCAAGTGGAGAGACTGCGTTGATTCAGCCGCAATTCGAAAAGATGAGCGACGTCATCATACGTTATAATCAGATTTTTGTTATTTTGGAAGGAAGCGACCAGCTGTATCTGACAAACGAGCAGTTTTCGTCCTTATATGACACCGGTTTAACGATAGGGAACGTAACCGCAATCCGATATGGCAAGTGCTACCTTTCAGAGAAAACGGATGTTGTCGGCAGCATTGATCTGTACGAGTATGATATTGCTACCCAAACGGAGCAAATGATTGCTTCCAAATGTCAGAATTTTGGCGATATGCTAACGGTAACGCACGAATATGTTTATTATAGAAATCAAGACAAAACCAAACTGAGTCGCTGTCGGATTGAGGATGGCCGGACGGAACTGATATTCGATTTTTCAACTCTCGGGGAGGCGGTTGTTCTTGACGGCTTTAAGGTGTACGATGGAGAATTGTATGCCGGTTGTCTTGTGCGGGGGACAGACGGAAAGAGCGATGCCATCAGACGCTATGGAAATCTTGTACTGATAGATGGAGCGTGGACGTTTGTGGATTTTCTGAAAGGAGACGTACTTTCCAATGACAGGATCGGTGATTAAGAAAAAAGGTATGAGATGCCTCATGAGAACACTTTGCGCGATGACTCTTACTGTGTTTGTCTGCGTGATGCTCATTGGGTGTATGCCGGGGGTGAGTAACGATCCGGCCGAGAACGATGTTCCAGGGTTGGAGGATATGGACTCACCGGGCTGGGAAAAGGAAATATGGGACATTCCGTGCGTGACAGAGGTGTATCCTTTGAATATACATTCGCTCATTCAGCCACAGACAGCAGCATTGGAAATTCGGCTTACTTCTTCTCACATGGATTTCGAATTGGTCAAATTTACGTTTTATCGCGGCTGTATTATGGTCATGAACGTTGATCTGTCGGGAAACGAGAAGCCGGGGGAATACATACAAGAGTATTTTATTGGCCCGTATAACGACGTCTGGCGTTGCTATCGGAGAGAATATTACGTAGGTGAGGAGAAAGAACCATTTGAACTGATGCGGGAATTTGCCAACGCTTCTCAGGTGGAAGAATATCTAACGTATTGTACCGACGGAACTTTCCCGAGTTTCGCATCGCTGGTTGGCATTCATCGGGAGGCCTTGCCAAAGGGAAGATTTGAGCATGATTGGAAAAATCCGCAGACCGAAGAAATCGAGCACATCAAATTTGATATGTTTGTACTCACACTGGAGGATGAGCGGGAAATTTTAATGTTTGCCAATCCCGAGACCAACATGCTTGAGCGCATTGTTTTTCCGGAAAAAGCGACAGGAGAGGATTTGCCGTCAGATTGGAGAAATTGGAGCAATAAGCAACTGTTTGAACAAATGCTGCTGGCAAATCGTATGTATATAGACCATATTCGTCAGATACCGGAGGAAGAACAGAAAACGTGGGATGACTTGGTTGCCGGTCTGTCAACGGTGCCGTTGACAGAGGAAACATATTGAGTTGTCGGGAGGGTAAGCTTTGAACAAGAAAATCGATTGCGTAATATTAGCGATCGCGATATTACTGCTGATTTTTATGAGCGGTTGTGCCGGTGAGCAAGAGGATCCCAAGTGTGCTGTGACATTCCATATACAGGGATTTGGTTGCATGAAAACCGTTACCGTTTTGCAGGGAAATACGGTGGATGAACCGAACATATTTCAACGGATTGGTTATGAACTGAGTGAGTGGTGTGTCCTTGAAAATGGTGCGGAACGTATATGGGACTTTGAAAATGATATTGTCACAAAAGATACGGCACTGACCGCTGTTTGGGTTCCGATACAGTATCAACTTATTTTGCATCCCGAAAACGGCGAGGAAAATATCGTTTTGACCATGGAGTACGGACAGCCATACGATCTTCCCATCCCGACAAAGGAGGGCTACGAGTTCTACGGCTGGATGTGGAATCAGCGGTGGCACGCCGCCAGTGGGGATGCTTGGGACTTTGACAGAAATATAAATCTCTATGCGAAATGGTTGAATTTTGAGCCCGGAACGACGGTGACGCTTGGCGAATACGAGCAGGATAACAATCTGAGAAACGGCGCGGAGCCCATCGAATGGATCGTTTTAGCGAAAGAGGACGACAAATTTCTGATCGTCAGTAAACATATATTGGATTATCGGCAGTTCCACGATACGACACAGTTGGTGCCGTGGCCGGAGCGGGCGCTACGATTGTGGCTGAACGAAACATTTTATTCGACCGCTTTTAGCGAGAAGGAAAAGCAGGCCATCTCTCTGACACGGCTTGCTGACGTTTCGGGAGAAGACTACGTTTTTCTCCTGTCCTACCAAGAGTGCGGCTATTTCATCAGCCTGGAGGATAGAGTAGGAACACCGACTGCATACGCCGAGGCGCAGGGATGTGTCGAGGAAGGATATGTCGATTCTGTGTTTACGTATCCTTATTGGATCCGGGCCCTTAGGTTCACCACGTATCGCAATGGAAGCTTCGGCGGTAACACCAACGGATGCAAAAAAGAAGGAGTCCGCCCCGCTATGTGGGTGGACATAGGTATACTGGAAGAGTTGGGGGCCGTTGACGAGCCGTAAATGAAAATAGGAATCCACAGAGGGCGCGTCGCGCCCTCTGTGTCTATTGTAAAGAATCAATGATCGTAAAATACCAAATGCAACTTTGGACGGATACAAGCGAAAAGATGATTTGAAAAAATTTTCCACATTTTCACAAAAAATTCTTGGAATTTCCAAGTTTATGTGGTATAATAAACTGTAAACGTGTTTTTAGAGGTAATCGAGCCTTTTGGGAATGTTAAAGCACGCATTTAGGGACGTTATAGTGAAATGGAGGATGAAATATGTTGGACAAAAAAATTTTGGTTGTGGACGATGACCCCAATATCAGCGAGCTGCTCAAAATATATCTGGAAAAGGAAGGCTATGAAGTCAAAACAGCGAGCGACGGCGCCGAAGGTGTAAACTTCTTCAAGATGTATTCGCCGGATTTGGTGCTGTTGGATATCATGTTGCCGAAAAAGGATGGCTGGCAGGTTTGCCGTGAGATTCGCGAAATGTCAAACAAGCCTGTGATTATGATCACGGCCAAGGGCGAAGTATTTGACAAGGTATTGGGCCTTGAGTTGGGCGCGGATGACTTTGTGGTCAAGCCGTTTGACATGAAGGAACTCTCTGCTCGCGTCAAGGCGGTTTTGCGCCGTTATCAAGCATATACCGGCCAGGGTGACAGCAAAGAGATTATCAAGTTTGACAATATTGAAATCAGCATCGAAAAATACGAATTGAAGCTGTGTGGCAAGGCGATTGACATTCCTCCGAAGGAATTGCAACTGCTGTACTTCTTGGCTACCAACTGCAATCGTGTATTCAGCCGCGATCAGCTACTCGATAAGGTATGGGGATTTGACTATCTTGGTGACTCCCGTACCGTTGACGTACACATCAAGCGTCTGAGAGAAAAGCTGGAGGGCGTTTCCGATAAGTGGATGCTCAAGACGGTTTGGGGCGTTGGCTACAAATTTGAAATTCTCGGCTGATTTTTTGTATGTTTAAGAGTTTATTCAGCAAGTTTTTGGTCGCGTTCATTTTGATCATCACGGTTTGTCTGTCTATGCTGATGATGGTTATGTACGGCATCGTCAACAACTATGCTGCCGATATCAAAATGGATAGTGCCCGACAGCTGGCAGAAGCTGTGTGCGAATATATGGAGACCGAAGCTCAAGAGGGTGATCCGATGTTGCCGCCCGATCCCAGTATCGTCCATTGGATGCTCCGTCTGGCTACGACGTCAACCGATCACATGCTGATTATTCTAACGGATGCACAGGGGATTCCTGTCGCGCTTCAAAGCAACTATGATGTGGAAGTTTCCAAAGATTTTAGGTTGCCTGCAGATGCTTTGGAAGTACTCAAAACCGGAAAGGAAATCAGCAGTACTGACAACCTTCACAATTCAATCCAAGACAGCCAACTGGCCTACGTTCTCCCCGTCATGAACAACGGTGAGATGCTGGGCGCGGTAATCGTATCCTCTCCCAGTGCTCGTTGGACAGGTTTGCTGAACGTGATGGCAAAAACAATTCTTATGGCAAGCCTTTGGATTATGCTGGCGGCCCTGATCGCAGTTTATTTTATTTCCGAGCGAGTCAGCGCGCCGTTGCGTGAAATGCGCCGGGCAGTGAAGGATTTTGCCGACGGTCACTTTGATTGCCGCGTCGCCGTCCACGGAAACGACGAGATGGCGGAATTGGGTGTTGCCTTCAATCAAATGGCGCAGGCTTTGGAAAACACCGAGAAAACACGCAGTAGCTTTGTGGCGAACGTTTCACACGATCTGCGCTCCCCAATGACAACCATCTCCGGTTTCATTGATGCCATTCGCGATGGAATCATCCCGCCGGAAAAGCATGATTACTACCTTGGTTTGATCTCCGGCGAAGTACACCGCCTTTCTCGCTTGGTTTCGTCCTTGCTGGACGTAACGAGAATTGAAGCGGGTGAGCGTAAATTTGTCATGAAGCCCTTTGATATTTGTGAAATGGGACGACAGATTCTGATTTCGTTTGAGCAACAGATTGAGTCCAAACGGTTGTCCGTTGAATTTTTGTGTGACCAAGACAGTATGTTTGCCGTTGCAGATCACGATGCAATTTACCAAGTATTCTACAATTTGTGTGATAATGCTGTGAAATTTTCGCAGGATGAAGGAATTTTGCGTATTACTCTTGATCGTATGGGGCAAGATGAAAAGGGAAAAAAGGAGCGCATCCGCGTTTCTGTTTATAATCAAGGACAGGGCATTGCGCAGGAAGATTTGCCGCTTGTTTTCGATCGCTTCTATAAGGGTGATAAGAGCCGCGGACTTGACCGTCGCGGCACAGGACTGGGACTTTATATTTGCAAGACCATTATGGCTGCTCACGGCGAGGACGTCTGGGTAACCAGTGAAGAAGGGAAAGACTGCCAGTTTACGTTTACCATCAAGGAGCATACTTCATAAGCAGCTTGAGCGATATGTCCAATTGTAAGGAGTTACCAATGTTCGAAAATACAAATTCGGAACTGAATCAGCCAAAGCCTGTGGGCGACGTGTTGGATTCGACACAACAACCCTCGCGGGAACTGCCGACACAGGAGACAATACCGCCGCAGGAGCCGACATCCTCGGAACCTGTGACCGTGACGAGTTTTTCTGAGCCGACATGTCCGCTCGATGTGTCGGTGTCCCCAACCACTTACCGTTGGGAATACGATCGGCAAACACAAGCGGATGATCGGATCAATCGGAAGATTCGTCGGCGTGGAGCCTTGACCTATGCTATCGTCATGACCGCTTGCTTCGCGGTGTGCTTTGCCATTTTGCTTGCTACCTTGTTTGCCGGCTGGGGAGAAGGAGTATTCCAACCCTCTGATTCATCAAAGAATCCTTCGTTGGGAAGCAATAGCGTGGATAGCGAAGGAACGTTAACCATGCAGCAAATCTCAGCGGCCGGAAACCGCGTCGTTGTGGCAATCACCGCCAAATCGAGTCTATCCACTTCCGTCGGAACGGGAATTATTATGACGGTTGACGGTTATATTGCTACCAACAGTCACGTGGTGGATGATGCAAGTACTATCGTTGTTCGATTGTATGACGGAACAGAATACCGCGCGGAACTGGTGGGGCAGAGTGAATTGAATGATCTTGCTGTCATTAAAATCAATGCCAGCGGCTTGCCTTGCGCTACTTTCGGTAAATCCTCGGAGACTGTCGTCGGTGACAGCGTGGTCGCCATCGGTCACCCGGCGGGTCTTGACTTCGGCTGGACGTCCACCTATGGTCGGGTGTCGGCGATCAATCGTGATGTGAAGATCAGAGATACCGACGGTACGTTGATCAAGAAAATGACATTGCTGCAAACCGACGCGAATGTGAATGGCGGAAACTCAGGCGGCCCGTTGTTCAACGACAAAGGAGAGGTCATTGGTATCATTACCTTGAAGTTGGCAGGAAATTATGAGGGCCTTGGTTTTGCTATTCCCATCGATGCTGCGATGCCGCTCTTGACTGCTTTGATGGAGCACGGTCACGTGGACGGCATAGACTCCGGCGTGGCCTCCGGACGCCCGCTGTTGGGTATCAACGGTGTTATGGTGGAAAAGGATGCCTATTACGCTTTGTATGAAGACTATATTCAGCGATTGACTGAAGAACAGGCCAAAGAAACCGAAGGTAGTTTTCAAGCCTTGGCAACCGGTGTGTTGATCACAGGGGTGTTACCGAATTTGGATGCTCAAGGAAAAATTGAAGTCGGAGACATCATGATTGCCATTGATGGTATAGCCATTCCGTCCTTCGAATCTATGCGTGAGTACTTGTATAATTGCGATGTTGGAGATACGGTGACCATCGAGTACGTGAGAAAAGATGGCTCAAACGGCGTTGCCAATATCGTATTGAAAGCCGCACAATAAAAAAATAACGCAGGAACACGCTAAGGGTGTTCCTGCGTTATTTCATATCCATGCTCCATGTCTTTCAGTGTTCGATACAGTGTTTCTATATCGCAAGACCGATTAAATATCCCGGTGCTGATGCGAACACCGCCGCCGGCGGGAGTGCCAAGGGTGCGATGCCCCAATG
>JAZQUX010000069.1:0-2018 GCA_045631585.1 Eubacteriales bacterium | reverse complement strand
TTTGCCTACTTTGCCGCCGAGGGCAAAGTAGGGCGCGTCGGGACGCGCAACTCCCCCAAACAAAACAAACCAACAACAAGGAGGATCCCACCATGAGTCTTGACACAAACCGCGCACCCTACCAAAAAATCATCCTCATTCTTCTCGCCGCCATGACGGTGATCTTCGCCATCTGGACGGGCATCAACCGCGCGCACGATGGCGTGCTCTTTTGCGAAACGCTGCTAAAAGTCAGCACACAGGGCGACGCGACCGTTTACAGCGGCAGGGTCTACGGCACAGGCGTCACCATCACCTGCCGCGAGGAAAGCGGCACCAAATATATCAATTTCTCCGCCGACGGGGAGTACTACGCTAATTGCCGCGTGGAGTACCCCGGCGGAACGATCAAAACCGAATACGGCACCGAGGTCGATCGCATAAAAATTATCCGCAACGACAAGGTGCTGTTCTCCGGCGGATACGACCCCAATCCCGAGGTCAACGCCTACGCGCATTATTTCAACGAGGACGGCACATGGGATACAGATGCCATGGTCAGCGTCCATGGGTATAGCAGCAGCAATCCGTGGAACGGATTTGAATTTGACAGGACGGACATTATGCGCTTTGCCAACGGTCCCTCTCATTCCGCACGCGGCAGCTGGGGATTCTATTTCATCACTCTGTTCGTTACCGCCATCTGCGCGCTGGCGATCGCCTTCCCCGAAACCTCGTTTTACATCAGCCACTTTCTCTCTGTCCGCGACCCCGAGCCCACCGACTTTTTCTATGCGTGCCACAAACTCGGCAGCTTCCTCTCTGTCGGCGCGTCTCTTGTGATGTACTTAATCGCTGCTTTCCGAATCGAATAAGAACTTAAATCTGCAAAAAATATCTTCCCCACATTTGCATACTCGCCGCAGGCACCCTCCGGGGCATGATCGGTCTTGGCTGTATTTGGGTATCAGTTTACATTTTGAGGTGAAAACTATGGCAAAGAAAAAGGACGAGAAAACCAACGTCATGCGCACGTTGGAGCAAAAGAAGATCCCCTACACCGCGCACACTTATCCCCACGAGGACGGCGTAGCGGTGGACGGCGTGACAGTCGCAGGTATGCTCGGGCAGGATCCGGGCGCGGTATTCAAAACGCTGGTAACAAAGGGCGCATCCGGGGGATACTACGTATTCGACATCCCCGTGGCGGAAAATCTTGACCTCAAAAAGGCGGCGAAAGCTGTGGGCGAGAAGTCCATCGCCATGCTGCCCTCAAAAGAACTCTTGGGTCTGACCGGCTATGTCCACGGCGGCTGCAGCCCCGTTGGCATGAAGAAGCTCTTCCCCACCGTGTTCCACGAGAGCTGCGTGGCGTTTGACACCATCATGGTCTCCGCAGGCAAGATCGGCTATCAGGTGGAGGCAAAGCCCGGCGATCTCATCGCCCTTGTGAATGCAAAAACAGCGGATGTGATCGTGTAAATCGAACACTTACCGTATCTTATTCTTAAATAATAACAATCAGTTGTCGTAACAAACGGAGGATCAGACCATGAACGACAAAATTTATATCAAAGGCGCGAGGGAAAATAACCTCAAAAATATTGATGTGGAGATCCCGCGCGACAAATTAGTGGTCATGACCGGTCTTTCCGGCTCAGGAAAATCCTCCCTCGCCTTTGACACGATCTACGCCGAGGGTCAGCGCCGCTATGTGGAAAGTCTTTCCTCCTACGCGCGTATGTTCCTCGGACAGATGGAGAAGCCGGACGTGGACTACATTGACGGTCTGTCCCCCGCCATCTCCATCGACCAGAAAACCACCAGCAAAAACCCCCGCTCCACCGTCGGCACGGTGACGGAGATCTACGACTATCTGCGTCTGTTGTGGGCGCGCGTGGGCACGCCCCACTGCCCCGTCTGCGGCAAGGAGATCCGCCAGCAGACCATCGATCAGATCATCGATCAGATCGTTGCGCTGCCCGAGGGCAGCCGCATCCAGATTCTCGCCCCTGTCGTCCGCGGCAAAAAGGGTGAGT
>JAZQUX010000068.1:0-8603 GCA_045631585.1 Eubacteriales bacterium | reverse complement strand
AGGCCAAGTGTTCCGACGCGACCAAGCTGGCGCTGCTCTCGGATTTTGATCGCGTATTGTCGCTGAATCTTTTGGAGGCCGCCGCCCAGCTGCGTGCCGCCGCCGAGGCTGAGGCTGCTGCCGAGCACGCGGGTGATCCCGAGGCTGAGGAGATCGAAGCTTTGATCGCCGCTCGTGCCGCCGCGAAGAAGGAAAAGAATTTTGCCGAGGCTGACCGCATCAGAGCGGAGCTGACTGCCCGCGGGATTACTCTCGTTGACACCGCGCAGGGTACGAAGTGGCAGAGAAATTAAGTGAATTCGGATATATTGAATATTGAGGGGGTCTTCTTGAAAGAAGTCCCCCTCAAACTCCCTTCAAGAACTTTTATGGAAGAAAAAAAGAAATTTTTTTACATTTTCTCTTACAGCCGCGCGAGCGGCCGGCGAAGAAGTTGCAGAAAGTTTAGCTGAATTTCACACGTCTTCTTCTTTTGACGATCATACTGCGTGCCTTCGGCTCGCGCTGATCTGTTTAGTATTTGTGTTCATTCTTTGTCATCCGACAAAGAACGAACCAAGAAAACGGACTAAGGGGTCTAATACCCCTTAGAACCCCGCGGTGCGCCACGGCAAAATAAATTTTGCCTGATTGTGGCGCAAAAACACGCATCTTCAGCTTTTGCGTTTGCAAGTTAAAGAAACTTGCAAACACGGAAGTGTCACGCAATGCGATTTAGCAAAAGTTTTTGCTTTTGTTATCCGCGCCCTATTTCAGCAAAATGTTTTACTTTTTACGCCTGCCGCTCGTGGTGGCTTTGCGGCGAGCGTTGCACTTAAAAAGTATATGTTTTTCTCCTCTATTTTCTTTGCAGAGCGGCAAAGGGAGGGAGATCCAAGAGGGAACGTCTTGGCGCCTTTCTTCCGCCGCTTCTTGGGGCGCGCCAAGAAGCGGCAACAAAACCGCACAGCGCGGCGCTCAGCTCGACGAAGTCGAGGTGGGCTGTACGCGCGTCTGTAGGAGAAGTTGTAAAAGATTTAGCACATATTTTCCCCCCCACCCCCCGCGTCCGGCTACGCAGCCACAAAACCTTATTTTTTCCTCCTCAAAAACCACCTGAGCAGCGGCCGCAAAAACGCCGGCGAACGAACCACAACAATCTTCATAAAACCTACCACCTTTCTATCAAAATCTACCACTATCATGCTATGCACCTCCCGCGCGCCGCGTTCATATTAAAAAAATGAAAATTACAAGAAAAAATCGCAAAAAGCCCTTGCAATACATTAAAAAGTGTGATATACTACTAAGCGTAGGATAGAAAAGTGCGCTGGAGAGTGGGTTCGAAAGAATCCACTCTCCATTGCATGATACCAAATATCAAAATTACCAAAGGAGTTTGCAACCATGGCAAACAAAAAAAACGGCTCTGTCGCCGACGTTGTCACTTCCCTTGCCACCCCCTTGGCCGAGCAGCTCGGCTACTCCATTTGGGACGTCGAATACGTCCGTGAGGGCGCAGACTACTACCTGCGAATTACCATCGACAGCGAAAACGGCATTACCATCGACGATTGCGAAGCCTTCAGCCGCGCCATCGATCCCGTACTGGATGAAGCAGACCCCATCAGCGATTCGTATCATTTGGAAATCTCCTCCCCCGGCATTGAGCGCGACGTCAAAACGCCCGCACACATCGCCTACTGCCAAGGTGAGACTGTCGAGGCTCGCCTGTTCGCTCCCTTGAACGGCAGCCGCATCCACCGCGGAACCCTGCTCGGCTTGGACGAAAAAGACAACGTTCTTTTGGGCATCGGCGAGGACACTCTTGCCATCCCTCGCGCGTCCATCAGCCGCATGACAACTGTATTTGAATTTTGAGGACAAATTTAAGGAAAGGATATTCAACCATGAACACCGAGTTTTTCACCGCGCTGGATATGCTCCAGAAAGAAAAAGGCATTCCCCCCGAATATATGTATGAAAAGATTGAGGCTGCTTTGACTGCCGCCTACAAAAAAGAATTCGGCACCAGCACCAATGTCCGCGTGGTCATCGACCCCGTCAAGAAGGACGTCCGTCTGTATCAGCAGAAGGAGGTCGTCGACGAGGTGACTGATCCCGAAACGCAAATCTCTTTGGCTGACGCAAAGGCCATCAGCAAGAGATACACGGTCGGTAAGATCGTCGAAACCGAAATCAAAACCAAGAACTTCCGCAGACTGTCGGCCGGCGCCGCAAGATCTGTCATCGTACAGGGCATCCGTGAGGGTGAGCGCCGCGTCATGCAGGAGGCGTACGAAAACAAGCGCGAAGAAATCATCACCGCCACCGTCTCCAAGGTCGATCCCGAATCGGGCAACGTCGTTCTGGAAACGGGTACGAGCTACGCAACCCTTCTGAAGAGCGAGCAGATTCCCGGCGAGGTTTTGCGCGTGGGCGATCGCATCAAGGTGTTCGTCATGGAAGTCAACCACGAAGCCCGCGGTCCTCTGGTTACGCTGTCCCGCGTACATCCCGGCTTGGTTCGCCGTATGTTTGAGCTTGAAATTCCCGAAATCGCTGACGGCGTTGTTTTGGTCAAGGGCGTGGCTCGTGAGGCCGGCTCCCGTACCAAGATCGCTGTTATGTCCCGCGATGCTGACGTCGATCCTGTCGGCGCTTGTATCGGTAACCACGGTATGCGTATCTCCTCCATTTTGGACGAGTTGCAAGGCGAGAAGATCGACATCGTCAAGTACAGCGAAGATCCTTGCGAATACGTGGCCGCCGCACTGGCTCCCGCCGTTGTTTCGAGCGTCGAGCTGACGGGCGAGAGAGCTTGCCGCGTCCTGGTCGATGCAGATCATCTGTCGCTCGCCATCGGTAAGGAGGGGCAGAACGCCCGTCTGGCCGCTCGCCTGACCGGTCACAAGGTCGATATCAAGGCGGAATAATCCAACAAGGAGGAACCCATGCCAACCAAGGTACGCAAAATCCCCATGCGTCAGTGCATGGGATGCAACGAGCATAAACCAAAGATAGATCTTTTACGGGTGGTTCGCTCACCCGAGGGAGAGGTTTCGCTGGACGAGACCGGACGAAAGAACGGACGTGGCGCGTATCTGTGCCGCGACGTGAAGTGCCTGCGCAAAGCTCGCAAGAGCCGCCGCATCGAAAGCAATCTGGAATGCGCCATTCCCGACGAGGTATATGACCGCATGGAACAGGAGATGGAGCACTATGCCGATGACAGCAACATCTGACGCATCCAAACGTCGGTTGCTCGGCGGACTTGGCCTTTGCCTCAAGGCCCGTGCTCTGGTGATGGGAACGCCCATGGTATGCGAAGCACTGCAAAAAAAAGCCAAGCCCCATTTGGTACTGGAGACATCCGACACCTCCCCCGCAACACATAAAAAACTCTGTGATAAATGCAATTTTTACGGCGTTCGACACGTCCGCTTGCCCATCCAAGGCGCGGAGCTTGCGTCGGCGCTCGGAAAATCATCTACGTTGGCCGCTGTGGCCGTGACAGACAGCAGTCTCCTTCGCGTCGTACAAAACGCACTGGATGCGATGGAAGGCTCCGATCTTTCCTGCGGTGATGAAAACCAGCCCGCAGGCGAACAGTAATCATCAACCAACAACACCGATATTGACGACACATGGGACTGCCGACTCTGACCGGTCGGACGCCCAGCCCTTGTGCCGGGTTCATTTTAGGAGGAAACATGGCAATCAACTCGCAATATAAAGTGAATAAGATGGCAAAGGATCTGGGACTCAAAAGCAAAGATCTCTCGGACATCCTGGCAGCGTCCGGCAAAGAAGTCAAGACGCAGCGCTCGCTGGAGCCCATTGAATTCGATATTCTCTTTGAAACGCTGACCAGAAGCCATCAGATCTCGAATATCGAGGACTATTTGGACGGCGTGACCAAGATCCCCTCCAAAGCGGCGCCCAAGGCCGAGACCGCAAAGGAGACCGCGCCTGCGCCTAAGGCAGAGGTGAAGCCCGAGCAAAAGCCTACTCCCGCTCCCAAGGCAGAGGCAAAGCCTGAGCAAAAGCCTACTCCTGCTCCCAAGGCAGAGGCCAAGCCCGAGCAAAAGCCTGCTCCTGCTCCCAAGGCAGAGGCAAAGCCTGAGCAAAAGCCTGCTCCCGCTCCCAAGGCAGAGGCCAAGCCTGAGCAAAAGCCTGCTCCTGCTTCCAAGGCAGAGGCAAAGCCTGAGCAGAAGCCTGCTCCCGCTCCCAAGGCAGAGGTGAAGCCTCAGCAGCAGCGCCCCGCCGCTCCTGCCAAGCCCGCCGCTCCGTTTGCGCCCAGAGCTCCTCAGGGTGCTCCCGCACAGCGCGCTCCTCAGCCTTATAACAATTCCGCACGTCCGGCCCAGAATGCCGCATCCGGTCAGGGAGGCGCAGCCCCGGCACGTCAAGGCGGTACCTTTAATAACAATCGCCCCGCTCAGGGTGGTTTTGGTGCACAAAACCGTCCCGCTCAGGGTTCTTTCGGCGCGCAGAACCGTCCCGCTCAGGGTGGCTTTGGCGGCTTCGGCGGTTTTGGTAACGATCGCCCCGCTCGTCCTCAGCAGAATCGCCCCGCACAGAACAATAAGGGCGGCAACAACTTCGGCGGCGGCTTTGATAAGGACAAAGAGCACAACCAGGTGGGTGGCCTGAAGGAGACCTTCCGTCCCCAGGCAACCATCCGTGTGACCAACAACACCCCCGCCCAAAGAGGCGCGACGAGAGTCGTTGACACCCGCGGCAGCGAGGCTTACGATCCTTCCAAGTACGATGAAAAGCTGGAGACCTTCGTATCCGAACGCGACGAAGCATTGCGCGGCGGAAACGGCGGTAAGGTCAAGCGTCAGCAACCCGGCGCAGCTCGCGGCACCACCAGCAAAAATACGTTCAAGAACAACAAGAATAAGAAAACCAACGAGCCCGTTCACATTCTCCCCACCAGCGTCACGCTGCCGGAGGAGATTATCGTCAGCGATCTGGCATCTGCTCTGAAGGTCAAGACGGGCGAAGTTGTTAAGTCTTTGATGATGATGGGTATTATGGCGACCGTCAACCAAGTGGTTGACTTTGATACCGCATATCTTGTCGCCGATTCCATGGGAATCGAAGTAACCAAGCAGGTTGTCGTTTCGATCGAGGAAAAGCTGTTCGACGAGACAGAGGACACCGAGGATATGCTCGAAACCCGCGCTCCCGTCGTCTGTGTCATGGGTCACGTTGACCATGGTAAGACCTCTTTGCTCGACGCCATCCGCAACACCCGCGTTACCGCAGGCGAAGCAGGCGGTATTACCCAGCACATCGGCGCATATCGCGTCAAGGTGAAAGGTCAGGATATTACCTTCCTTGACACCCCCGGCCACGAAGCATTTACCGCTATGCGTGCCCGCGGTGCGCAGTCGACCGATATTGCCATTCTGGTCGTCGCCGCCGATGACGGTATCATGCCTCAGACCATCGAGGCCATCAACCACGCCAAAGCTGCCGGCATCGATATCATCGTTGCCATCAATAAAATGGATAAGCCCACCGCCAACCCCGAGCAGGTCAAGCAGGAGTTGACGCAGTACAACCTGGTGCCCGAAGAATGGGGCGGCGACGTTATTTGCGTCCCTGTATCCGCTCTGACCGGCATGGGTATCGACGATCTGCTCGAGAACGTCCTTCTCGTTGCCGAAGTCAAGGAGCTCAAGGCCAACCCCAACCGCCGCGCCAAGGGTCTTGTCATCGAGGCCAAGTTGGATCGCGGCCGCGGTCCCGTAGCCACCGTGCTGGTACAGAACGGTACGTTGCATGACGGTGATATCGTCATTGCAGGCACCGCTGTCGGCCGTGTCCGTGCGATGACCGACCACCGCGGAAAGGTTGTCAAGGCTGCAGGTCCTTCTGTCCCCGTTGAGATCATTGGTCTGGCCGAAGTTCCCACCGCAGGTGACGAATTCCAGGCGGTCGAAGACGAGCGTATGGCTCGTGCGCTGGCCGATGACCGTAAGAACAAAGCCAAGGAAGAAGGCTTCCGCGCCAATGCCCGCGCCAACCTCAACGATCTGTTCGCTCAGATCTCGGACGGCGTCAAAACGCTCAATATCATCGTCAAGGCCGACGTTGTCGGCTCGGCTGAGGCTGTCAAGGCTTCTCTGCTCAAGATCTCCAACGATGAGGTCAAGGTCAGCGTCATTCACTCCGCCGCCGGCGGTATCAACGAGGGCGACGTTATGCTCGCCGCCGCTTCGAACGCGATCGTGGTCGGATTTAACGTCCGTCCCGACAAGACCGCGCTCGACAGCGCAGAGCGTCAGGGTGTTGACATTCGCACCTATCGCGTCATTTATGACTGCATCGAGGAAATCACTGCCGCTATGAAGGGTATGCTGGCGCCCACCTACGTCGAGGCTCTGCAGGGTCACGCTGAGGTTCGTCAGACCATCCATGTACCCGGCGTCGGCACCATTGCAGGTTCTTACGTCACCGACGGTAAGATCACCCGCGCTTGCAAGATCCGCGTTCTGCGCGACAGCGTCGTAATTTTCGAGGATGAAGTTTCCTCGCTCAAGAGATTCAAGGACGATGCCCGCGAGGTCGCTCAGGGCTACGAATGCGGTATCGGTCTTGAGAAGTTCAACGACATTAAGATAGGCGACGTACTCGAAGCCTACATCATGGAAGAAGTCAAGCACTAAGGTTGACGAAAGGAGGTAGCAAGCCGTGGCAAACGGACCCATTGACAAATTTGAAAAATCCTGTGGCGCGTTGGTCATTCGACATGACGCTCAAACGGGCATCGACTACATTTTGATGATTCGCCACCGTCCCGGCGGCTACCGCTCCTTCCCCAAAGGACACGTCGAACCGGGAGAAACCGAACGCGAAACGGCCATCCGCGAGGTATTGGAGGAAACATCTGTCCGCATCTCGCTCATTCCCGATTTCCGTCACGTCGTATGCTACACCCCCACCCCGGGTGTGGAAAAAGAGGTCGTTTACTTTTTGGCTCGCTCTGAGCAGACCGACATTCGCCCTCGCCGCGGTGAAATCGCGCAGGTGGAATGGCTCCCGCTGATCGGTGCGGAACGCTATCTGACCCACGACAACGACAAGCGGGTATTGAAAGCCGCGTTGGCTAAGCTTCACTCCGTATCTCAAATTTAACACAAGGAAACAACCGATATGAATAAAACCGTTCTCAAAAATTATGCGAAACTGATCGCCCGCTCCGGCTTGAACGTCCGTCGCGGCGATGAGGTGATCATCCATGCTGAATTGGATCAGCCCGAATTTGTTGAGCTGGTCGTGCGCGAGTGCTACCGCGCGGGCGCTGCCAAGGTAACGGTGGAATGGTCCTATCAGCCCCTTCAAAAAGTTCACGTTAACAGCCGTTCCCTCAAGGTTCTCTCGCAGGTCGAGGAATGGGAAAAGGCCAAGCTGCAGCACCGTGTGGACAAGCTGCCCGCGATGTTGTATCTGCTCTCGGAAGATCCCGACGGTCTGGCCGGCATGAATCAGAAAAAGAACTCCAAGGCCATGCAGGCGCGTTACGGCATCATCAAGCCGTTCCGTGATGCCATGGAAAACAAGTACAAGTGGTGTATCGCCGCTGTCCCCGGCAAAGCATGGGCCAAAAAGATGTTCCCCGGCGTGCGCGCAAGTGTCGCTGTGGAAAAGCTGTGGGAGGCGATTCTCTACACCGTTCGTATGACCAAAACGCTGGGCGGCGAGCCTCAGGACGGTCTGGCCGCGTGGGAGGAGCACAATGCTCAGTTCCACAAACGCTGTGATTATCTCAATTCCTTGGGCATCGAGTCGCTGGAATATCACGCATCCAACGGCACAAATTTGACGGTTGGCATGATGGAGAACGGTCAGTTCTGCGGCGGCTCCGAAAAGACGCTGGGCGGTGAGGAATTCAACCCCAATATGCCCACCGAGGAGCTGTTCACCACGCCTCGCCGCGGTGTAGCGGAGGGTATTGTATATTCGTCCAAGCCTTTGTCCTATCGCGGACAGGTCATCGACAACTTCTGGATTCGTTTCCACGAAGGCAAGGCTGTGGAGGCACACGCGGAGCAAAACGATGAATTGCTCCAGCAGATGATCACCATGGACGAGGGCGCAGCCTATTTGGGCGAGTGCGCGCTGGTTCCCTTCCATTCTCCCATCAGTCAAAGCGGACTTACCTTCTATGAAACGCTGTTTGACGAGAACGCTTCCTGCCATTTGGCCATGGGCGCGGGCTATTCCAACACGGTCAAGGATTATGACAAGTACACGCTGGATCAGTTGCACCAGATGGGTGTCAATGACTCGATGATTCACGTCGATTTCATGATTGGCACAGAAGATTTGTCAGTTGTGGCGCATACGAGAGATGGAAAGAGTATTGCGCTGTTTGAAAACGGCGATTGGGCGTTCTGAGGATAAAAATGATGCGGAAGAAAAGACGGATGGTCTTTTCTTCCGCTTTTTAGTTTAGCTGGATTTTTTACAACTTTTCCTTTTGACGATCATACAGCACTGCGTGCGCTGGGAATAACTATTTTTTACTACTTCGTAGCCGGACGCGCGTACAGCTTCGCGCCGCGCGGAAGGTGTTTTTATGTTACTTCTTGTCGCTCGACAAGAAG
>JAZQUX010000067.1:0-2901 GCA_045631585.1 Eubacteriales bacterium | reverse complement strand
GGTCGGTCAGGTCGTCCGCGGGAACGTAAACGGCCTGAATGGAGGTGATGGATCCCTTCTTGGT
This sequence comes from Eubacteriales bacterium, assembly GCA_045631585.1. Lineage (GTDB taxonomy): Bacteria > Bacillota > Clostridia > Oscillospirales > CAG-272 > SIG644. The sequence continues at coordinate 2,837 of JAZQUX010000067.1, read as the reverse complement.
CGAGGTGATTCTCTCTTGCAAAATACCCATCTCGCCCGCCAGCGTGGGCTGATAACCAACAGCGGACGGCATACGGCCCAAAAGCGCCGAAACCTCAGAGCCCGCCTGGGTGAAACGGAAAATGTTGTCGATGAAAAGCAGCACGTCCTGACCCTCGTCATCGCGGAAATACTCCGCCATGGTAAGACCCGACAGGGCCACTCTCATTCTTGCTCCGGGAGGCTCGTTCATCTGACCGTACACCAAGGTGGTGTTGGAAAGAACGCCCGACTCCTTCATTTCGTTGTAAAGGTCGTTACCCTCGCGGGTACGCTCGCCGACGCCCGTGAATACGGACAGACCGCCGTGCTCCTTGGCGACGTTGTTGATCAGCTCCATAATCAGAACCGTTTTACCGACGCCCGCGCCGCCGAACAGACCGATCTTACCGCCCTTGGCATAGGGACAGATCAGGTCGATGACCTTAATGCCCGTTTCCAAAATCTCAGTCGAGGTAGACAGCTCACTGTACTCGGGAGCCGCGCGGTGAATGCTGCGGCGCTCGCGCGTCAAGGGCTGGGGCTGGTTGTCAACCACGTTGCCCAGCACGTTGAAAATACGACCCAGCGTCTTTCTTCCGACGGGAACGCTGATGGTGTGTCCCATGTCGGTGACAGGCGTGCCTCTTTTGAGTCCGTCGGTTGAGGACATGGCGATGCAACGCACAATGTTGTCGCCGACGTGCTGAGACACCTCAACGGTCAGCTCTCTTTGGCCGATGCTCATGGTCAGAGCGTTGTTGATGGGGGGCAAATACCCCTCCTCAAAGCGCACGTCGACAACGGGTCCCATGACCTGCGCCACGGCGCCTCTTGCTTTATCTGACATAGTGAAACTCCTCCTTTACGTGCCGCTGCCCGCAACGATCTCGGTGATCTCTTGGGTAATGGCACTCTGTCTTGCTCGGTTGTATTCGAGCTGTAATTGATCGATCATTTCCTGCGCGTTTTTGCCCGCGCTGTCCATGGCCGTACGGCGAGCGGCAACCTCGCACGCAAATCCCTCCCGAACGGCGCTGACCAACAGGCCCGCCACGTATTCGGGAATGGCCGCCTCCAGCACCGTCAATTCATCCGGCTCGTACACCGGACCGCACGCGCTGCTTGCTTCTCCTTTGGAAAGGGGCAAAATCCAGCGCAATTCGGGCTGTTGCGACATCATCGAAATATAGCGCGTGCCGAGAATACCGACGCGGCGATAGGTTCCCTCTTTGAATTCGCGGCAAAGCTCGATGGCAAGGCCGAGTGCCTCCCCGGCGCCAAAGCCTTCGGCGCGGCAGGGCGTGTCGCCAAAGCGATCGCAAGCACGCTTGCCAATGGGAATGATCTTAACATCCGGATACTCCCTGAGTGCGCGAAAAATGTTGGCGTTGTAGCCGCCGGCCAAGCCGCGGTCACCCGCGATGACAATCAGGCAATCCAAACCCTTGTCGCGCGCCGTCATGTAGGGGCTCTTTTGGCATTCGGGGCTGGCCGTCAAGGGCGCGATGGCCGCATGGATGGCCGCTTCGTATTCTCGCCCGCGGTGCATGGCCTCCATGGCGCGGCGAATCTTGGAGGAAGCCACCAGTCCCATGGCGCGCGTCAAGTGCAGGGTGGAATCCACGCTCTTGATGCGGTTACGCAGTTGTTTGGTGTTGGCTCCCATATCTTACCTCGTGATTTCGCTCAGCGCCGTTTGGAGCGCCTGTACGTCCTCGGCATCGAAATAGCCCTCTTCAAAGCGAACGAGCAGATCGTTGTACTTGTTTTCCATCAGCTCAAACAGACGACGTTCGAACGCAGGAATATCCTTGACGGCAATGCCGTTCAGATAACCGTTGATGACCGCGTAAACGATGGTGACCTGACATCCGACACGAACGGGCGAATTTCTCTTTTGCTTGAGCACCTCCACGATTCGCTCACCCAGTGCCAAGCGCGCCTTGGTGTCAGCATCCAAATCGGAACCGAACTGAGCAAAGGCCTGCAATTCTCTGTACTGCGAGTAGAGCAGCTTCAACTCACCCGAGACCTTCTTCATGGCCTTGAGCTGAGCGGAACCGCCGACGCGGCTGACCGAGATACCGGGGTTGATCGCAGGCATAACGCCGGCGTGGAACAGCTCGGTTTCCAGGAAAATCTGACCGTCAGTGATGGAAATGACGTTGGTGGGAATATAAGCGGACACGTCGCCGGCCTGCGTCTCAATGATGGGCAGCGCCGTGATGGATCCTCCGCCGTACTCGGGGGCGACACAAGCCGCACGCTCCAAGAGTCTGGAGTGCAGATAGAAGACGTCGCCGGGATAAGCCTCGCGTCCGGGGGGGCGGCGAATGAGCAAGGACAGAGCGCGGTAAGCGACGGCGTGCTTGGACAGATCGTCATAAATGATCAGCACGTCGCGTCCCTGTTCTCTGAAATACTCTGCCATCGCACAGCCGGCATAGGGTGCGACGTACTGAAGGGGCGCCGACTCGGAGGCCGAGGCGGAGACCACGATGGTGTAGGGCATCGCGCCGGATTTGGTCAATTCATTGACCAAGCTGACCACGGACGAGCTCTTTTGTCCGATGGCAACGTAGATACAAATGACACCCGTATCCTTTTGGTTGATGATGGTATCGATGGCGATCTCGGTCTTACCCGTTTGACGGTCGCCGATGATCAATTCACGCTGGCCGCGGCCGATGGGAATCATACTGTCGATGGCCTTGATACCCGTCTGAAGCGGCACCGAAACGCTCTTACGCTCGATGATGCCGGGGGCCTCGGACTCGACCGGACGGGTTTCACGGGTGAGGATGGGGCCTTTGTCGT
>JAZQUX010000066.1:0-2449 GCA_045631585.1 Eubacteriales bacterium | reverse complement strand
TCGCCGGAGAACAGCATACGCCCCAAGAAATTACGCAGATAAGATTCGGTCTGATCCGAAGAATATTGACGCATCCAGTCGAGAATGCTATCCGTGCAACCTTCAAAATAAGGGGTGTTGTCGCGAGGGAAGTAGGAGGTTGTAATGCTGACGCCCCACTTAAATTCACCTGCGGCAGCTTCTTGCTCTTCCATCAGAATGCGGAACAGCGCCGTGACCGAACGGTCATTGCCGACAAAAGCGATCTTGTCATTTTTATTCACCATGAAGGAAAGGCCGGAGAAGAGCATCTCTCCGTCGACTTCCGCAGACAGATTTTTGACCATCAAAATATCCTTACCGGGCTCGCGATCCATGTCAAAGCCGATGAAAGGATAACGGCGCGAGGAGGCAGGCATATCATAAACGGACAGCTTTTCAAGCAAATTGCGGCGGCTTGTTGCCTGACGCGCCTTGGACTTGTTGGCAGAGAAACGAGAAATAAATGCCTGTAACTCGCGGATTTTTTCTTCATTACGCTTGTTCTGCTGCTTGATCACGCGCTGAACAAGCTGGCTGGATTCGTACCAGAACTCGTAGTTACCGACATACATTTTAATTCCGCCGTAGTCAATATCAACGATATTGGTACAAACGTCATTGAGGAAGTGACGGTCGTGAGAGACAACCAAAACGGTGCCCTCATAATCAGCCAAAAAGTCCTCAAGCCACATCACGGCGTCCAAATCCAAACCGTTGGTCGGCTCGTCCAGGAGAATGATCTCGGGTCGTCCAAACAGTGCCTGTGCTAAAAGAACCTTAACCTTTTCATTCTCGGTCAGCGTATCCATGGTAGAGTAGAGAATATCCTCCGAAAGTCCAAGACCCTGAATCAGTCTGGAAGCCTCAGATTCTGCTTCCCAACCGTCCATCTCGGCGAACTCAGCTTCGAGCTCGGAGGCTCTAACGCCATCTTCGTCCGAGAAATCGGGCTTTTCGTACAGGGCATCCTTTTCCTTCATAATTTCGTAAAGGCGTGCGTTTCCCATAATCACCGTGTCCAGAACAGTATATTCTTCAAACGCATAGTGATCCTGACGGAGAACGGAAAGGCGCTCATCCTCGGGAATGTGTACGTCGCCCGTAGAAGGCTCAAGCTCGCCGCAGAGCAGCTTCAAAAAGGTCGATTTACCGGCGCCGTTGGCACCGATGACGCCATAGCAGTTGCCGGGGGTGAATTTCAGGTCAACGTCCTTAAACAGAACTTGACCGCCGAAATGAAAACTGAGATTGTTAACGGTAATCATGGATTCTCCTTACACATCGTATTGTTATAATCAAGCAAAACTATACTATATTACCATAAAAGCCCATAAATGTCAAGCCGAATCAGAGATTTGTCAATCTTTGATTTTTTGTGATTTTATGATTGCATTTTAAATGTTCCTGTGGTATAATAAATCCAATTGAACGTATTGATGTTCTGAAATTCGTATTCGATGAGAGGAAAGGAACAAACAACAATGAAACCGTTTATGAATGAAAATTTCCTTTTAACAACCCCGTGCGCAGAAAGACTGTATCACGATTATGCCGCCAAAATGCCGATTATCGACTATCACTGCCACCTCGTTCCCGCTGAGATCGCCGGAGACAAGGCGTTCTCGAACATCACCGAGGCTTGGCTGTATGCCGACCATTACAAGTGGAGAGCCATGCGCGCTTGCGGCGTGGATGAAAAGTACATTACAGGTGATGCTTCGGACTATGAAAAGTTCCATGCATATTGTTCTATTATGCCACGCTTGCTTGGTAATCCTTTGTATCACTGGAGCCACTTGGAGCTTCGCAGATATTTCGATTGTGAACTTGTGCTGTGCGAGAAAAATTGCGACGAAATTTGGAAGATCACTTCCGAAAAACTGGCAGAGGGAAATCTGACCGCTCGTTCGCTGATGAAAAAATCAAACGTAAAATTGGTTTGCACCACCGATGATCCTGCCGATACGCTGGAATACCATAAGGTACTTGCCGAGGAAGGATTTGAAATCAAGGTTCTGCCTGCATTCCGTCCCGATAAGAGCATGAACATCGAGCGCCGCGGTATTACGGATTATCTTAAAAAGCTTGGCGCATCCGAAGGTATTGAGATTACCGATCTCGAGTCTCTTTATGCCGCTCTTCGTCATTCGCTTGACCGTTTCTGCGCCCTTGGTTGCCGCACCGCTGACCACGGCATGGACAACTATGTTCGTTTTGCCGTTCCCAACGAATATGCCGCCAATGAGATTCTCAAAAAGGCCATTGCCAACGATGGCGTAGGTGTTACGGAGCAAGAACTGGCCCTGTATCAGACGCAGATGAACCGTTTTCTGGGTCAGGAATACAAAAAGCGCGATATGGTATTGCAGATTCACTTTGGCGTTCTGCGCAATCCCAACCGTACGATGTTCGAAAAGCTCGGCCCCGA
>JAZQUX010000065.1:0-1623 GCA_045631585.1 Eubacteriales bacterium | reverse complement strand
CCGGGCTCCTCCTCACGACCGACTGCATGGTCACCGACCTTCCCGAAAAGAAGGAGTGCAACTGCGGCTATTGAGTTCATTGCTATCCAATAGCCTTGGCAAAATACTTCTCAAACCCTGGAAAATATGGCGTATTTTCTTTCTTATTTTTCACATTATACACATTGAGAAGCCAAGGCAACATGCTTATCGTACATTAAGAGCGATAAAGTTGCAAAAAGTTAGGGGGGTGGTAATTTATTGCAAATATCTCAAGATTCGGGTTTGACGGCAGCCCCTCGTTTATGATATCATTACAAGTAACTAAAAAGAAAGGTTGCTGTCCGCTCTATTGGATAGCAGTGACATAAGTTAATAAGTTAAGGTTGAAAGCCATGCCGAAGACGAAATTTTTGAATCTGCTCTTTTCCTGTTTGTTGTTTGCGTGTGCCCACGGTGCCAATTTTACGCTGAAGACATCCGTCAACGACACGGATTTCGATTGGACCGTAGGCGATAGCTACGAAGGCGGCAAAGCTCCGACCGGGAATGGCGATACCGTAATCATTCCCGCCAATATTATCGCGAAGGTGACCGCCGGCGACAATGCGTCCTTCAATCTCATAAATTCCATCAAGCGTATCACGCCAGCTGCCGGAGCAAAGCTTCTGGTCGCGGTGCATGGCGAAAACGTCACCAATACGCTCAAGTGCATTGTGAGCAGTTTTGATTCCGTTCCGTCGGATGAGAAACCTGTTGGGATGCTTGAAAAGACAGGATCGGGAACGCTCATACTTGGAAACGGGTCCGACAGGATATGCCCATCTAAATCATACTGTTGTGATTACGCGGTGGATGTGACCGTGACACAAGGAGTGTTGCTGCTTCCGCAAAACCGTCAGCAGGGAACAGCGCTTGTCGTTGGAGTCGTGCATATCGCCGAATCGGCAAGTCTCATGCTGTCGTCGCCGGCAAATTTTCAAGTTCATGCTTATGGACTTTCCGGCGCCGGTACCGTATTCTATCCCAACCAGGATGTGGGCAATGACGGCAAAACACTGTACTCGATATTCAATGTCAATGCCGCAAAAGGAATCGGGAAAAGCGTTTTTTCAGGGGCGATATCAGGGTACATCCGTTTAACCGTCAAGCATCCGGCGGTGGTCGACCTTACCGGAATTGGTTCAGACTTCTCCGGTTCTCCGGTAATCGTCGGACGTCTCGGGGTGATGCATTTCGGGAATGAAAAGGACAGTACGTCGTCTATCGGCATCGGGAACGTGAATTTTTCGGGTACGGGCGGTGTTGTCGAATATCTGGGAACTGAGCCGGAGACGACGGACAAGCCGTTCTGGTGGACGGGATTCGCAACTATTGACGCCGGTGTTTTTGGCGGCGTAACATTCACCAAAAAATTCTCCAACACCAGTGGTGGCCAATATGTCTTGCATCTGACCGGATCCAACAAGACGGAATGCGTGTTGGCGAATCCTTTCATTTCCGTGAACAACGAGGATGGAAGCCTCAAAGGAACGCCTTGCGTCAAGAAATCGGGATCGGGAACGTGGCGCATGGCAGACAACAGCAGCCGCAATATGCATGGTATCATCGCTGACGAGTGCCTTTCCGCTTCCATCAAGCTGT
>JAZQUX010000064.1:0-5133 GCA_045631585.1 Eubacteriales bacterium | reverse complement strand
TAAAGGTTGAAGCCGCGAATGCGCGCATCCACGAATCCTGATCCGGACTGGAGTCGTGGATGAGACTTCGTGTCCTGGGTAGCGGGTCGGGCGGCAATTCGGTTGCCGTCCGTTCTGGGAATACGCTTCTTCTCGTCGATCTCGGATTTTCCTTCAAGGAACAGAAGACGAGGCTGGCTGATTGCGGCGCGGACATCGCGGACGTGTCGGCGGTTCTCTTCACCCACGACCATTCCGACCACTGCAAGGGCATTGGCACGTTCCACAAAAGACTGCCAGACGTTCCGCTGGTCGCAAACGGAGACACTGCTGACGCAATCGCCAGGCAGTCGGGCGTGAACGACGGATGGACGCTTTTCGAGAACGGAGAGCCGTTCGACATAGGCGACATATCGGTTACGGCGTTTTCCATATCGCACGATGCCGCCGACCCGGTAGGCTATCTTTTCGAGGCGGATGGAAGTGCGCTTTTCGTCGGTACGGACATGGGGATTGTCACTGCGAACGTGCGCATGGCGTTTTCCCGTGCGACGTGCGCGGTGCTCGAATCAAATCACGATCCCGTTCTCCTGGAGCAGAGTAGTCGTCCTGTGTCGCTCAAGCAGAGGATTCGCGGACGGACCGGGCATCTTTCCAACGAAGACGCGGCAACGCTCGTGCGGGAAACGAATCCGCCGAACCTTAAGACACTTCTCCTCGGACACATTTCATCCGAATGTAATTCTCCGTCGCTTGCCAGAAAGGCGTTTGCCGACGTCCTTGAAGACATAGGCCGCACCGACATCACCATCGGGATCCTCGAACAGGATCGTCCCTGCGATTTGTTCGAATTTTGAATTTTTTGGCAGATTTTGCTATACTATGTGGCAATGGGATCAATATCTACAGATATATACAGCTTTGAACGCCTAAGGCATGACGGGTATGCCAATGCCGATAATCCGGAATACCGAGGGATGCATGACTAATCTACCGACAGCGGAAGAATTAGAGTCGCTCTTCCGGGAAGGGAAAATGGAGCGGCTCGGCATGGGGTCTCGCAGGTCGTGCTACGCATTGCCCGGCGGCAAGTTGTGCGTGAAGTGCTACAGAAGCGATGTGGAGATTGAAGAGGGATTGTACAATGGCTCGAAAAAACTCTCTGTTTCGGTGGTCAATGAGATAAAAAGGGCGAGATTCGACGAAAAGCGCAACACGTCGTGCCAGGAATATCGTTATTGGGGAGAACTGCGCAAAAAGCTTCCGCAAAAACTGTTCTCCGTATTTCCGCAGATAATGGAATGCGTCCTTGTTCCTTCAAGAGGCTGGTGCGTGGCGGAAGAGTTGGTTGAGAATGCCGACGGTTCCCGGCCTTTGCCTTTTGCCGCGGAATACAAAGCTGCGGACGGAATCGCAAAATCGAAGCTTCTCTTCGCTCTTGAGGAAATGTCTGCTGAATTTCTTGTCCATTCAGTTCGTCTGTATGATCCCCAGAACATCATTGTTCAGAGGTTTGAGGACGGGAGTTTCCGGCTTCGCATTGTTGACTTCGAGCCTGCGACGCGTTGCTTAATTCCCCTCGATTCGATTTTCCCGGCGCTCGTCCGCAGAAAGACCGCCCGGCGCGTCGGCCGATGGCTGCGTGAGCAGTTAGGCGTGCAACCCGACAAAAGCGAAACCGCGTCTGCGATGAAAGATCCGATTTCCGTTTCGTTTTCCGTTTCCGACAACTATTCCCAGCATTTGGCGGTGGTGTTGGCGAGCTTCCTGATCAACAACCCCGGTTCGCGATTCGTTTTCCATGTCCTGCACCGGAACATCACGGAAGAAAACCAGGCCCGGATCCGCGAACTGGAGCAAACGTATCACAATTGCGCAATAAGGTTCCATCCGATCGATGCAAGCGTATTCGAAAAGTTTCCAATCCCAAAAGAACTAGAACACGTGACGCAGGAGATGTATTACAGATACATTCTTCCGGATATCCTCGGCGAGGAAAATCGTACCATCTATTCCGATGTCGATGTGTTGTGCGTGGGTGACGTGCGGGCGCTGTGGGATGTCGATTTGGAGGGCAATGTTCTTGCCGCCGTTTCCGAGGGTGAAAATGGCGAATTCAAGAAGAAGCTCATAGGCTTGACTGGGGATGCTCCTTATTTTTATTCTGGTCTTTTGGTTTTGGATCTCGACAGGATGCGGGCAGAGAACAGTTCGCGCATTCTCATGGAGAACACTGTAAAATATGCGGGACGTATTGCATGGCCGGATCAGGATGTGATCAATATAACTTTTAGAGATCGGATTTTGCAGTTGGAAAGCAGATGGGATGGAATAAATATCAGGTATTCTCCATTTCGCGGCGATATTGTCATTTGGCATTTCCCTGGCGCGTTGTTGAAGCCTTGGTGCAATATCTGGAAGAACACCACTTGGCCGATATACCTGAAATATCTGCTTAAGTCTCCGTACCGAGACAACGCATGGCGTTTCGTATGGGGACATGTCAAAGGGTTCTTCTATTTCCGGTACACAAAGAAGGGCGTCACCCGGTATCTTGTGTGCGGAATCAGAGTATGGAGAAGATGATATTCTTATGGCGTTTTGAAGCTTCGCAAAACGGAAATTGGGAGGTAATATGATTCGATTGACGGCAAAAATAGTTTCATTTTTTATGCCAACGAAAAATTTGAGAAAGAAAACTCGTAGGTATGTGGAAATCTCATTATATACTGCAAGTGCACGCCGGCGAGCTAAAAGTTTTGGTCAAGGTTCGATATTGACTTATAATGGCCATCTTTCCAGGAATACAGTTGTCGGTTGCAATACCTCCATCAGCAGTATCAGCATATTGGGAGAAGGATCCGTTGTTATTGGTGATAATGTTTCCCTTGGACCGAATTTGACAATTCAAACGCAAAACCATAAATACGAAAGTGATTTGTTGCCATATGGACATGGTTTTGATGCGAAAGATGTATACATTGACGATTGTGTATGGATTGGAATGAATGTAATGCTTCTTCCTGGCACCCACATTGGCGAAGGTGCGATTATCCAGGCCGGAAGCGTGGTACACGGAGAAATACCTTCTTGTGCCATAGCGGGCGGCAATCCGGCAAAAGTATTCGCATGGCGTGATAAAGACAGGTATGCAGAACTGTGTTCTGAAAAGAAATTCTTTATTCACAACAGTTAAGCAATATCACAAGTATATAATGGTTTTGAAATGGATGTTAAATCTCAGTTGTAGTTCCTGTATGTAATTCTGCATTGTACGTGTACTGGCGTCTGTCAATCATCACGATTTGTATAGTTCCGCAATGGTCGATGCCGTCCACCCGAAATTGTTGGTGAGAAAAACAAGGTTATGTACATGTTCGTCAAGACCGAACGCATTAGGGAATAGTCCAAGTGTCAGAATATACATTTGCAGATCGTACGACAGCTTGCGAGCCTTTATCTTTTCGTTCTTCACCAGTTCAGGAGTGTAATTAACGTCAAATTCTCTATTGACCGTAATGACTCAACTATGATACCATTGAGGGCGTTGAGAGGAGGTGTCTATCCCTCCTGTTAGGGTAGTAGTAGTGTGTCAATAATAGATTGCCGATGAAACGTAGTAGAGAGAGGTTTTTCCCATGGAGGAACGTCTGGTGGTGGCCACGTTTAAGGGTACCATCATTTTTAATGCTTCATAGTGTCAGTGATGAAGTGTGTGATTCGTGCTGCCCAAATAATACGATTCGCCCTGATGAGTTGAAGTCATTGGTAGTTGCGCTTCGCGATAAGGGGTATGTGTTTCGTAAGTTTTCAGACGCAGCATTGAATGGAGATGCGAGGACAGTTTGTCTTACATTTGACGATGGGATGGTTGATAACTATCATGAGCTTTTCCCGATTGTCCGTGAATTTTCTTTGCCGGTGACATGTTTTGTTACCAACCGTGGCAATCCGGATTTTCCGCGTGAAGAGTGGTCTGTAGAAGATCCTATTCCACCATTCGCGGAATTTTTGACGGCAGATATGATCCGTGAAATGGATGAAAGCGGCCTTGTCGAATTTGGTGGTCATACGGCAGGGCATAAAACGCTGACGAAAATTTCCGATGAAGAAGTCCGCAAGGAAATTTATATGAACAAGGAATGGTTAGAGACTGTGCTGAAGCATGAGATAATGAGTTTTGCTTATCCCCGTGGAGGAGAAAATGACTATATCGTTTCTGTTGTTCGTTCTGTCGGTTATAAATTTGCAGCCTCAATGAAGAAAAAAATGCGAGCCGTAAAGGTAGATCCGTATCGCATACATCGGCAAATAATTCCGCGCGGCATGGAAACTTGGAAGAGTGTGCTTTTGGCAACGCGGGGGCGTTGGAAGATTTGAATTGGATGTTCTGGTGTTTCCGGTGTGTTTGTAGGTGATACGTGCTATGTTAGTTATTCCGATCAATCTCTTATGGATTGTCACTCTTTGATATTGGAATGGGCGGATGCCCGTAAACGAGCAAGGTGCACACTGCATGGTTTTGCGGTTCCGGAAATCATAATTAACGATGCATATTGGAGACGTAAAAAGTGCGAGCTGCCATTACGTACGGATTTTTGCGCGTGCTCGGTCTGACGATTCATTCCGTGTCGACAATAAGGCTTCCACTAGTGCCATTCTTGTAACATCCAATGAAAATCGCTGTCTATAAGGATACTTTTGCCAACAATCGCGGTGCGGACATTGCGGTTAAGAATCTTGCAGCCGGACTTGAAGAACGCGGGCATGCGGTGACGCTTTTCGACAAGACTGAGTTTGCCACGAAAGTGCGCGGCGATCACGATGTTATCATTTCGACCGGAACGAACGAAATTCTCGATTTGGCACAGATTGACGGTTTGCCGCCGATAGTCCAGCAGTTCCATACCGATCCCGCCTATTCGTTCCGCCATTGGATAAGGCGGTGGCGGCGCAATCGCGCCATCAAGGCGGCACTCAAAAAGGCGGCCGCGTTTCAGGTCCTTTCTGCATTTCATGTTTGCAGACTGCAGAAATTGTTGAGCGGAGTCGCCGAAGATAAGATTTCCGTCATCGGCAATTGGAGTCATCATGAACAAGTCGCACTGGACGCATGCGAAACATCGAAAACGATTGTTTGTCCTGGTGCTATAA
>JAZQUX010000063.1:0-13503 GCA_045631585.1 Eubacteriales bacterium | reverse complement strand
AGAAGACCGTCAAGAAGATCGAGGAAGCCTATATGGTAATCCGTCAGATCGCTCAGGACGGCGGCCACATCCTGTTCGTCGGCACCAAGAAGCAGGCTCAGGATGCTATTAAGGAAGAGGCTCTCCGCTGCGAGCAGTACTACGTTAACACCCGTTGGCTGGGCGGTATGATGACCAACTTCAAGACCATCAAGAAGTCTATCGCTAAGCTGAACAACCTGCAGAAGGTGGCAGAGGACGGCACCTTCGACCTCCTGCCCAAGAAGGAAGTTTCCGTTCTGCAGAAGCAGACCGCTGACCTGGAGAAGAACCTGGGCGGTATCAAGACCATGGATACGCTGCCTTCCGCTATCTTCATCGTTGACCCCCACAAGGAAAGAAACGCAGTTCTCGAGGCTAAGAAGCTGGGTATTCCGGTAATCGCTATCGTTGACACCAACTGCGATCCCGACGACGCTGACTACGTCATCCCCGGTAACGACGACGCGATCCGCGCTATCAAGCTGATCTCCTCCGTTATCGCTGACGCTATGATCGAGGGTAGACAGGGCGAGCAGAACGCTCCCGAGGCTACCGAAGAGGCTGCTTCCGAGGAATAATTCGTTTTCCAACAAAATAATCAGAAAAGAGGATTTTGAACATGGCTAACATTACGGCAAAAGATGTAGCTGAACTGCGTGCAAAGACCGGTCTGGGTATGATGGACTGCAAGAAGGCACTGGTTGAGGCTGAAGGCGATATGGACAAGGCAATCACCATCCTTCGTGAGAAGGGTCTGGCTACCGCTGCTAAGAAGGAAAGCAGAATCGCAGCTGACGGTATCGTTAAGCTGATGAACAAGGGCAACGCTTACGCGATGATCGAGGTTAACTCCGAGACCGACTTCGTTGCTAAGAATGCATCCTTCCAGGAATTCGTTGATGGTTTGCTTGAGACCATTCTCGAGAGCAAGCCCGCTGACGTTGACGCGCTCCTGAAGGCTACCTACGTTGGTACCGAAAGCGCAGTTGAGAGCGTTTTGGTTGAGAAGATCGCACAGATCGGTGAGAAGCTGAGCATCCGCCGCTTTGTTATCGTTGAGGGCAACGCTGTTGCAACTTACGTTCACGGCAACGGCTCCATCGGTGTTCTGGTTAAGTTCGATACCGATGTTGCTGATAAGGACGGTTTCGCTGCATTTGCAAAGAACATCGCTCTGCAGATCGGTGCATACCCCACTCCTTACCTGAACCGCGATGAGGTTCCCGCTTCCGTTCTGGAAGAGGAGAAGAACATTCTGCTGGCTCAGATCGCAAACGATCCCGCCAACGCAAAGAAGCCCGATGCCATCAAGGAAAAGATGGTTCTGGGTCGTATCAGCAAGTTCTACGACAACAACTGCCTGGTTGACATGACCTACGTTAAGGACGAGGACATGAAGGTCGGCAAGTATGTTGAGGTTACCGCTAAGGAACTGGGTGGTAACATTGCTATCGCTGGTTTCTTCCGCTTCGAAAAGGGCGAAGGTATCCAGAAGAGAGAAGAGAACTTCGCTGAGGAAATCGCTAAGATGACCGCAGGAAAGTAATTTTCCTTCATACAGAAAAAGGGCGCTTGTCAAAGCGTCCTTTTTCTGTGCCTTTCGCGCAAAAAATCACAAAAAAAGAAGATAAATTTCAGAAATGCTGTTTACAAAACAAAGGTTTTGTAGTAAAATATAGGGTAGAATACCAAACAGCGCAAAGATACGTCTGTTTTGAGGAGTTTGCCTATGGAAATCAATCAGATGAAACCTAAATACCGTCGTGTTTTACTCAAGTTGTCCGGAGAGGCACTTGCCGCTGGCGGGGACGACATTTTAAATTTCGATTTTATTCGAACCGTTGCGTCCGTCGTAAAAAAATGCTGTGATGCAGGCGTGCAGGTCGCCCTTTTGTGTGGTGCCGGTAATATTTGGCGCGGTCGCCAAGGTGGTAAAATGAATCGTACTCGGGCCGATCACATGGGTATGCTGGCAACGACAATCAATGCTTTGGCTCTGAAGGATACGTTCGAGCAGGAAGGTATGGATGCGGTCGTTTTGAGTGCCGTCAAGATGGACACGTTCGCTGATTTTTATACCTCGCGAGATGCGATTACCGCTCTGGAACAGGGCAAGATCGTCATTCTTGGTGGTGGCACCGGTCTGCCGTATTTTTCGACGGATACTGCTGCAGCTCTTCGTGCGGCAGAGATTGAGGCGGATGTCGTCCTCATGGCGAAAAATATCGATGCGATCTACAGTGCAGATCCTAAAATTGATCCCACAGCCGTTCGCTACGAAGAATTGACGTATATGGAAATTTTGGAGAAAAATCTCCGAGCACTTGACATGAGCGCTGCAACCTTCTGTCAGGATAATGACATCCGTTGCTATGCGTTTGGCCTGTCCGACCCCGAAAATATCTACCGTGTTGTGATGGGAGAACGGATCGGCACCGAAATTCACGCCTGAACATACTAAAATCAAACATAAATTGTGGAGCTGACGGCTCGCACATAAGGAGGATGATTATGAAATACAATACCAAGCCTATGGAAGAAAGAACGAATAAGGCAATCGCATCTTTTGAAACGACGCTGAGCGGCGTTCGTGCATCTCAAGCAAATCCCGGCGTACTTGCTCGCGTAAACTTTGACTATTATGGTTCTCCCACACCCCTGAACAGCATGGCCGACGTTCGTGTCGCTGATGCTAGAACCCTGGTCATCACCCCCTATGACAGCACGACCCTGAAGGCAATGGAGAAGGCCATTATGGCTTCTGACGTTGGCATCACTCCCATGAACGATGGCAGAGTGATTCGTCTGTCTTTCCCCCAGCTGACCGAGGAGCGTCGTCGTGAGATCAAAAAGCAGGTTCAGAAGTATGCAGAAGACGCTAAGGTTGCCATTCGTAACATTCGTCGCGATGCCAACGAAGATGCCAAGAAGCAGAAAAAGGATGGACTTTTGACGGAGGACGAGCAAAAGGCCGCAGAAAAATCCATTCAGGATATCACAGATAAATGCACAAAGAAGGTCGACGAGATTCTGGCAAAGAAAGAAAAGGAAATCATGGAAATCTGATATTCAGATGGATTTCTCATAAGACGGGGCGAAATGTGATTTTCATGTTTCGCCCGCTTTCCTATCTTTGCTGAAATATGGACGAAAAGGAAGGGAACGGCATGGGATTGTTCACCAAACGAAAAGAAAAGATCATATTGGATGAGCGCCTGTCACATATTGCGTTCATTATGGACGGCAACGGACGTTGGGCTACATCCCGCGGCCTTGCTCGCGAATACGGACATCGCGCCGGTGCAAAGGCATTCCAAAATATCGCGCAATATTGTGAAACGTTGGGCCTGAGAGCCATGACGGTCTACGCTTTTTCCACCGAGAATTGGAAGCGTCCTGCGCGCGAAGTGGAAGCGATTATGGACCTTTTGGAAGAATATATCGATTCTTGCGAAGAAAAATTGAAAAAGCATAGCGTTCAATTTCATTTCATTGGCGATCGAACCCCTCTTCGTCCAACTTTGAAAGAAAAGATGGATCGATTGGAACAGATCACCCGTGACAATCGTATGATACTCAATATTGCCGTCAACTATGGAGCGCGAGGAGAACTCTGCCATGCGCTTGAACAATTAAAGCAGACGAATACTCCCGTTTCGGAGGAGACCATCAGCAACGCGCTTTATACCGCGCATTGCGGAGATCCTGATTTGATTGTCCGCACGGGCGGAGATATGCGTATATCCAATTTTCTTTTGTGGCAAGCGGCTTATGCCGAACTCTACTTTACCAATAAGCTATGGCCCGATTTCAATTCTTCGGATGTAGACGAGGCCATTCGAACCTTTTATTCCAGACAGCGCCGCTATGGTGGCGTATGATATCGGAGGATGATATGTTAAAACGTATAATAACTGCCATTGTTGCGATCGCCGTCTTTTTCCCGGTGCTGTATTTTTCCGAACTGTGGATTTTTCCCGCGGTTATGGCATTGCTGTGCCTGATCGCTTGTTTTGAAATGCTGCGTTGTGTCGGCGCACTCAAGCATTACGCCTATTCGGCCGTCCTGCTGTTGGCCTCTGCCGCCATTCCCTTGACGCCTTATTGGCTGGGAACGGACAAGGTGGAGCATATTTTGATCCTTTCCTTGATTGTCCTTGCGTTGTATTTGTTCGCTGTTATGACTTTCTCCCGCGGTAAGATTACGATCTCAAACGTGGGAACAGCCTATTTGACTGCGTTCTACATCATCGTTGCTTTTACCGCGATGAGCTTGCTTAGATATCGCGTGGCAGCAGGAAATTACGTTTACCTGATTTGCTTTATCGGTGCTTGGGTCACCGATACCTTTGCCTATTTTTTCGGATTCTTGTTTGGTAAGCACAAGCTGATTCCTGACGTCAGCCCCAAAAAGACCATTGAAGGCAGCGTAGGCGGAACCGTATTTTGCATTTTAGCCATGCTTGGCTACGGATGGATTGTTCAAACGATCAGCGGTGGCGCAGTCTCTGCGAACTATTTGGTGCTGGGTATCAGCGGTTTGTTTATTTCCATTGTGTCGCAGGTGGGAGATCTGTTGATGTCTGCCATTAAGCGAACCTTCGGTATTAAAGATTACGGTAAGCTTTTCCCCGGACATGGCGGTGTACTGGATCGTTTTGATTCGGTTATGGCTGTGGCCCTCGTATTGTTGGTTATTTCTTCGTTGGGTCATTTGTTTGTGGTGGCGTGATGGAGCAAATACAACAAGCGCGCCCTTCCTTGTTGATTCTCGGATCTACCGGATCGGTCGGACAACAGGCATTGGATGTAGCAAAACGGCAAAACTTCCCGGTAGACGCCATTTGCGCGGGACAAAACGTTGGTCTTGCGGAACAGCAAGCGCGTGAATTTTCCGTTAGCGCCTGCGCGATGAGTGACGAAGCGGCGGCGCGGGAGCTCAAATTGCGTCTTTCGGATACTTCCACAAAAGTTTACAGCGGTTCACAGGGCATTCTTGATATGATCAAGGAAAGTAACGCTCCGTTGGCCCTCAATGCGATTGTCGGTCAAGCCGGACTTCTTCCCACGTTGACTGTCCTGGAAACAGGAAAGCAGTTGGCTTTGGCGAACAAAGAGTCGCTGGTTGTCGCGGGAGATATCGTGATGGACTTGGCACGGCAGAAGGGGGGTACCATTCGTCCGGTCGATAGTGAGCACTGCGCGATTGCTCAATGCTTGATGGCCGGACAAAATCGAGAGGTAAAAAAACTGATTTTAACCGCATCCGGCGGGCCTTTCTTTGGCAAAACCAGAGAACAGCTAAAGCCAATGCGTCGCTCGGATGCGTTGGCGCATCCTACGTGGCAGATGGGGAATAAAATTACGATAGACAGTGCTACCATGATGAACAAAGGGTTTGAGATTATCGAGGCGGCGTATTTGTTTGGACTGCCGGAAGACCGTATTGACGTCATTGTGCATCGGGAAAGTATAATTCATTCCATGGTCGAATATATTGATCATAGCATCATGGCTCAAATGTCGGTGCCTGATATGCGCCATTGCATTCAGCACGCGTTGACGCACCCTTCTCGCGAAGAAGGCGTTATTCGCCCCCTGTCCTTGACGGACTGTGGCACACTGACCTTTGCTTCCCCTGATGAGGAAACGTTCGTCCCCCTGCGATTGGCGCGCAAGTGCCTGCGTTTGGGAGGCGCTATGCCGGCTGTGCTGAATGCCGCCAATGAAGTCGCTGTCGATGCGTTTTTGCAGGATCGCATCGGATTCTGCGATATTTTCGATGCGGTAGAGAACACAGTGGAACAACTGTCTTGCGCAGACCGAGCTCATACCCTTGAAGAGATTTTACACTATGGAGCCGAGGCTCGCCGCAGAACGGAAGAGTGTCTCGGGTTCAAATAAGGATGGGTATCCTTAAAAATAAGAGAAAACAGGAGTAGAAACTATGATATATGCTATCGTGGCATTGCTGATTTTCGGCATTCTGATCATGATACATGAATTGGGACATTTTACGGTGGCGCGGCTGTGCGGCGTCCATATTGAGGAATTTTCCATCGGTATGGGGCCAAAGCTGTTCCAGAAAAAAAC
The DNA here is from genome assembly GCA_045631585.1 of Eubacteriales bacterium. GTDB lineage: Bacteria > Bacillota > Clostridia > Oscillospirales > CAG-272 > SIG644. Next base: position 7,389 of record JAZQUX010000063.1, on the reverse strand, counting down.
AAAAAAGCACGGTACGTTATTTACTCTGCGAGCGCTCCCCATCGGCGGATACGTCAGCATGAAGGGGGAGAATGACGATGCCGAGGGAGACGATTCCTTTGCCCGCAAAAAGGTTTGGCAGCGTATGGCCATTGTTGTGGCAGGCGCTGTGATGAACCTCCTTTTGGGCTTTATCATTGTTTTCGTAACCGTTTGTATGTCTAAAAATTTGCTCGCCTCAACGCAGATTCACAGCTTTGATGAAAATGCCAGCAGCAATACAGAGATGGGCTTGCAGGTCAACGATACGGTGATCAAGGTCAATGGCGTCAATGTATATACCGGAGAAGAATTGTCCTATGAAATCATGAACCAGGGACACAAGCCGGTGGACCTGACTGTCATTCGCGATGGTCAAAAAATTGTGTTGGAGGATGTGGTATTCCCTCAAATGGAAGAGCAGGGCGTCATCCTCGGTCAGGGAGATTTTCGACTTTGGGCGTTTGAGAGTCCTTCGTTCGGACAACTGATTCGCATCACGTGGAGCCGCTCTGTTTCAATGGTCAAAATGGTATGGGACAGTGTATATAATCTAGTGACGGGACGGTTTTCGATCGGAGCGCTTTCCAGCCCTGTTGGCGTCACTGCCGCGGTCAAGGATACGATTGACAACAGCGGCTGGAACGGTAAGCAAATATTCCAATACGTTTTGAATATTACCTCGCTGATTACCATCAATTTGGGCGTGTTCAACTTGATTCCTTTTCCCGCGCTGGACGGCGGACGTTTTTTGTTCCTCGCAGTTGAGGGCATCCGTCGCAAACCTATTTCCCAGGAAATTGAAAGTAAAATCCATTTCGTCGGCATTGTATTGCTGATGCTTTTGATGGTGTTTGTTTTAGGAAAAGATATAATTGCGCTGATATTTTGATGTGCAAAGATAGGAGGATTTCGTGAATTATCAGGCCATACGAAGAAAAAGCAGAGCGGTTGTCGTGGGTGGCGTTGGCATCGGCGGCTCATTTCCTCTTGCGATTCAATCCATGACCAATACGGATCCTCACGATGCCGCTGCTACGGCACAACAGATTCTTCGCTTACAAGAAGCGGGCTGTGACGTTGTTCGCATTACGGTCCCGGACATGGAAGCCGCCGAGTGCATTCCCTTGATCCGTACGTTTGGAGTGACCATTCCGATAGTGGCGGACATTCACTTCGATTACCGCGTTGCCTTGCGTTGCGCGGAACTTGGCATTGACAAAATCCGTATCAATCCCGGAAATATCGGCGATGAAGATCGTATCAAACAGGTCGTTACCGCGTGTAAAGAACGAAAAATTCCCATTCGCATCGGCGTCAATAGCGGATCGTTGGAAAAGCATTTGGTGGAGCAATACGGTGGACCGACGGCGCAGGCCTTGTGTGACAGCGCGCTCTATCACAGCGCCCTGCTGGAAAAGTACGGATTCGAAGATATCGTGATTTCCATCAAAGCTTCGGACGTATCGACTATGATCAAAGCCAATCGCTTGGTCGCCGCAGCGTGTCCCTACCCAATTCATCTCGGTGTGACCGAGGCTGGAGGCGGAAACGCCGGCTTGATCAAGAGCTCGATGGGAATCGGTGCTTTGCTTGTCGATGGCATCGGAGATACGCTCAGAGTATCCCTGACAGATGATCCTACCAAAGAAATTGAAGCGGCTCGCCAAATGTTGGATGCGTTGCAAATGGAAGGACAGCATGGGATGAATATTGTCAGCTGTCCGACGTGCGGTCGCACAAAAATTGATTTAATCGCGCTGTATGAGCGTTTCAAGCGCGAGGTTGCCGTGGAAGGGCTGGATCGATTGCCGATCAAAGTGGCTCTGATGGGATGCGTTGTTAACGGTCCCGGAGAGGCCAAAGAAGCGGATATCGGTATTGCCGGCGGAAAAGGGGAGGGACTTTTGTTCCGACGAGGCGAAATTATCGAGAAATTACCCGAAGATCAGTTGATCCCTCGTTTGATTGCCGAAATTCGTAATATGGACAAGCAGTCCAAAAAATAATACCCGCTGTGCGGCGGGATCACATATAAGGAGAACGTCATGGCCGATACGCAAAGATCGCTCTTACAAGTGTTAAAAAAATACGAACCGGGCATGCGCTATCGGGAAATTTTAGCAAGCGCCTCGGATTACACCGTGCGCGCGGACAAGGATAAGCGGATGTTGGAAATTTCCGCTCATTTTCCGGCTCCAATCGATAAAGAAGAACTGTACGCCATTGAGGACGAGATTTGTGAAGCATACGAATTGTCCCTTGTCAAACTTTTGCCGCGCTATCCTTCGCACTTTTTTACAAAAGCATACATTCCGAGTCTTCTTGCCGAGACGGAACGAGTCGGCATTGTTGCCCGCGGTTTTTTCCGTTATTATCAAGCGGAATTGAAGGACAATCAGCTTCTGATTGAACTTCCGTTTGAAATCGATGGCATCCGATTGATGCAAAACGCGCGGACACCTCAGGTCATCGAAGGCATTATTAAGAGCGAATTTGGCTTGTCGGTTCAGGTAACCATCCGTCATAACTTGAAATTGCAAAATGAGGCTCAGTCGTATTGGCAGGATCGCCGTCTTCAGGAAATTGATCAGCAGATTGCCAGAGCCGAGAGCGAATATGACAGATCGTTGGAAATGCGGCGACAGGGAGGCGAGTTTTCAGCGCCTGCGGACGCCGATGAAGACGAAAAAAAGATATTTCCTCGCGTGCCGTCCATCTATTTTGATACCATTCCGTTGCCTGAAATCAACGATGGTAAATGTCGTATTGGCCATTATACATACGATATTTCTTCTCCCGAGCTTTTGATTGGGCAGGAGTTTAATATTACACCGGTGACGATTGCCTCCTTACAGCATCCGCAAAAGGGCGTGATCCTCCTTGGTGAAATTTTCGGTTATAGTGCAGAGGCCGCGAGAAATAGCGATAAATACAATGTTGCCTTTGATATTTTCGACGGCGTATCTTGTATCAGCGTCAAAAAATATGGGTTGACGCTGGACGAGGAAAAGGACTTATCCAAGCTTTTGACCAACGGAACAGCGGTTGCCATGCAAGGGTATGTCAAAAAAGAAACCCACAAAAACTTTACGGATATTGACTTTACCTTTTTCTACAGTGATGTTATGAAGATTAAGCGCATCATGCGCATGGATCATGCCGAGAAAAAGAGAGTCGAGTTGCACCTGCATACGACGATGTCGAGCATGGATGCGCTGATCCCGCCCGACGTCGCGGTAAAGACCGCCAACCGCTGGGGAATGCCCGCGATTGCTATTACCGACCACGGCAATGTTCAAGCGTACCAAAAGGCTATGCTTGCTTCGGAAAAGCTGGGTCAAAAAGTCATCTACGGTATGGAAGCCTATTTCGTCAACAATACGGCAGGTGCCGTGACGGGCGATTATTCTGGGGCTTTGGATGAAGAAATGATTGTGTTCGATATCGAAACGACAGGTCTGTCTACACAGACCTGTAAGCTGACGGAGATCGGTGCCGTGCGTATTCGCAACGGCGAAGTTATCGATCGGTTCGATACGTTTGTTGACCCGGAAACACCGATCCCGCCCGATATTGTAAAGCTGACTTCCATTACCGATGAGATGGTGGCGGGAGCGCCTAAAGTCAAGGAAGCGTTGCAGATGTTCTTTGATTTTATTGGTGATGAACCTGGGAAAGCGCCGAAGCTTCTCATCGCCCACAATGCAAGCTTTGATATCAGCTTCATCCGATATTTCGCACAGCAATGCGAGCTTCCGTTTGCCAACCCTTACCTTGATACATTAGCGTTATCGCGGTATATCCATCCGGATTTGAAAAATCACAAGCTGGATACGATCGCCAACTACTATAAATTAGGCGAATTCAATCATCACCGCGCTTGCGATGACGCGGAGATGCTGGCCGTGATCTATTTTCGTATGTGCGACCGCATGCGCGAGTTGGATATCCACTCGTACGCGACGTTGCAACGCGAAATGCTGGCTAATACTGATCCTCTTTCATTAAGACCGTATCACCAAGTGTTGTTGGCGAAAAACAAAACGGGATTGAAAAATCTGTATCGTTTGATTTCTTTCAGCTATCTTAAATATTACCGCCGACAGCCTCGCATTCCCAAGACGGAGCTTGAGAAATACCGCGAGGGTTTGATTGTTGGTTCTGCGTGTGAAGCAGGAGAATTGATCCAGGCGATTCTGGACAACAAGACGGAATCTGCCATTGAGGAAATCGTTAATTTCTATGATTACTTGGAAATTCAGCCTACCTGCAACAACCGCTTCATGATCGATGAGGGAAAGATCAAAGACGAAGAAGGTCTGCGCGAACTCAACCGTCGCATTGTTGCGCTTGGCGAGAAATATAATAAACCCGTTGTTGCTACTTGTGACGCGCATTTTCTTAACGATGAGGATGAATTGTCGCGTAAGATTTTGCAGGCGGGAATGAAGTTCAAAGACTTCGATCGCGATATTCATCTGTATTTCCGTACCACGGAAGAAATGTTGGCGGAATTTGCCTATTTGGGCGAAGAGAAGGCCTATGAGGTTGTTGTTGAGAATACCAACAAAATCGCCGACATGATTGAGGATGATATCCGCCCATTCCCCAAAGGAACCTTTACCCCCCACATGGAAGGCGCAGAGGAAGACTTGCAGCGAATCTGCTACGAACGAGCAGAAAAGCAATATGGAAAGCCGTTGCCTAAGATCGTTCACGACCGTTTGGATAAGGAACTGACGTCTATCATTAAAAATGGTTTTGCGGTTCTGTATATGATCGCTCAAAAACTGGTTTGGTACAGCGAAAGCCAAGGATATTTGGTCGGTTCGCGAGGATCGGTCGGTTCCTCTGTTGTCGCTTCGTTTGCGGGAATTTCAGAGGTCAATCCTCTCCCTCCGCACTATTATTGCCCGAATTGCCAGCACTCAGAGTTTTTCACCGATGGCTCAGTTGGTTCCGGCTTTGACTTGCCCGATGCGAACTGCCCCAAATGCGGCGCAAAGCTGTGCGGTGACGGTCATGATATCCCCTTCGAAACCTTCCTTGGCTTCTACGGAGATAAATCGCCCGATATCGACCTGAATTTCTCGGGAGAAGTGCAGGGCAAGGTTCATAAATACACCGAGGAGCTGTTTGGCGCGGAAAACGTGTTCCGTGCGGGCACCATCGGTGAATTGGCGGATAAAACGGCCTATGGTTTTATTGCCAAGTATCTGGATGAGAAGCAGGTCTCGCTTTCGCGCGCTGATATGAACCGATTGGTCTCCTCCTGCGTGGGTGTCAAGCGCACGACCGGACAACACCCGGGCGGCATCGTCGTCGTTCCCAAAGAATACGAAATTTACGATTTTTGTCCTGTGCAACACCCGGCGGATGATGCCACCTCCAATATCGTTACGACGCACTTTACGTTTGAGTATTTGCACGATACCTTGCTGAAACTGGACGAGCTCGGACACGATATTCCGACCAAGTACAAATGGCTCGAGCGCTATTCCGGCACCAATGTCATGGACGTAAAAATGAATGACGAATCTATTTACGAGTTATTTACGTCAACCGCTCCCTTGGGAATTCGTCCGGAGGATATCGGCGGCTGTCAGGTCGGCACATGGGGCATCCCCGAGATGGGAACGCGCTTTTTGCAGCAGGTTCTGATTGATGCAAAACCGAAGAATTTTGCTGACCTTTTGCAGATTTCCGGCTTGACACACGGTACAGACGTGTGGCTGGGCAACGCCCAAGACCTCATCAAAGATGGAATTTGTGACATTTCCAAAGTCATCGGATGCCGTGACGGTATCATGCTTGACTTGATTCGTTACGGACTGGAGAACGCATCTGCCTTCAAAATCATGGAGAGCGTTCGTAAAGGCAAAGGCTTGACCCCCGAATGGGAAGCAGATATGCGAGCGCACAATGTGCCGGATTGGTACATCGGCTCGTGTAAGAAGATCAAATATATGTTCCCGAAAGCGCATGCGGCGGCTTACGTTATGTCGGCGATCCGCCTGGGATGGTATAAGATCTACATGCCCACTGTCTTTTATGCGGCCATGTTTACCGTGGCACCCAAAGGATTTGATGCGGAAATCGTCCTCCGAGGCAAAAAGCATTTGGAGAATTATATCAAGGACATTGAACAGCGCGGAAAAGAGGCCAGCGCCAAGGAGCAGGATTCTGTTCCTACCTTCCAGTTGGCTATGGAAGCTTATGCCCGCGGCGTGAAGTTCTTGCCGGTAGATATCAACCGCTCCGATGCCAGATGCTACCGTCCCGAAGGGGACAAGGCCATCCGCTTGCCGTTTTCTTCGTTGACCGGTGTCGGTGACAACGCCGCAGAAAACATTATGAAGGCAAGGGAAGAGGAGCCTTTCTTCTCGGTCGAGGATTTGCAGACACGCGCCAAATTGACCAAAAGTGTCATCGAGGTTCTGCGCCGCAACGGTGTTTTGGATGGAATCCAAGAAACCGATCAGCTCAGCATCTTCTAACAGCATTTTAGTGAATGGCTAAAAAAATATCAACAACAAAAGGCACTGCTAATGCAGTGCCTTTTGTATTGTAAAGAAGCGCACAAACGGTGCGTAAAGTGGGGGAAGAACAACTAAAAGTACACCAGAAAGCTGCTCGATAAATTGGAATTTGCTTATTTGGTTAATTCGCATTTGTAGCGGATAACAGTTTCATTGCCATAGGTTTCAGAGAACTGAACAACACTAAAATTATTGTTGCGATAAAACCCAACGGCATTATTATCTGTTTCGGCATATACAGATAGCAAACCGTAATTATTTACCACCTGATTTATCATATAAGAGCCGATACCTTTTCCACAAGCAGATACATCTACTGCAATACCTATAATTTCAATTTTCTTTTGCTCTATAAAAGAAACTACCATAACACCCAAAATCTTGTCTTGTTCAAAACAAGCAAAGATTTTTACGGAATTATCATTTAAGAATAGGTCTATTTTATTATTAAATTTTTCTTCGGTCGGCATAAACATACAGTGCTTGTAAATCTCGTATGTTTGTAAAATCTCATTTTTAAGAGTTAATTCTCTTAATTTCAAATCCATTGCGCACACCTACAAATTCTGGATTTTCGGTGAGTTTATTATATCACACTTTCGCAAATAAATCAAGGCGTAAGCCTTGTATATCATCCGCAACTTGTTGCGGTGAGCTTTTGGTGAAATATTCGGCTTGCGCCGAATGTGAAATAATGTGCTATCGCACATTGTGAAATATTGCTCCTTCGTCGCAATGTGAAATGAAATTTGCCCACATTCGCGTCAGCGAATATTTCACATTTGCGGAGCAAATATTTCACAGCGAAGCTATTTCACTTGCCCGCAGG
>JAZQUX010000062.1:0-1500 GCA_045631585.1 Eubacteriales bacterium | reverse complement strand
GGGGCAATACGCCGCCGATGTTAGGAACCTCGTCCTTGTTGATAAAGCTCTTGATGATCAGCGTACAGTTGATGATCAGCATGGGAATAAGAATAACACACAGTACGATACCGACAATGGTTAACGCTTTATGCAATTTTGTGGGTTGCTCTTGGGGCTCTTTTGCTGCTTGAGTGTTTTCATTCATGGTTTGCTGACTCATGATTTCGCTCCTTACAGTTTTTTCCTTGCGTTTATAGTCTTTCCCAGCTCAAATAGGGCTGGATCGAATGGTACAATAGCTCAAATACGTTTTTCTCTGTCTCCGGTGTGTTGGGAAGATCGCCGCGGAACACGCGAACGACCGAGGAGAAGATGATATCCAGCACATAAACCAGCATATGCCAAACGTCTGTTCCCTGCTTAAAAACGCGACCAAATCGCTCCGTTACCGATTCGAACATCTTCTTGTGATGCTCCGACGAATACTTCGTGAAATACGGGGAGTAATAATAACGGATATAGCACAAACATTCGTCATGGCCCGCCAGGCAGAATCGCCACAGCTGTGAGAAGATGCGATAGCAACGCGTTTCCATGTCCAGCGACTCGTCACGCATGATCGCCATAGCACCATGCAAGAGATTGATCATCTGACAATCCAGCATCTCAAACGTTTTGTTCAGCAGGTCGTCCTTGCCGTCGAATACGCGATAAATGTAGCCTTCATTCACTTGTGCGCAGGTTGCCAGGGCTTTTGTCGTCGCCTTATCAAGGCCGTCGTTCGCGATCACGTGGATCGTGGCCCGAATCAAAGCCTTGCGAAGTTCCTCTTTTCGTTGTTCTGTCATCATAATCCTTTACCTTTTTGTAGCGTTTGCTACAGCTGTCGGGAAATATAAAGTAAACATTCTATCATGTTTACTTAACCGTCCACGCTATATTTTCAATAATTCCAAGGGGGATGAGATCGATGCTAAAATACAACTAGCGGAGAGAAAAGATAGCTACAGTATATTATAACATTTTCCTGGGATTTGTCAAGAATGTTTGATGAATTTTTTTCAAATTTCTTCAAAAAATCATCACATTTCAAGAAAAAAACTGCGTTTTCCTGCCTTTGCGCAAGTTTTCACGGCGAATGTTTCAAAATCGGGCAAATTCATTGACAAATTCTGCCATTTGTGCTATTATGCAACTGAAAGGATGTGATCAGATGAAATTTGAGAATTGGAGATCGCTTTTGCGCGAGAGCATCGCGCTTGGCACCTCGTCCTGCCACGCGGCGGCCGTTGGTCGGGGCGATGAGGTCTGGTTCCGCGACGTATTCGGCAACCGCACCGACTTTCCCTCCCCTCTGCCTTTAACGGAGGACGCGCTGTTTGATCTGGCCTCCATGACCAAAATGATGGCGACCGCCCCCGTGGCGTTGCGGCTGTACGAGGACGGCTTGCTCGATCTCGACGCGCCGCTGTCTGACTTTTTTGACGCACCGACAGACAAAAAGGATATCACCGTCCG
>JAZQUX010000061.1:0-3927 GCA_045631585.1 Eubacteriales bacterium | reverse complement strand
TGACCCTCTGCTTGTAAGGCAGATGCTCTCCCAACTGAGCTATGCTTCCATTTTGTTGTACCGTTCCGAACACGGCTTGGCTATTATAGCACAATGTTTTTCGCTTGTCAAGCCTTTTTTGAAAAAAATTTTCATTTTTTTGAAAATATTTTTTCCACACCTTTCCACGGCGGAAATTTGCTGTTTTTTGCTTGACATGACCCCCGTTTGGTTATATAATAAAGAGGAAATATTTTATTTCATCGATTCCCGTCGGAAAACCGACAAAAGAAAGGAGTACACCAATCATGAAGGTAACCAAGGATTCTATCATCGGCGACGTTCTTGACGCCGCTCCCGATACCGCCATTTTCTTCTTTGAGATCGGCATGCACTGTCTGGGCTGCCCCGCCTCCCGCGGCGAGTCCATCGCGGACGCTTGCCTCGTTCACGGTACCGATGCAGACACTCTGATCGCTAAGATCAACGCGCATCTGGAAAAGAAAGATTGACGGTCTGATGACCTGACAACACAGGGAGGGCTGCAAACTGCGGCTCTCCCTGTGGCATCCTCATGAAAGGAACTTACCATGTCACACACCCCCATTCGTCTTTTGATGGAACGCGTCAACCCGTCTCCCTCTACCCTGCCCGCTCTCGATGCTCGACTCAGCGCAGCATTAGAATTTTTGCGCGGCGGAACGATGGCCGACGTTGGCACGGACCACGCCTATTTGCCCTTATTTGCGCTGACCCACGGACGATCTTCATTCGCTGTGGCCACGGATATTCATAAAGGTCCTGCCGAAATTGCCGCGGCCCATTTGGCAGACGGCGGTGTTGGCGATGACCGCGCCGTCGTACTGTTGACCGACGGCTTACACGGTGCAGAACCGTACCATCCCTCTGATATTTGCATTTTCGGGATGGGTGGCGAGATGATCGCCCGCATTATCGACGAAGCGCCCTGGGTCAAAAATTCCTCGGTCCGATTGATTCTGCAACCCATGACCAAACAAGAAAGTCTGCGCGATTACTTGGATAACAACGGTTTTAATATTGTTGCAGAGCGCCTGATCGAAACAGACCGCATCTATCAAATCATCGTGGCGGAGTATGATGGTTTCCCTCATTCTCACTCTCCCATGGAGCTTTTTATCGGCAAGGAAAATCTTGAGCGTCAAGACAAGGTAACGCGCAAGCTTGTTCTTCGCCACATCGACATACTGAGCGCGGCCCGCGAAGGCAAGCGCAAAGGAGCCTGTCCCGATACATCTCGCGAAGATGCCCTTCTTGCGGCATTGAACGAATATCTTGAACAAACCCCGGAGGTTTAACTACATGACTGTTTACGAGCTTTACAAGCAACTCTGCGAGCAGATTCCGCCGACGCTTTCTTGCGATTGGGATAATGATGGTATCATGTGTATGCCCGAGCCCGATCGAAAGGTCGAGAGAGTATTACTCGCTCTGGATATCACCGAGGAGGTCGTTGATCGTGCTATCGAGCAGCATTACGACATCATCATTTCTCACCATCCCCTGCTTTTCCGCGGCATCAAGCACTTGACTGTGCAGGATCCCGTCGCCCGCCGTTCCATCAAGCTGTGCCGCGCCGGCATTTCCGCGATTTCTTTCCATACTCGTTTGGACGCCGTCAAAGGCGGTGTCAACGATGTACTGGCAGCACGTCTGATGCTGACCGACACCACACCGTTTGGAGAGGAAGGCATCGGCCGTGTGGGAACGCTGAGCGAACCGATGAGCGCCGAGGCATTTTCTTCTATGGTAGCAGACCAGCTGGATGCTCCGACCGTTACGCTGGCAGACAGCGGCCGTCCTGTGCATCGCGTTGCCGTTTTGGGCGGCTCGGGCGGTGATGACGTACTGGCTGCGCTGGCGACGGGTGCCGACACCTATGTCACAGGGGAAGCCCCCCATCATTGGCTGGTGGACGCCCCCGAGATGGGGCTGAACCTAATCGTCGCCGGCCATTATCACACAGAAAATCTCGTGATGGAAACGCTTGCCGCCATGGTAAACAAGCTCATTCCCGATGCACACACACTCCCCATCCACAGCAACGCCATCAAGGTAATCATAAACCACGGACACATCAAAAATTAAAGGAGAATCATCATGACCTACGTTGTTTCCAATTTGCACGGCAACTATCAAAAATACAAAGCCATGCTGGCTGAGATCAGTTTCAAAGACACCGATATTCTTTACGTACTGGGCGATATCGTCGACTATGGTGATGAGCCCATGGAGCTGATCGCCGACATGAGTATGCGCTACAACGTTTACCCCGTCGTGGGTGAGCACGACTATCGCGCCATTCGTATGCTGCAGGGCTTTGACCGTATGCTCAAAAGCGGCGATGCCCCCGATCCCGACTATATCGCCGAAATGACGGCTTGGATGGCGGACGGCGGCAAGGTAACGCTGGACGGATTCCGCGCACTGGAGGAAGAAATGCGCGAAGGTGTGCTCGACTATTTGTCTGATCTCGCCTTGTATGAAGAGGTGGAGGTCAAGGGCAAAACATACCTGCTGGTTCACGCCGGCATTGCCGATTTCGATCCCGCCGCTGACCTCGACGATTATATGCCCGAGGACTTTTTCTCCGAGTCCGCCAACCTTGGCGCAACTTACTATTCTGATAAAACTCTGATCGTCGGTCACGCGCCGACAGCAAGCGGAAAGATCGAACGAGGCGAAGGTGTCATCGCTATTGATTGTGGCGTGGCCGAAGGCGGCAAGCTGGCCTGCCTGTGTCTGGAAAACGGGAAAGAATTTTATGTATAAGCATACAGACAAGACGCTTCTTTGCAAAGGAAGCGTCCTTGAATTTATCATTGAAGAAATCAATAATCTGGGCAGCGGCGTCGGTCACGCCCCCGACGGACGAGTGGTGTTTGTCCGAGGTGCGCTGACCGGCGAGCGTATCAGCGCCACCGTCATCAAAGCCACCAACAGCTTCTATGTTGCCAAATTGAATGAAGTGTTGTCTCCCTCCCCCTATCGCTTGCCCGATAACGCCCCGGATTGCGGTGCGGGCGAAAGCTGCGGCGGCTGTATCTACCGTCACATCACTTATGAGCATGAATTGGAGCTGAAACAAAACTATGTCAAAAACGCGTTTTGCAAGGTAGGATTGTCTGATGTCACCGTAGAGCCCGTTCGTTCCACCGGTGCTTACGCGGGCTACCGCAACAAAGCGCAGTATCCCGTCGGTAAAGCGGGAGGACGTGTGACGGCCGGCTTTTATGCCACCAAATCTCACACAATCCTGCCCGCCGACGGTTGCCTGCTACAGCCCCCCGTCTTTTCAAGCATTATCCGCGACATTTGCGATTTTTGCACCGAACAAAACATCTCTGTCTATGATGAAAATAGCGGGCGTGGACTTCTCCGCCACATTTATCTTCGCCACGGACAAAACAGCGGCGAGATCATGGTTTGCCTTGTCATCAATGGCGATTCTTTCCTCAAGGCGCAGGCGCTGTGCGATCGGCTGGTTGCCAACTATCCCGAAATCGTTTCCATCCTGCTCAATCACAACGAAAAAAATACCAACGTCGTGCTGGGCGATCGATACACGACGCTTTATGGTCGCGCCTATCTGGAGGATGTCCTGTGCGGATGCCGTTTCCGCATCGCGCCCGACGCCTTTTACCAAGTCAATCACGACGGTGCGGAGTTACTCTACGGCATCGCTGCGGAACGCGCCGCCCTGTCCGGTAGTGAGACCCTGCTGGATCTGTACTGCGGCATCGGTACCATCGGCATGAGCATGGCCAACCGCACGGGAAAACTGATTGGCGTGGAGATCGTTCCCGCCGCCGTCGAGTGCGCCAAACAAAACGCCGCTCTCAACGGACTTGCCAACACCGACTTCCGCTGTGCCGACGCGGGCGACCCTGCTACCCTGCTCGCCTGCCT
>JAZQUX010000060.1:0-19112 GCA_045631585.1 Eubacteriales bacterium | reverse complement strand
CTTGATCAACTGCTCCGCTTTCTCCGCTTCCTTGCGCGCTCTCTCAATGCTTTGCTCAAGCTCCGTTACCTGCTTCTTATACTCGTTGCCAAGCTCGGACAGCTCGTACACCTTGTCCTCATATTCACGCGAAAGCGCTTCTCTGATGACGCTTTCTTCCACAGAATCGGGATTGATGACCTCACCGGGATAACGCTTGATGGTAAGCAATTTCGACTTGATCGTGTTCCACGCAAAGCCGTGGTCAAGCAGATAGCCAAGCTCCTTGGATGCCCTGACACCCTTGCGGAGATTGCTGATCTCGTTGTAAAGCTCCATAGCGCGACCGCTGATATAGGCATTCTTGTCTTTAAGCTGCGCTTCCATTTCGGATCTTCTCTGCGCAAACTCTTTCTCCAATTCTGCCATTTCGCGCTCAAGCATCTGCTCAAATCTGTCCTTTTTGGCAGGCTCTTCAAACATGGTCTGCTGCCCCATGACCTCGCTTGTATTCGCGGTTTCGATTGTAGGCGTATCAACCACAGGCGCAAGATCCTTTCCGTACATGCGGATCAGCCTATCACCCTCTTTGTTAAACGCCTTGAATTTTTCATCATGCGCATACTGCGCAACACCGCTCCGAATCAGCTCAACGGCTTCACCCACCGTGTCGGGATCAAATTGCCCGGTGCGGTACTCGGTCCTCGGTTTCATGCTCGCAACGTCTGCCATGCGTTGCAGCATATCGGCAGAGTTACCGATATCGGCAGGGAACAGATCGGGGAAGTTATCAGCAAGCTCACTATAAAGCGAGTCAACGCTCATAGCTCCCGCGCCCTTTTGCGTCGTGATCGTGAAATGCCCGAAATGCTCTCTGCGGAAAGCGTTAAAGCCGTCATTACGTTTACCGTTGAAATCGGCTTTCAGACTTTCATGCAAGTACAGCTTTGTGCCCTTGATAAAGCGTCTTGCCGCATCCGCTTCGTCATTCTCGATCTGCATTTCCTCGTAATACTCGTAATTGTTAAGTATCTCGTCAAACAGATCGCCCTCGGTCATTTCATCGCTCTGCGCATAATTTTGAATGGTCTGCGCCATTCTTTCGCGGTCCTCGGCATCAAGACCCAGCATATTGCCGACCTCTCCCGTGATCTTGTCAAGCGATTTGCCGTCAATCGTGATAGGCTCTCTCTCTGCTACGTACGGTGCTTCCACCTCGGGCGGCACGTCCGCATCGTCAATGCTTGCAAGTCTCGCGCTTTCGTCCGCTTCAAGCTGCCCAATCTGCTGCATCACTTTTCCGTATCTCTCTGCCAAAGGTGCAACCGCTTCAAGGTCATCCTTGACCGCAATCATCTGCTCGCGCAGCGCATCCCGCTCGTCACGTAGGTCATACAAGGTAGGCGAATAGGTTTCTTCGGGCTCGGGCATCCAGTCAGCTTCGGGCGCAATCGTTTCCGTTTCGGAAACAATTTCACCAACTGTTTCGGAAGTTTCACCAACTGTTTCACCAACTGTTTCGGCAACCGGCGCAACCTCAAGCCGCATATCCTTGCCGAAAAATCTGCCCTTGGTAGGCGCCTCGCCATTTGCGGAAAGAGAACGGAACGAGGAAAGCCCCGATACCTCGGGTTCTTTGCCGTTATCAAACCACTCGCGAATATCATCAAGCACCTTTTTGTAATAAGTGCCGCGAGGATATTCAACGCTAACAACGGTATTGCCTTTCAAATCGTCAATATCCAGCACCACTTCACCGCGATTTCTGGAAATGAAATCAGAAAGTGCATCTTCCTGCGCCTTGGTAGGCTTCACGGAAAGATTGATACCTCCGATTTCGGGAACGATACGAATATTGCCCTCGCTCATAAACTGGATCAGCGAGCCGCTATATTCACCGCCGCCGTAGTCATATCCCAATGCATCGGTAATATCCCTGTTGTCAACCGTTCTGTAACCACCAGGCGCACCATCGTGCTTACCCGACAAGTCAAGCCTTGCGCCGTTCAAAAGCAAATAGCCCGTTTCGTTCCACTTGAACGTTCTGCCGAAATGCTCCAACACCGCATCATTATGCGCTTTCTTTTCCTCTGCCGTGTACTCGGTCAAAGAGTAGCGAATATCCGCATCCCCGGTAGGATTCTCATTCGCCACCGACTTGATCTGACTCGATTCAAACGCAATCGCAACAGTAGAAGCACCCTCGCTGCCGTTGGAATAGCCGCCGTTGTCGATAAGGTTCTTGAAGATAACACCGTCATAGCCCTGCTCCTTGGCACGCTGCGCAAAATCTCTTGTCTTGAGATAATGCCGCGCGTTCTCGCGCATAGACTCTTCGCTGAAATTATCGGAAGCAACGCTGAAAAGATCGTAGATATTCACGTCCTCGCCCATCTTGGCGTAAGCACTTGCAAGCTCGTTGCCTTGCGCTTCCTGGATCTCGCTATTGAAAATACGGAATTCTTCCCACTCGGCAAGATCGGTCAAAGCCGCCTTTTCCTCTGCCGTCAGGGATTGATATTTGTCGTAAACCTCCTGCGAAAACTCCGCATCAATCTTGTTCCAAGGCCTGCCCTTGGCATCAATTTCAAGCGGATTTTTCAGGTTCAGATACACCTTGTAATTGGCATCACCCTCGCCAACGCCCTCATACCAGCAAAATTCCTCATAAAGGTCCTGCGCGGTTTCGCCCCATGCAACGTGTTCGTTGTTTTCAAGCAGCTCAAACTTGCCGTTTCTCTCAACCGCCTTGTAATGGTCATAGCCAATCTCTGCAAGAAATTTGTTCATATCCTGGGCAGAACGGATCGTCCTTGCTTCGTAGGTTTCGCTCGTGCCGCTATAAGAAGCCGCAACCTCGTTTCGGTCCACAAAGAAGAAAGAAGTATCATCATCCGACATACCGGGATCAAACACGTGAAATCCTGCGTCCTGCGACCCGTGATACATGACCTTGAGATTGCCGTTCTCGTCACGCATCTTGCTGTCCTTGAAATATTCCTGCTGGCCCTTGGAAAGCTGCTTTCCGTCAGAGTCGGAGAGGGAATACTTTGTGTCAGTTCTCACAAAGGTCTTTGTCGCTCTTTTCCCTCTGACAGACTGCTCAAGATCGTGTATGGTTTCATATACCTCTTGCCATCTGTCACCGAGAGAATGCAGCTCTTTTTCCTGCGCATCGGTAAGATTTTCGGTATCATACAGAACGTCCAGCTTTTCCTGCAAATCGTTCAATTCCGTCTGCAAGTCCTTGAGTTTCTGTCTGTCTGCCAAAATCGCTTGATCGGTTACGTCATACGTGATCGCGTCCAAAAGCTTTGTGCCATCGGGAGTTGACATACCAAAATCAATTTCAACGTCAGGATATTTGTTTTGCAATTCCTGCAACAGCTTTGTTGCTATGCCGCGCCGTCTGTATTCGGGATCTACCTCAATCATTTTCACGTTGGGTTCTCCGTCATACTCGCCGTATTCAAGCGTTCCAACCACTTTTCCGTCCTGCGTATAGGACATAGTGTAGTAGGACTCACCCGAAGCGTAGCCGGTAGAAACGTCCTTGATGTTTTTATCGCTCAAAGAATGCTTCACGCCACCGCTCGACTTACCGCTCACTTTATACGCCTGATCAAACGCCCTCTTGACCTTTTCGATCTGCCGCGCTTCCTTGCTGCCGGCGGTCACGATCTTGTAAAGGTACTTGATCTCGTCATAAATCTTTTGGAACACGTTTCTGTTCGTGACCGAAAGATTCTTGACAAAATCCTCGTCGGTAAACAGATATTCACCAATCAGATCAGCCGTCATTTCGGAATCAATATCTTCCTCGGCATACAGCTTGGCAAGCGATTTTCTGCGTCCGTCAAACTCGCCCTTTGTCTTGGCGTATTCAAACACCGCCTTTTGCAGCTCGGAATACAGCTCCGTGCCCTCAAGAACGTGCGTGATCTCGTGACCTACCACGGTATCAAGGGCTTTTGCAGAGTCAATATTGACCCCCACGGTATTTGTTTTCTTGTCAAAGTAGCCGTTGACCGTTGCGCCCTCAACCGCAAAGCCCGACTCCTTGAGCTTGGCGTTATTGGTGAAATCAAAAAGAACACCCTTGTCTGCCGAGATCTTCGCGATCATATCGACAAACTCGTGTGTTCTGCCCGTGTTATTCAGTATGCCGCTCTCCACGGCTTTCTTGACGATCTCTGCCTGCTTTGCATCGTACCGGGAAAGATCCGCTTCAAATGCCTGTCCGCGTCTTGCCGTCTCACGATAGCTCTCTGCAAGCCTTGAGCCCTTGACTCTGCCAAAAACGCCCTCGTGGAGCTGCGTTTCCAGCGTTGTTGCTTCGCCTTTTTGCGCGATTTCTTCAAGTTTCGCCTTTAACTCCTTTTGCCGGTCAATCTGCTCGTCCGACTTCTCGCCGTTCTTCATCCTATAGAGCGCGTCATATTCGTCCTGCAAGGTCTTTTGCTCATTGACAGTATTCACATAGCTTGCATAGGTATCACCGCCAAAAATGCGCTCTATGTCGTCCACAGAGATATATCCGCGCTCAAGGTCTCGCATAACCTGATCGTATATCTCGGCTTTCTGCTTCTTGGTCAGCTTTTCGCCGCCCTCTGCAACTCTGTCATTGTAGATGCTATCGAAAACCTTCTGCTCATCAGCATTCAGCCCGGTGCGGTAATCCGTACCCGTCTTGATGGAATTTGCCGCCTTGCCCGTGTTCATAATACCGCCAAGAGCAGCACCGCCAATGAACGACTCAATGTATTCGTCAACCGCTTCCTCGCTCAAAAGCAGCTCTCCAAGGTTTTCCTCTTTGTAGAGTGCCGACCCAAGATTGCTAAAGACGCTCGAAATAACTTCTTCCGATCCCTCTGCCGCCATATCCAAGCCAAGATCAGCGAGAGCCTTTACAGCCTTGCTCGATATGCCCTTGGTCAAAGGCTCAAGATTGATCAAGCCTTTCTCTCCAAGTCCACTACCGCCAAAAAGTTTCTCGGTAAGGATTTCCGCGCCTGCCGAAATTGCCGCGCTCAAGCCTGCTTCTCCGTAGGTTGCTCCCTCACCAAGAGCTTCCTCTGCCGCGCTACCGAAGCTCGTTGTGCCAGAAGTCACAAACCACGGCACACCCAAGCCTTGAAGCGCAATAGTGCCCAGCAATTGACCGCCCGATTGGAGAAGCGAATCCGTCCTTTCGCCAAGAACAGAGTGATCGTCCATCTCGGGATTATACCGTTTATCTGCCTCGTAGGAAAGGCTTAACGCAGTAGAGAACGGTGCTAAAGGAGTTAATATACCCACGTTGGAATGAAGGATTTTTCGCGCGACCGCTTTTTCATCGTACAAGTCTTTGGCAATAAACTCGCCCGTCTTTTTCTTGAAATCGTCAGCACCGAAAAGCCCTGCCGCACCGCCCACAAGGTAAGCACCTGCGTCAACGGTTTTTTCACCGATGCCTAATACGCCGGCAGAAACGTTTTCTATAAAATCCCTACCCGTGCCAAGCACCGTCTTTGTAACGTCTCCAAATTGGTATCCGTCCTCAAACGCGCCCTTTTCAAACCAAGTGCGCTTTTTCTTGCCCTCGTCCTCGTTTCCGTTGGCGGTCATGATGGGCGCAACGTCCTCTTGCGGAAGTGTCTTGTTTTGGTAAAGCATACCAACGTTATTCAACGATTTTGCTTTTTCCTCTTTGCGCTTTTTACGCAGAGCAAGATATTCCTCACTTACGGACATGGACCTTACCTCCCCCGGCTGATGTGCTGAATTTCTTCTTGAATTTTATCTTTCCGTCCTCAACGTATTCAGAAACAACGCCCTTCTGCACCAATTCATCCAGCTTTGCCGCGCTGATCGGTCCATATCCCAAAGCCATTACGCTCTTGGTATCGACCGTCAGATCACCGCCGCCGCCGCTGTCCTTGGTGGAAACCTTGGTTGCCTGCTTATCCTTGACAATGCCCGAAGAGCCGGTACTGCTCGACTTTTTACTGCCGGAAGATTTCTTGATGCTGGAAGAGCCGCCGCCACCACCGCCCGAAGCAGCCGCCTTTGCCTTCTGCCAATTAAACTGCTCGCGCTGGAACGCCATGTTCTCGTCAAACTGACGCTTGTTCTCTGCCATAGAAGCATTGTACTGCGCTTCCTGAATAAGCTGCTGATATACAGACATATAATTCTGCTGATTCTGCTGCTTGATGGCAACCTTCTGACCCGCCAACTGCGTGAGTAGCTCGGTATTCTTCATAGCAAACGTTGCCGCATACTCTGCCTGCTTGACCAAGGTTTCGTAAGCGATCTGCGCCAAGGTCGCGTTGTTCTGCAATCTCGCCTGCGTAATGCTTGCGTTGAAGTTATCCATAGAACGTTGGAAAGACTCTCTCGCAGCCGTCACGCGCGCCTGATACTGGTTGTACATTCTGACCTGCGAGCTCTCGGCATAGCCCGTTCCGTCAAGCCCTGCGCCTGCCATCTTCTCGGCATTCACGCCGTAAGGGTCTTTCTGCGTCTGCCAATCCTTATACGCGCCCGATTGCTCCTTGGTGTAGTCCTTTTGCGCCTGCGCCTTTTGACGCTCGATCTCGTCAATGGCAAACTCGGTCTGCTCGTTTGCGGACTTTTCCAAAGCCGCCTGACCCTTTTCAAGATTTGCATTGATACCGTCCAAAGCAGACTTGTTGGAATCAAGGGCTTTATCCATATCGGACTGATAACCAGACAGCATATCGTTGCCCTGCTTCTCTACGTCCGTCAATCTCTCGTCTTTTTCGTCAACCTCGTAATATTTAGACATTCATACACCCCCTACCTCTTGATATAGCCGCCGCAGAACGCTTCCAGCGTTGCCTGCTCAAGACTAAATCTCGTCTGCGAATAGAATTTTAATTGAATATCCTTCCACTTCTTTCTCTTGATGCGGCAAACGAAAGAATCGGTGATATCCTCGAAATTTTCGATCAGTTCAAAGTCGGTGCTCTCGGTCTTGGCATACACCGCAATATCGCCCGTAGCTTCCACCACACAGCCGCGCTTGTGCGTGGATTTCAGCTTGTTTGCCGACTTGAATTTGTCCTTGGGCGTAGTCCAATAGGCTTCAATATCGCCCTCGCCCGTCAGCGTGTAAACGCCGTCCTTTGTGCCAAGATAAAGAATGCCGTTATCCACCCTCGCCGCCGTGATCTCCTTTTCCATCTGCCAATAGAAAAAGTCGTATTCAAGGTGGTTTTCGTTGGTGAACATCCCTCTTGAATCAGCCAAATAAGCCTTGTCACCGATAAAGATCAGCAAATAGCCTTCCCATTCGGCAAGGATCATCTTGGCGTAATTCTTTTCGGTAATCAGCTTTCTATCCACCAGCGTGCTTCTGTGAGCAACCGCCTGCTCGGTGGTAATGTCACCGCTGATACCTTCCATTCCTCGCTCCGAGAAAAACAGAATATCATCGTTGAAATTCACCGCCTTGCCTACACACCCGGTAGAAATACTCGAATGCTGCGAAGGATAAACCTTGCCGTATTCCTCGTCCATAGAAGGAGTATGATAGAATACGCTGGTATTGGCCTGCGAAGGCTCTCTGAATACCCACAGATTGTTGTTTCCGGCCACAAGCCCCATGACCTTTGCCGCATCCACGCCCTCATGGTAATAGTCAAGGTCGGAAAAATACGTGGGATCGTCAAGGCTGCAATGCCACACGGTATTCGGGAAATCCTTGTTTCCGCTCACAAATACGCGGTTATCAAACACCTGCAAAAGCGTGCATTTCTGCACTCGGTCGCGGTAGCCGTCCACCTTTTTCTTGAACTTGATAGAAACGTTATCCTGTCCGTCCGTCAAGGGAGCAGGCGGCGCATGTCCAAGGTCAACCATGCCCTTTGCAGGATAGAATTGCACGTCACCGATAGGCGCATCATCCACGTAAACCTCGGGCATGAAATCCGCATCAATGTCCTTCGCGTCAAGGTAAAATTCCGTGCTCTTGCCGTCACCCAAAAAGGTATTGATACGGTAATCAGAGAGCATATTTACGTCCTGATGGATCTTGCCGCCACCGCTCGGCTTCCTGCCAATCGAAGTAGTCGGCACAAAGCCCTCAACGTCCTTTATGGTCGTGCCGTCATAGCGCAAGTAAGATTTGCCGTCCATGAAGTACCACACGTTCTCATAAATGAAGCTGTTGCTCTCTCTCTGCGCAAGCCCAGTTTTGAGCACCGTTTTTACACCATTTACGACCTTGTAGAGCTTATCCCCGCAATGTACAAGCATCTGCCCGTTATAAAAGGCTATGCCGTAAATTGTGCCCTCAAACGCGGTTTTCAGCTCCATAGTAGGGCGCGTGCGTATGCTCTCGATCTCGCGGTAATCGTGCCACACGTTCAAACAATCGGGGCTTCTGCGTATATTGATATCCTCGCCGCGAAAATCGCACCCTCGGAAATTCCCATAAGTACGGGAAATCAGATCACCCGTTGCAACGCTCATACGTTATAGCCCCCCTCAATGTAGATCGTGGTATGCTGATACCGGGGATCAAGCATCTGCTTGAGAGCTTCATATCTGTTCGCATACACGTTGCCGTACTCGGCAGAAACGTCAGATTTAAGCAAATCGGCAGCCACACCGTAAGGCATAATCTCAAGCACATCGGGCGTCAGCTCAAACTCATACGCCTTGTCCTTGGTTTTCTCTGTAATGCGTTCGGGATAGACGTAGCAATCAATTTCAGCCGTACCGCTTGAGAAAAACTTGAGTACAGTTCCGTTTGCCCTGGGCTCGTATCTCACACCGCCCACCGTGCCGAGCTGATAGATTTCATATCCGCACTCGCTCTCAATGTCGGCAAACTCCAAGAGCTGACCGCTCTCCACCGCGATCTCAACGTACTTCGGGATCTTCTTGATCCTGCAAAGCTCAAACATGACTTGGTTCATGACCTCGTTGATCTTTTCTTGCAGGTCAACGTCTGCGGTCAGATATGGGCTGTTTTTATCGTATTCCTCGATCAGAGCAAATACCTTTTTCTTCATTTCTTCAAGGTTCATAAAATCACCCCCATGTGAAAAAGGGCTTCACAAGAGGAAGCCCCATAAAAATATTGCTCCGTGATATAAGAGCACCAGCCCATACACCACGGCTAAAAAATACCCACTCCACGCCACTTTTGGCTTGTAGTAGATACAAACACCCACCAAAGCGAACAAACCGCCCACGGCAAAGATTTTGACCGCCCACGCGATATCATGTTCAAACGCCCACCGCATGAGTGGGTTTGCCTCTATCTCTGTTCCGTAGAGGTTCACCCAGTATGCGGTCAATGCGTAGTCAATGATGTTCAAGGCGTAGGCTATGAGTAGAGCCGTCATGTGCTGTTGATTGCTCCTTTTAATTTGCCGCAGTCACTTGCAGTTCGCCGCCATCGCTTACGGAAAGATAATACAAGTTACCGTTGACATTTCGGATAGGAATCTTATATTGATCACAAGTTATGCCACCAAAATCTGTGGAGACTAAAACGCTATTAACAACTGCGGGACTCGTGGGAACAGTTAAATTACGTTGATTAACATGAATTATACTGCCGTTATCGTTAATATTGATCCATAATAATTTCCCTGTAACGTCCATGTCAAATAATGGGAATATAAACGACACGGAACTAATATTTGCTACTGATATCTGGCTGTTGCTTAATGATTCACTTACTATATAGTAATCAGCACCCGAAGCAAGTTCACGAACACGGCATACCAATCGGCAGCCACGTTGGATTGCAGCGCCTAACTGGCCAATTTCAAGAGGTTTTCCATCGACGGTTGCGTTTGAGTTTTCGTCAACCTCGATAATAAACTCTTCGTTAGGCATGAATTTACTATCAATTTTTTTGATACTATTCACTTCGAGTTTGCTCGCGTATCCATACTCGGAAACAGCAAAATAAATTCCCTTTTCAGCAAAGCCCATAACATTATCACTATAAGCAATGATGATATAGTCAAGAACCATTACAGCGTTTATATCGGGTCTTGCGTCCATAACAAAATCGCTTGTAATAATAGCGTTTTCTTCACCATGGGGGGTCGAAAGCGTAATTGATCCACCGATCAAATCTTCGGGTTCGAGTGTCAAGTCGGAAACCTTTACACAAGTCAGCCCGTCAATGTCTACCGTGACACGCCCCTCTGTATTTCCATCCCACTCAATCGTCACGCTCTCGTCACCGAACGGCTTGTCTTTCAGGTCGTTCCAAGACTTTGCACCACCACCGTTCACCTTATACAACTTATCGCCAACCCTGATATACTGGTCGGCATTGATTATATTACTCATGTGTTACCTCCTTATACGTCTTGTGAGCCTTGTGCTGTCATGAACCAAGTGCCATTTTCAACTCCTATTGCAAGAATTGATACTCCAAGTACACCAGCATACATTGTGGCGCCACCGTACACCGTACGAGTCATTGGACATATTAGATAAAATCCTTCGCCATATAAGAACCTAACTAATATGTTTTCGTGATTGGAAATAACTGCGTTCATTTTTGCACTATCCGTTTCGGATAATTCGATTTGCATATTCGCCGAGGTTGGTAATTCCGTCTCCAACTCCACCACGGGCAATCCGCCACCCGTACCACCCGTGCCACCCGTGCCACCCGTGCCACTTCCGCTACCCCCTGTCGGCACCATATACATGCCGTCCTTTTCGGGGATTTCTTCGGGGCTGGATACTTCGGTGACAGATAAGCCGCCCTCGACTTGCACGTTACCATCCGCATCGGGAGCAACGCCGTTTACTGTCTTGACAGGCTTAATTTCCTTCTCGATCTTTTTGGGGCTGGTCGGTGTTCCGACCGTTACGCCAATAATATTGCTCATGCGCTCACCTCCGTAATCGTTACCTGAATGGTATAGTCATTTTCGGGCTTCTGACCTACCGCATATACCGTTACAACGCCGCCAACGTTTTCGGCAACGAAAGCAAGGTCCTTGTCATGGAATACAGCCAGCTGCTCCACGCTGGGCGTCAAGTCAACCTGGCTACGTGCCGTCACGCCGGGAACATCAACCACCTGCGAATAGGGGCTTGCAGCACCTACCCAGCCACTCGCAAGAAGCACGACTTCACCGATTCTCGGCGTGTTGGGATATGCCAATACCAATGCGCCATTCTTGACCATCAACACCTTGCCGTTATCCGCTGCCGTCACATCGGGCAAGCCCTTGCCGGGTTCACCCTGCTTGCCCTGAATACCCTGCGGACCTATCAGCGAAGCCAGCCATTCCTGCTCCGTGCCGTCAAAGCCGTTCATCACGGCAATTTCATAGGCACTCTTGCCGCGGATCACATCGGGGTTTACAATCGTACCCCTCAATACGTTACTCATAATTTACCCCCTTTCAGAATGCGTTGATATTGTCGTGTACGTACGTTACGTTCGCCAGCAACGCACTCGGCTCAACACACAGAATATTGCCGACAAAAAGGTATTTCACGCTGGATGCGTTAATGCTGATAAAAAAGTCGGTCAAAAACTTGCATCCAAGGATTTTTACCCTTGCATCCGCGCCGTTTGCGTACGCCAAGTCTTTGATTGCGTTATCAATGGAGAAAATGCAATCGTTGAACTCTCCATACATGAGATAGGCAAATGCTTGGAAGTTATCCGCGCTTGTTACATCAACCACGCAACGATTGAAAATAGCTCGATTACCGTTGACACCATACTTGCAATTTTTGATGATGACGTGGGAATTGTTGATCACAAGGTCGGTGTTTTGGTATGCTTGAATGCCCATTGACAATTCTTCGCATTCAATGACGCTGTTCTCTATCGTCAATTTGTTGTTAGTCCACACATGATGGATGACAGACCCCACACACCTGCAATTCTCGCCATAGGAGTACAACTCTTTCACGGTACAACCGATGATATCGGTGCTCTGTGCGTTGATATAGTGATAGATTACGCCATCACTGTTCTTCACCGTCAACTTGCCGCGCTCGTTCCAAATCTTGCCGGAGCATTTGCAGCCGATAACCTCTACAACGCCAAAGGTAGCAGCAACAATGTCGTAATTTGCGTTGTTCTCAAATCGGCAGTTATTGATTTTGATATTGGTAGCCGTAGTATTTTCGGGATCGTCAACCTCAATGTCAATGCCGCTCTGCGGATCTTTGCCGCCAATATCGTGAATGTAACAAGCATCAACCAAGCAACCATTAGAACGACCAAAAGTAATGCCCTGACGTCTGCTGCCGTACAGCTCGCACCCTCTAATCGTGATTTCCCTGCTATCGCAATTCTCAACGCCGTATTCACCGCCAACGAGAATGCTATCTGCCAATGCGTTGCAAATAACCATATTCTCAACTGTTACGTTCTTGCAGTTTCGGAGAACAAGACCGTGACCGTGTTCGCCCTCGGCACTTTCCTTGTCACACTCGATTCTGCCGCCGCTGATGTGAATGTTCTCGCTGTCCGTTGCCCACAGCACACGGTAACGAGAGGACAGATTGGGAATGCCCCTCAATACGGCATTCGGATGCAGCACAAGCTGCGTATTGCTGGAAACTTCAACGCCGATGCCCTCGCCGTCGTTATATTCTGCCGTATCGTCCGTAGACGTGCGGATCATATAAACGCCCTCGGGGATATACACGCTTCTGTTCTCTCGGAGCGCATTTTGAAGGGCCTCGGTATCGTCTGCCACGCCGTCACCGATCGCCCCGTACATCTGCGGAGTCACGTACTTTTCTGCAATCGCATTATGGATTGCATCATGACTCGCTTTCAGCTGTAACATCTCTCTTGCAATCACCTGATTTTCCACGGGTCGCTTGCTCGTCACGTCAAGCTCGTCATCAAGGTATCTGTTAAGCAGCTCTTCTTCGCCCGGCTCATATTCCTCAACCTCTTTGTCCGCACCCTCGGGGAACAGCTTGAACACCTTGGCACCGTCCTCGTCATAGCCGATAATGGTCTGCGGATCGCTCAAGGGATTGAGCTCAACCTCGTACCAGTAATCGGTCGGCTTGGAGATCACGCTGCCGATCTTGGTGTCCTCTTCCGACAGATAAATCTGCACCTCTTGCGTAACCTCGGTCACAGGAAAATCCTTTTCCAATACAACCTCGGACGCTTTCTTTTTCTTGTAGACCTTGATTCTCACAAGGTCTCCCGGCATGAACGTATAAGGCTCGTCCGTTCCAACCTTATTGGCCTTCACGCCAATCAAAACGGCATCGCCCCTCGTTACGTAGATAGAGTTGTCTGTATCAATTCTGAACATAAAAATTCCCCCTTTCTTTTGGTCAATACATGATAACGCTCATATATTCACAAAAAGAGGGGAAGGCTTGCACCATCCCCCCAAAAAAGGGCAATAAGCTATACGCTTTGTAGTCCTATCTCTGTAGGCTGTTTTGCCCTTATTTTCTATTACTCACCGCAAGGGTTAATATCCGTGTTATCACGGTAAATCTCCTTGATTGCTGCAATTTCCTCTTCCAAGTCCTTCAACTTGTACATAGGCACGTTGGGAACGATATAGCCCTGCAATTCGCTCCAAATGATGATCGTGCCCTCGGGCAGCGTTTCTCTCTGTACGCTGTGCAGCTCGTTCTTGATATCTCCCTGCATCCACTCTCGGTTGATCTCGGTGGTCAGCACACAGTTTTCCAAGGTCTGATGAATTTCGCCGTTCTCGGTGGATTCATCAAACTTCATTTCTTTTGTGACCGTTCTGCCGTAGTATTGGCTAAGGCTGGGCTTTACGGTAAACAGCTCATTGTTCACGTTGCTCATTTTGTTACTCCTTTAAGGTAAAGTGAGGGCACGGCTATTGCAGCCGTGCCCTTTCTTTTTTTGATTACTTCTTGGTTTTCATGACGTAGATTTCAGCGGGGCGAACGATGCGCGCGCCGAATACGTACAGACCCTTGACCGCATCGGTAAATGCGTCCTCGGGGCGGTAATGCTCCACCTTTTCGATCTGCTCGGCAAAGGCAATCGCCTTGTCGGTGCGCAGAACGTTGTAGTGTGCGGTATCGCTCGTAGGCAGGCAGTTTTCGATGCATACGAATGCGTTGTTGATCTTACCAACCGCGCCCTTCTTGAGGATCTCGGGGTTGTTGGTAGAAAGCTCGGTGAGCTGCTGACGGTAGGTAACGAATACCTTGGGAGCGAGCTCCAGATAGAAGGTGTCGGTCACTTTGCAGTTGTTGGCGTACAGAGAAGCAAAGCCTGCTTCAACGCTTGCCATTGCATTTGCATTGGTCAGCGTGATTTCCTCGCTTGCGGCGATCTGCACCGTGGTCTGCTTTTCCTCATCGGTCACAACGCCGTTTTCCACGCCGTTCTTGATGACCGCAGCAACGTACTTGTCGCCCTCAAGGGCAAGACCCTTGGCTGCTTCATCGGTCAGGGCTTCCATCAAGCCCGGAACGGACTGTGCCTTTACGATATCCTCAACCTCAAAGTTGAAGTATCTGTACTGGTTGATCTGGAGCAGCATGGAGCTGTCCGCTGCGCCCTCTCTTACAATCGCAGTACCGGGCACGTAGGTGCGGATGGTAGGACGGTTTACAGAGAGGATCTTGACCTCTTTTGCGTTCTTGCTTTCCTTCTCGTACTGGAAGTTGCAATGGTTACGCAGAGAAGTGATCGTGTCAAGGGAGCGAAGAATAGACGCGCTCCAAATCGTCTGCTGAAAATTGGTGATAGTGTTAGCTACTGCCATAATAATTCATCCTTTCTTCGGGATGAGTATTTTAGCCGCCTTTCAAATAACGTCTTACGCTTTCTGATTCGTCATAGAACGTCTTACGGTATTCCACACCTTGGGATCTTTCAGATCTTCCTCGGTCAACCTTGAGATTTCCTCGGGCGTGTAGTAGTCCTTTTCAACGTTACCTTGGGGCTGCTTCATACTCCCCATTGCCTTAAATTCTTTCTTGGGTTGCGTTTTTTGGTATTGCTCATATACCTTGGAAATGGGCGTGTCCTCTCTGAACATACGCTGAAATTCCTTGAACTCAGGGCTTTCCAAAACGCTCTTATCAACGCCGATCTTTTCAAGCTCCTGCGCTCTCTCGGCACTCTGCCTGTGCTCTGCAAGCACCTTGAACTTCGCCTTTTCCATAGGCGTCATGTTCTCAATGCCGATCTCGGCAAGGCGGTCAACCTCGTCAACCACGTCCTCAAAGCCTGCGTTGATGAACTCGTTTGCGTCTGCCCTTGCAAGCGTTTCGATATCCTTTGCCGAATACTGCGGCTTTTGGATGACCTTACCCTTGCTTGCATAGAATTTTTCAAGCGTATCTGTCGCCTGATCCAAGTCCTCGGTTTCCAGCCCGGCTTTCACAACGTCACCAAGTCTGCCGTACTTGCGCTCGGCAGCTCTCTCTGCGCTTGCTTTTGCACGTGCCTTTGCCTTTCCAACAATGGCGTTGACCTCTTCTTGCGTATAGGTCTTTGCTACCTGCTGGGTTTGTTCTGCGGTATGCTCCGCATTTTCAGTAACTTCCGTCACAAGGTTTTCGTTTTCATTCATAACGACTTATCCTTCCTATTTTTGATCGGGTTTGTTTCCCGTATTTCATGCAGTTTTATGACATAAATGATCGGTCATGTATAAGAAAAAGCCCTATATAAGGGCTTTATTCTTCTCTTTGAACAAAACAAGTCATTTGGTCGATATCGTATTCCCCTGCATCGCATTCGTATTCGTGATCGCCAACCTTGTGTGCATGAGCGCAATTCTTGCACTCCTTCCACTCATGATACAACTCCACGCCCTCAAACTCGGCTCTCATTTGAAGCAGATGCCGATACACTTTCATGGCATTAAGCTGTGTTTCAAGCAAAACGTAGGGGCAAGTGGGAGTAAAACTCAAATCGCCGCTATCCCATGCAGAAATCATACCTGCCAACTTGTCAATGCGGATATCGAGCTGATATACCTCTGCTCTGAAACGCTGCTTGTAGTCCTTGCTGTTCATCAACTTTGCTGTGTCTTTCAGTTCCATACCTTTCTCCTTATTCTTCCTCAATTTCCTCTTCCGCGTCTGCGGTTTCCTCGTCAAGCTCGTCCTCTTGCTCTGCGTACATGGCTTCCTCGTCCTCAAGCTCTGCTTCCTCTGCTTCAAGCTGCATCTGCGCATCTGCCATTTGGTCTGCCTGCCCGCCGGGATCTTCGTAAAGGAAAGATTGTGCCCTCTGCATAAGCATCTGCGCCTGCGCTTCCATTTCCGCGATCTTGCGCTGTTCCTCTTCCGCATCCTTGACGATCTCTTCAAGTATCGGCTTGGGAGCAACCGAATCATCGGGAAGTGCCTTGACGTATTTCTTAAACTCGGGCAACCTCTCCACGCTGAACATACCCTGCAAAAGCAGGTTTTCCAAGGTCTGCTCCTGCGCAAATCTGTCATATACACCCTTGGGCGTAATGTCGATCTTGACCGTTGCTTGCAGCTTTTCAAGCACGCTCTGCGGCACGGTAGTCAACTTAACGTATTCCTCACCCTGCTCGTCCGTGACCTCTTCTTCCATCTGTACACCGTCCACCGAGTACACAATGAGATATTCAAGCCAAATACGCGCGATATCCTCAACGAAATTCTTGTAGGACTCCTTCTGCTCGGTCATAGGCTGCTGGCTTGCCTGCATAACTGCGAGGATAGCGCGACCCGATGCACTCTCGGGATCAAACTGACCCGTAGCAGTATCACCTGCGCCTGCCAAATCTCGCGTGACGTTGATCAAGTCCTCTTGCAGCTTTACAACGTCGGGCGACATTTGCGCAGGGGGTATCGTACCAATGATCTTGTGCACGTCATCCACCGTCTGCCCGTTGGTATAGATCACCGCACCAACGTTATTGAGAGCCTGCGGATTTGCAATCTTGCTTCTGTCCGCAACCGTTCTCGGAAACGCTTGGAACTTTGCCGTCAAGAGTCGTCTGACCTCGGTGCGGTTGACCTCGATCTGATTGGGGATCAAGGATCTTACCTCGCCCTCACCTCTCGCGCTGCCCTCTTTCTCTTCCCATACAAAGTGCGCGATAGGATAGAGCGAAAGCCCGGTGTCAACGTCCTCGATAAATTCCACGTACCGGGTGGCAACAGAGTAGCGCACCGTGCCGTCCTTCTTGTACATCTTGTACACGATTGTCACCATGTTATCAAGCTCGTACTTGGATGCTTCGCCGCTTTCCTCAAAGTTATCGTTATCACCGATGATATAAGCGAGCTTTTCATCACTCACGCCCAAGCCCTCGGCAAACTCAATGGCATTGAATACGGGCATTCTCTTGCGGAGCAGGATATAGGGCTGACTCTGAATATCATCGTCATTTTCGTTGCCGTAATAGATATCGTTTTTCTTGATGATCTCATTGACGGGCATCATGCTCTCGGTATCAAAATCAACGTAGATAATGCCCTCGTCATTGATGGCGGCGTCTTTTGTTACTCTGCGCCCCTTGAAATCCATCTTGCCCTGCTCCCAAACCTTGGCAGCGTAGCCGTTGAGCATCTTGCAGTACTTCTCGGCTTCCTTGTGGAAGGTCCTGCTCTCATGATTCTGCGAAGAGTAGACGATTGCATACAAATTGTCATGAATAACCGACACCTTGTATTTGACAATGGGCTTGATGAAATTCTTTTGCACGGGCTCAACACCGTCCAGCTTTGCGCCTTGCCATTGGTTGCCGTTGAAGAATTGATAATTCTTGTCGGTATCAACGAAAGTGCCGATCATTCTGTGATAATTGCGCGACTTATCATACAGCGTCCAGATCGGTGTTTCCCTGATCTCCCCATAGTCCATGTTTTCTATATAGCTCATGTTTCACCTCCAAGTCATTATCTCGGAATATCCTTCTGCCCCGAAGATGTGCCATCGTATCGGTCGATATTCTCAAGTATGGTGTTGTACCTCTCTTGTTCTCTTTCGGCTTCCTTGCGATCTCCAAACTCTCTGATCGGCTTCATGGGATCGAATTTCGGCAGCTCCACCGCCTCACCCTTGCTTACCTGCTGCCCGACCTTTGCACCGACAAAAAAGCACGCTATACAAAGCGCGCCAACAACGAGTATCAAAAGCGTCATCAAAAGTATTTGCATATATCCCCCTTGCAGTAAATATTTATATAGGCACGATATCGCCGCCCAAGTCTTGGTACGTTTGCATCGTGCGCTCTACGTTAAAGCTGGTATGCGGCTCGACAATAATAGGCTCTTGTGTAAATACCACTTGATCGCGGATATGGTGCGCTATCGCCAAGCCCATCATTTGGTCATCGTGACCGCCCTCGGGTGCTTCTATACGCCCCTTTTCGTTGCGTATGATCGTCAAAAGCTCTTCCAAGGTATCTTGGTCATTGATCGTGTCGCAATGCTCTCTGACGATTTCTATGAGCCTTGAAAGGATGGTCGGGCGCGTCAAGCTCGTTGTCTTAAAGCCAAACCTCTTTTCCGTCTTGCCCGTGTAGGTGTCCTGCGCTTCTCGCACGTATTGCTTGGGATATCCAAGCCGTTGCAGCTCCATGATCGGGTAAGAATCAAAGTTGGCTTCTATGCCGATCAATGCCTGCTTGTAATACATACCAAGGCAATACATCTGCTTTGCGTATTGGTCAGCGTCAAACTGGTGCTTGAGCGTTGCCACCTGCACACCCGTTTTGGCGTCCAATACGTGCCCGGTAAAGAAGTCAGAGCCCTCGCCGGCAGTGTCACCGCCTATACAATACTCGGTAAACGCAGGCTGATTGGGGAGCGCGTATATCTTGATATAGCCCCCTCGGTCATTGACCCATTGTATATTGCTGATCCGTAAGCCGTCATAGTCATAACGGAAGTAGCCAGTTTTAATAGGTTTCGGTATCTCGTCAAGTCGCTTCTGAATAGCCCTTGCATCAAATACCGTCTTTCCGAGAATGCCCCACTTGCCAAGGCAATAGACCTCGTACGTGTACTCGTCTATATATTGCAAGTCCTCAAGAGCTTTTCGGTCATCGTCCGTCAAGAATTTGTTGTCCTTGTACGTAGTCCAACATACTGTAGCAAGCCCTGAATCGATGAAATGCTTCTTGATCCAATGCTGAATGTTTATCGGGTTGAAGGATAGCACCATC
>JAZQUX010000059.1:0-22084 GCA_045631585.1 Eubacteriales bacterium | reverse complement strand
TCCCCATGCCCCTATCTTCCATCAAAAACTTTGATGGAAAAGGGAATTATTCGGCAAAGCACTCGGCGTACTTGGGATTTGGGCGGAGTTCGGCCATCACATTTTCCGGGAAAAATTGCATCCGGTCTTTCCAAAAAGTTTTTCCGATTGGCATTTTGGGGCCAATGATAGTGGCATCGGCTTTGGAAATCAAGGGAGCGGAATAATGATATTCATTCGCGTCAAGATTTTTATTGTAAGACGCAAGGTGTTCAAAGCCTTTGTCAAAGTAGGCAAGTGCTACTTGGATATTGCCGTCCCGGGATTCCATTTCTGCCAAGTCTAGATAACGCAGTGCAAAATCGTAATGCGTGCGTCCGCAGCGACCGTCATTGAAGATTGCCTCTTTCAAATCCACAAGGGCTTTTTTGACTTGTTTGCCATATTCTGTAGTGTAGCCCGACGGTTTATAGGATATGGCTAAGCTGATAGAAGTATCAAGCCACGAGAGAAGATAAAGGATGCTTTCGCCCCGGAAACGCTCTGCCTCTTCTCCCACTGTGGCTTGAGGCAACAACAATTCCCGACAAACGGCGATTCCGCCTTGTTTGTATGCAAGCGCTTTGGCTTTCTCGTATTCTCCCATTTCTCTGTAGAGCGAGACTACGTCGAGAATTGCCGTCTCAGACGAGGGCGTGATCTTCATAAGCTTTTCATACGTGTGAAGTGCCTCTTGCCAGTAGATGTTTTGCGAGTTGTACTCGCTGTCTTCGCAGTTGTTTTCTTCATCCCATTTTGCTCCGTACTTATGCCATCCCCACCTATAAAGCGCTCGTGCCAGCTGTAAAAGGATCTCAGGCTCGCTCGGAAATTCTTCTGCGGCCGAGCGAAGCATTTGCACGCACTCACCTACCTTTTCCGACATACTGCCTTTTTGACGGATGTATCTTTCGTTAGACAGCATATCGCGGGCTTTGTTCAGTATTTCTCTGATTTTCTCCTCCCGATCGCCGTGGTAGCCGTACAGCTCGTCGATGGTAACGTGAAAATAATTGGCGATGGCAGGGATGATCTCCATATCGGGATAACCGCCGTTTGCCTCCCAACGGGAAACGGCCTGGCAGGACACGCCGATGGCGGTGGCGAGGTCGTTTTGTGTCCTCCCGTCGCGTGCGCGCAGTTCTTTGATCTTTTCTCCGATTTTTATTTGCATTATGGTTCCTCCATAGTTGTATTCACCGGTGTGATCTCATTATAGCACGACAGAATACGAAAATCAATCATCAATTCGTTGTTGATATATCAAGCAATACTTTATTTTGAGGCTGCATGAAAAAAGACTTTCTTTTTTTCACTAAATGTGCTATACTAAAGGCAGAGAAGGGAGGCGAGCGTATGGATCATCCGAGTGAGCGCGTGATATTCCATTGCGATTGCAACAGCTTTTTTGCGTCGGTCGAAACGCTCGACCGACCGGAATTGGCCAATGTACCCATGGCAGTGGCGGGCGACCCCGACAATCGTCACGGCATCATTTTGGCTAAGAACGAGCTGGCCAAAAAGTACGGTGTGCAGACGGCAGAGACCATTTACAGTGCGCGGCAAAAATGTCCGACACTAGTGTTAGTGCCGCCCCATCATCGCAAATACAGTGAGATTTCCAAGCGTATCAATGAGATCTATCTTGACTATACCGATTTGATCGAGCCTTTTAGCGTGGACGAATCCTACCTGGATGTGACGGGGAGCCTTGCGCTGTTCGGACAAACGCCGCGCGATTTGGCCGACACCATCCGTGAGCGGATCCAAAAGGATATCGGCATTACCGTATCCATCGGTGTCAGCTTTTGCAAGGTGTTTGCCAAGCTTGGCAGTGACTATAAAAAGCCCAATGCTACCACCGTGTTTGATCGAAGGGCGGTGGAGGAAATCGTCTATCGTTTGCCGGTCGGAGATATGATGTTCGTGGGCAAAAAGACTGCACAGCACTTAGCTCACATGGGTATCAATACCATCGGAGATTTGGCTCGTACCGATGAGGCAGTGCTGCGTCACGCGCTTGGAGAGCAGGGCGGAACGCTATGGAAGTATGCCAACGGGCTGGATGAAGATCCGGTACACTCCTACTATGACAAGTACGAGGTGAAATCGATTGGCAACGGCACGACCTTCCGCCGCGACGTATATACCCACGAGGAAATGCGCGATTGCATCACCATGCTGTGCGCCGAGGTGGTGTGGCGACTCCGCAACGAGAATAAAAAGTGTACCGTCGTACAGGTGACCATCCGCGATCCCGAATTCAGAACCATTCAACGTCAGAGAAAATTGGATGCGCCGACATGGCTGCAATCAGAGATCATTCAAACAGCGGTGGGGCTTGTCAGCGCCAACTGGAAAAGCGGAACTCGCATTCGTATGTTGACGGTGACCGTGTCGGGGCTGGTCCCGCCGGATATGATGGCGCAGCAGTTGACCATGTTTGATGAGCCCACGGAGGATATTCGCCACGAAAAGCAGGAAAAGCTGGAGGAGGCTCTTTTGACCATTCGCCGCAAAAAGGGAATTGACAGTATTTATCGCGGCGTGTATGATCAGCGTGAGCTGGGCGTCAGTAACCGCAAGTTGAAATCAGAAGATCAAGAAAAATAAACATTCGCCGTGTTCTTTTTTGAGAACACGGCGAATGTTTATGGATGGATTCAAAAGAATTCTTCTTCCAGCATGGCGCACAGACAATGGTACACCGGCAGGTGCAACTCCTGCACGAGGTAGGTCTCTTTTTCGGGAACAATGATGGCAACGTCCGCATACGCTTTGAGCTTACCACCCTCGCCGCCGGTCAGCAAAACAATCTTCATGCCGCGGGCCTTGGCCGCAATACAAGCGTAGATGCAGTTTTTCGAGTTGCCGGAGGTAGAAAAGACAACAAGGACGTCCTCTGGTTTACCGTAGACGTGAACCTGCTGAGCAAATACCAATTCAGGAGCATTGTCGTTTTGATAAGCGGTGGAAAATGCGGGATGGCCGCAAAGAGAAACTACGGGGAGACCGTCTTCCAATGTGGTGGCTAATTTCTTGCCCATCTCACCGTAAGAAGACAGAACAGCTTGCTCGTCCCAAGGAAGAGGACGGGCCTTTTTGAAGCATTTGAGCAATTCGCCCGCCATGTGCTCGCAGTCGGCGGCACTGCCACCGTTGCCACACAGATACAGGCGATGCCCCGAGGCCAAGGACGAGTACAACGTATGGTATGCCGCTTCAATGGCGGCTTCCATAGGCGCCAACTCCGGATGACGCTCGATCAGATGGAGCAGGATTTGTTTTGTGGTTGTTTTCATGATTACATACCTCCTACGATGGCGAGTGCTGCCATATCTCCGACATTTTCACTTAATTTGGCGGGAACGATCTCACATACACAAGCGCTATCACTCAGGGCCTCTTGTTCAATCACCTTTTTCATCGCGGGCGTGAGCAACTGGTGAGAGCGCATGAACACACCGCCGATGACAATTCGTTCCGGATTGATGATGTCGATGACCATGCTCAGTCCCCGACCAAGCATCTCGCCGCTCTTGGCAAAGACGCTTTTAGCGAAGCGGTCGCCCGCAAACGCAGCCTCGGCCAGCGCCTTGGTTGTTATATGCTCAAGACCTCCCATGTCGATGATGCACTGTGGCAT
This sequence comes from Eubacteriales bacterium, assembly GCA_045631585.1. Classification (GTDB taxonomy): domain Bacteria; phylum Bacillota; class Clostridia; order Oscillospirales; family CAG-272; genus SIG644. The sequence goes on along the minus strand of JAZQUX010000059.1, from coordinate 18,420 downwards.
GGTCTTGCGGCGCTTGGCCATGAGGATAGCCAAGCGAGCGATGCCGCCGCCGGAGCAAAAGCCTTCAAAGGAGCCGAACTTCCCGTAGCCTATGGGGCCGTCGGGTGCCAAACGAATATGACCGAATTCGCCGGCGTTACCGTTGGCACCGCCGTACAGCTTGCCGTCCAAAATAAGCCCTGCGCCAAGGCCTGTGCCGAAGGTGAAAAATACCATGTTTTGGGTGCCTTGTCCTGCGCCGAATTTCCACTCTGCGATGGCACAGGCATTGGCGTCATTTTCCAACACGGCGGGAATGCCGCACCCCTTGGTTATGTAATCCGCGATGGCAAAGCCGTGCCACGTAGGGAGGTTGGGAGGGGTGAGGATGATGCCATTCTTGGGATCCAGAGGGCCTCCGCAGCTGATGCCAGCCGCTTTGATTTCGTATTCTTTTTGCCACTCAATGACGTGGGCAAGTAGGGTGTCCATGGTGGCATGGGGCGCACCGGTGGGAATCTGCTCTTTTTTTAAGATACGGACATGATCGGTAATCTGTCCGAGCGAGACGGCGCACTTGGTGCCGCCAATGTCAAAGCCAATATAATACATGATCGAAACCTCGTTCGTGTTTGTTTTCCTCTGTATTATATCACAGTTTAGATCAAAGCGCAAGAGGAAATCCTTTAATATCTCTGCGAAAGAGCGGCAAACCATGGACCGCTTTTTTTTATGTCCGCTTTTGCGTACGTTAACTGTGATATACTATTTCTGTCAGCACCCCCGCTATACCAATTTGAATCAGGAGAATGACCATGCCGTACCGTTTTTATAATATTCACCCGCGCCATTTATTCGTGGACGATTGCACCAAACGAAGCATCGCCCTGACCACGGGATTAGACTACAAGCTTGTGGCCAAGGGGCTCAATGAGCACAAGCGAGTCACCGGGGTAAAAACGTATTACGACCCTCCCAATCCATACAGTTATGTTGAGAGCGTGCTGGGTTTTCCGCGCGTGAAGATGACACGGCGAGCGGGCGCAACTCCTATGACCGCGGAAGCGTTTGCTTTGAGGCATCCCGTGGGGAGATATATTCTTTCATTGAGCGGTCATTGGGTCGCCTGTATTGACGGAGTGCTGTTTGATACTTGGGATTGTTCGGGGGAAGAAGTGCTGTCGTACTACGAGATCACTCGTTTTGTGCGGACACGGGTCGAGAAAAAACATTGCTTTTGCACGGAGCGAAAAAGCAAAAACCTCGTACTCGTAACAGTATATGACGGTAACGGTCAGTATGCAACAAGAAATTTTTGTGAAGAGGAGGCGAGAAAGTACAAAGAACAACTTTACCAACGCGGATTTTTTAATTTTGATGAGATGGGAGAATATATATGAGAGTCAAAATTTGTTCAAGACGGGTCGTAGAGCGTCTTCTTCAAACAAACCAATTTCCGAACGATATGGTGCTGATCAGCTTTTATACCCCGCAAACCCATAAAAAAGCGGAGGAGGTTTTTCTCGATGCTGCGATGCTTGGCGAGCGGGTGTTCTACGTTGGTATTCCCGACATTGATCTTGAATGCCTGAAGGAATACGGCTACACTTATGAGAGCTATTTGGAGCAAGCAGACGAACTGGCCAAATTCATATACAAGGCCAAAGCAAAAGGATGGGGAATCCTTTGCCAATGTGATTACGGGCAAAGCCGCTCACCGGCTTGCGCCGCCGCGATTGTAGAGCATTTTTACGGTCGCGGCATCGAGATCTGCATGGATTTTCGATATTATCCCAACCAGCTTGTATATCATAAGGTGTACGATGCCCTCAATATCCATCGGCGGCTTCTCCTATCGGAGAGAACTTTGATTGACAAAGGAGAAAACAATGAATTACAAGACACTCTTTGAGCAAGCATACGAACACTTGATCGATCATTGGGGAGACAGACCAGATGTCCGCATTTTGAATCGGTTTTACCACGAGAAAATGTATTTGCAAGAAAGCGATTATATGCGTATGCTCGCCCTTGTGGCAAGCGTACGCGCACGAGCCCGAGAAATGGGAGAGCATATTGCCGTCAGGGGTACGGTACAGGCGTCTTTGATGGCGTATCTTTTGGGCGCAACAGATATCAATCCGTTGCCGACTCACCAATATTGCCCGGAGTGCAAAAAAACAACATTTACAGAGAACGGCAGTCCGTATGATCGCAGATTTCAAACCTGCTCTTGTGGGGCGATGAGTTATACAGACGGATATGATCTTCCGTTTGAGACCAATTTGCGGGAGGTCTTGTTGGAACGAATCCAAATTGGCGTGTCTCCTTCCTTTTTCGAGGCGGCGAAGAATATCATACGGGAAGAAATGTGGGACCATGCCCTGATCACGCTGGGCGGCGAGCAGCCGACGGCACCAACGTGGATTTGTTTTGCGGATCGTGAAGTGAACGACGATGCTGAATATCGTCTGAAAGAAGATGCTCCGCTGTTTGAGCGACTGCCTCGCATCACTCTTGTGCCAATGAAAATGCTTGATCGGTATCGCCGCTTGGAATCGGAGACGGGAGTAAACATGGAGGATGTCGGCAGAGAGGGGAATGATAAGGTCAGAGCAGTTCTTTTGGGCGGCGATTTTGAAAATATCCCCAATGTGGATTCGTCGTTGATGCGAGAGTTGGCTGAGAAAACGAACCCTTCGAATTACGAAGAACTCCTCAAGCTAATTGGCTTTGTGCACGGAACAAGGGGATGGGTGGGGAACGCCGAATGGTTGTACGACAAACATCGCGTGACTCTTGACGATATTCCTGCGTTTCGAGAAGATGTCTTTGACATTGTTCGGAAAAAACTGTGGGAGAAAGGATGTTATGAGAATGGGCTGGCCTATGAGGTGGCAGAAAAAACGCGAACGGGCTACTATTCTCGCCACGGCATGGATCAAGAAACAATGAGGGGGCTTCTTTCCTTGGGGGTTGATATGGACTTCATTTTTATGATAGAGCGGATAGAGTATATGTTTCCCAAGGCCCATGCGGTATCCTATATGAAGGATGCCGTAATTCTGACTTGGTATAAGCTCCATTATCCGCAAGAGTTTTCCCGCGTCTTCCTTGGGGCATAGGAAAGAACAGTACCACCGACAACAAGTATACGGTGTCGAAATTCTGACACAAAATGACAAAACATCCCCCGATCACGATTCGTATTTCCGTGATCGGGGGATGTTTTATGTAGAAGGCGCGTCCAATGTTTTTACAATGACATTCTGATGTTTATTGATTAAGTAATAAATCTTTCTTCGGTAGCGAGCACGCTCTTTTGCGGTTTTGACAACGCGAGGAATATAGAAATTGTACAATTCTTTTGTGACGACATCCGGTGGGATGCTGATTTCCATTCGATAAAAAACATCCAGCAGTTCGTCCAATATATTCTCTTCAATAGATTTTCGAACGATGTTGTCAAACTTGTGGCTGTCAAGATCGGAAATGTGAGCTTCCAGAATCTGTTTCAATGTTTGTGATACGGCCATTATACGTCTCCTTTTTTGTTTATAAGTGGGTTATGCTGCCGCAAACGATTCAAACCAGCTGGGAAGATAAACAATCTCCACCATGGACGGACCATCCTCGTCCTTCTCTTTGTTGGCGGTGCCATGGCTGTCGTTGTCGATTTCGTCGAGGGAGAAGAGGTCCTCCAGCGCGTCATCCGTGATTTCAATGGCCGTTTGGACATCCGAAATCGTTTTGAAGTATTGTACAGGTGCATAGCGATAGTCCTCGTCGGTCAAGCGATCGTCTCCTGCGTGGGGAGCTCTTGCACGCACCAAATCGTCATAGCGCGCCAGCAACTCCTCTCGGCGCCATATCAGTTGTTCTTCGAAGCCGTGATAGCTTGGGTCACGGTGGGCGAGCTGTCCTCGTTCATTCCATTCAGAAAAGTATCCCATAAGTTTCCTTTCGTTGTCAGTAAATTTGGTAGGGTAACAAAAATTACTTGTCTTTGGAGATCGACGGTGCGCCTGATGATATCGGACAGGTCGATCGATTGATCCAAATGTTCCAGAAAATTCTGGATCACCAGCGGCTTTTGGATGCTGTGTAGATTGCGTATTTGTTCGAAGCCGTGCCAGAATTCCGCCGTTCTCAAAAAGCAAAGGTAACGAAACAATCGCTCCTCCGATTCGCTCAAAAGAATAGGACAATGAAAATGATCGGAGCGGATGACGTCGTACTGACCATAGTCTGTCAATGCAAGCATATATTTTTTACCTTGACGGATATATTCCGGCTTAAAATGTTCCATGAAACTACGTAGATAGGCGCGAAAAGCAGGGGTGTCTGATATTCCGTCGGTATGCTTTGATAGATCTTTTGCGGCGGAAAAATCATTGATTGGGGCGAAGCGTAATAGGTTTGGAGCGCGGGCGGATCTGTCATCGTTGAATATGTCCGACAGATCCTGTTCTTCGTGATGGCGGGTCAGATACATATAATTGCGAGTGATGTCATTCTGATGCTCATCGAAGGCATGAAAAATCGGCCGGCGCGGTGTGGGGGTGACGATAAGATGAAACGTTTTTTCTTGCGCGGTTACCAGCGCCTCCACGCGCGATGCCTCACGGATCCATTGTGCGGAAAAAGTGGGCGTCGCGCGATTGTTCAGCACAAGGCTGAGAGCATAGCAGACCTCTGAGGTGTGGCGTGTGCCGATAAGGTTGACTCCTTCTCCGAAGTCGCAGGACAACGATGGAATGTTGCCGAGCTGATGAATGGTAATTTGTTTGATGATCATGGTTATCAACAGAAACCGATGTACCGTTTCACGGTTTTCGGGGAGGTCTCGGGAAGAATAATATCGTCTGCGGTAATGGTGAGGATGTCTTCGGTGGTAATGTCACTAAAGTCTTTCTTCAAAAGACGTGTCCCTTGGTTCATTTTGGCCTGTTCAAACAGGTTTCGAACGTAGCGTCCGTTGCCGAAATCATGTCTTTGGCAAGCGGCACTGAACACCGTCTCCAACTTTTCAAAAGCCCCTTCGTCCAAGCGCATTCCGCTGTCTTCACTGATCAGCTTAGCGATGTCGCAAAGTTCCTCAGGATTGTAGTCGGCAAACGGGACGTGAAACGCGATACGGGAGCGCAAGCCGGGGTTCTTTTGCAAAAACTGTTCCATTTTGTCCGGATAGCCAGCAAAGATGACGACCATCTCCCCTCGGTGGTTTTCCATCTCTTGCACAATGGTGTTGATAGCCTCGGTGCCAAACCCGAATCGTTCATCCTCCACCAAGGAATATGCTTCATCGATAAATAATACGCCGCCCATGGCCTCCTTGAATTTTGCTTGAACCGTCGGTGCTGTCCAACCGACATATTTCGCGACAAGGTCGCCGCGTCCTACTTCTACCAAGTGCCCCTTCGAGAGCAGTTTGTTTTCCTTCATAATGCGGGCAAACAAACGCGCCACCGTCGTTTTGGCTGTCCCGGGGTTTCCTGTAAAGATCATGTGCATGGCGGGGTTATTCTGCTTGATCCCTCTTTCTTTGTAAAGCGTTTGCATTTTATAATGATTCAGTGCTTTTTGGATGGTCTGTTTGGCTGTATCAAGCCCCACCATGCGCATCAGTTCCTCCAATGCTCCCTGTTTCGGGAGAGTGGATGCATTTTCTTTCGGAATGGACGCCACCTCTTTGTACTGAGGGTAAAATGCTTTTTTCAACTTTTCGCTATACCACGCATCGAATGTCTCACGCAACTCAATGGCCAGATGAGCATCTCCCGACTGAATGTTGGTCAACAGCTCTTCGTCGGCATCAACCTGATTTTTTTCGGCCAAAGAACGCAAGAAGTCGGCAGCCTCCGAGCGCTTCATACGATCCTCTCGAATTTCAACAAAGGTCATGGAGTCGAGATTTTCATAAAAGAGGTTCTTTACTTTTTCGCTCTCGCGGGAGATGCAAAACACCGTCAATACCTCGTTGCGATATCGCTTGGCCATTCGACAGATGTTTTCGATGATTTCGCGTTCTTCTTTGGCATTGGCTTTTTCGTCCTCGGAAGGGAAGTAACGAACGACAACAGCCCCACCCTTACAAACTTTATATAACGATTCGTAGGCCGTCTGGGAATAGCTTTCTCCGGGTTCAAAATTCAGAAAAGAATACCGATTGCTGGCCAAGCGCCCATTGGCACGCAAGGCGTCCAAAAGAAGCTTGTACGCTTCGCGGCGAATATCGGGGTTGTCTGTTTCGACTATGTAATGAACGGGATGTCCTGCTCTGTGCAGAGCGCTTCCACCTTTGTAAATTCGCTCCAGTTCAGGAAGCAGGGTTTCGTCCATGTACAATTCCTTGGCCGCTTGTGTCAGCGTTTCCTTGGTGACTTGTTCATTGACAAGATTTTCGCCAAAGACGAGATCGCGGCTGCGAAGGTCGCTGATTTTGTCAAGGTCAAATTTCGCGAGGATTTTATCGTCGCTCTCCACGTAATCCTGACGGTCTGCCGAATTCAATATTTGTTGCAACTGTTTGAAAGTAATTTCGCTCTGTTTCCAATTCTCCATCTTGAATTGGATATCATCGGCATAACTTTTTGTCAGAGCAATGGCGTCCAAAGGGTGGCGAGAAATGATGCCAAATGTCACAACTCCTTCGTCGATATCCGACAAAAAACAATGAACGTCTTTGCTTTTGGCATTGAACTCCTCGGTTTTAGAAAGAACTTGCCGCAAGGGAAGACGACGCTTGTTTCGCTTGTCGTTTTCTTCCGCTTGCTCATTTTCCTCGATCAGATCGCCCAAAATCTTGTAAAACAGCATATAAAAATCCTCCGATGTTTTGTGTTCGAGTGTATTATATCAAATGCTATGTCCCAAATTGCGGACATAAAAACAACAGCCCCTCAAACGTCGTGTTTGGGAGGCTGTTGTCATTATTGATCTTCATAGTTTCGGATGGCGCGATTCAGGCAATCCCGGATTTTATGCCGCAAATGCGCGGGCGAGATGACTTCTACATGATTCACATACTGAAGCGCCCAAAATTCCATCGCGGTGGGACTGGCGATGATGCTCACTTTAATTTTCCCCGCGCTGCCGTCGCTTCGGGACATTTGGATATCTGTGCCAAACCAATCGACGATTTGGTCGACAATACTTTCGTCTGCTATCAGCTCAATGCGCTCAGGCGTGTCAGTATACATATAGGGCATGGTGGAAGCGATCTGCTTAAAATCCAGCCCGTTTTCGTACCCTTTGACAGTTGTCAGAGGAACCAGCGGCTTATCATACAAGCGCATATTGCTGATGCGGTCCAATCGATGAAAAACCATGTTTCCCCAATAGCTACTGTACCCCATCAGGTAGTAACGCTGATTGTGTAAGATGAGTTGGTAAGGACTGACGCGCTGAAAGGAAGACTTTTGCAGTTTCCCGTCCATTCCATATTTGTTGTAGTCATATTGCACCTGACGCTCATTTGCAATGGCTTCGTCAACAATGTCGATGTTATAAAAGAGCGCCTGGTTTTCGGTTTTGCTCCAATCGTTGACCGAGTAGACGTTTTTGACGTGCGAACGAAAATATTTGCTGGATAACCCGCACAGTCTCTCAATGAGGTCTTTGGAGTGATGAGCGGTGATGTGCTTGCTTTGCAGAACGCCGTCAATGAGCAGCTTCAATTCGGAATCCTCAAAATCGCGGCCGGCCAGATAACTGCCCGCGCGGCCGGAGACAATATCAATATCGGCATCTCGCAAATCGTTCAGCGCTTTGCCAACGGCTTTTCTTTCTATGGTGATTCCGTATTCCTCGTTGAGTAACGCAACGATGTTTTCTTGGGTCAAGGGATGATTGTAGTCGCTGTGCTTTTGCAGAATGTGCAAAATACGGAGAATTGCTAATCGTTTCGGTTCCATCGTTCCTCCTCTTACATTTAAAATTTGCTTATTGAGTAAAATGAAAAAGGGAAAGCAAAAGGTCATCCAATGGATGACCTTTGATCTGGTGGAGCATAGGGGATTCGAACCCCTGACCCCAACACTGCCAGTGTTGTGCGCTCCCAACTGCGCTAATGCCCCGCGCGTATATCATAGCATATTGACACCGTCTTGTCAAGCATTTTTTTGAGAAAAAAGCACATTTTTTCTTGTATTTTAATTTAGTAGGAGACTTTCGGATACTTTCCTTGACAAAGTCTGCGATTTGTGGTATCATGTTGATATCCTGAACAAAGGAGTCAACCATGAAAAGAACATTGATTTTGTGTCTTTCTGTCATAATGGTGTGTTGCTTTGTGGGATGCTCTGATACGACAACGTTTCAAAAGAATGGTATGAGCATCACACTGCCACGTGAATTTCAAGAGCTGAATCAGCCGGACTTCACAATTTGTTATCATACCCCGGAGGTTAAGGTGCTGGTGTCGCAAGAGACGGCGGAGAACATCACGTTGGCTGAATATGCCCAAGACGTGCGCCTGGCCAGCGCTTGGCTCTCTCCCGGCCCGATCGAAACGGTGGACGGTCTGACCACGATGGAATACACCTATGAAAGTGTAGCGGCGCAGATGAAGCTGCGGTACTTTTCCGCCATGTTTCAAGACCCCGCGGGAACGTTTTGGCTGATTCAGTTTTGTTGCGAAGACGACTATTACGAACAATACCGCCCCCTCTTTATTGAATGGGCGAAAACGGTTTGCTTCGATACCGAATGATCAATGAGAAAGAGGATGAACGATATGAAGGTTGAATTGATTGGATATACGCCTAACCCCATTGAGGCGATTGAGCGTGCGGCCAGCACTTGCTATGACAGCATCCCGACCGGCGGTAAGATTATGCGCCATTGCTATCGAAGCGGTCACCACAGCGTGTTGGAGTTTGCTGATTTCTCCTTTAAGATTTCGGGTGTCAGCCGCGCTCTGACTCACCAGCTGGTGCGCCACAGACTCGCCAGCTATGCACAGCGCAGTCAGCGCTATTGCACAGAGGACGGCTTTGAATACGTTACGCCCCGTAGCATCGAAAAGAATGAAGAAGCGTTGATTCGTTATCAAGAAACAATCGAGACCATTCAAACGGCGTACGAGGAGTTGCTTGCCCGCGGTATCCCCGCAGAGGACGCGAGAATGCTTCTGCCCAACGCTTGCTGTACTCAAATTTGTGTGAAAATGAATTTGCGCGCGTTGATCCATTTTTGTAACGAGCGCTTGTGCGCTTGCGCTCAGTGGGAAATCCGCGAGATGGCGCGCAAGATGGTCAAGGCTGTCGTTGAAGTAGAGCCGGCGTTGGCGGAATTTTTGGTTCCCAAATGCGAGGCTCACGCGCCCCACAGCTTTTGTACGGAAAGCAAGTCGCGCAGCTGTGGTCGTCATCCGCTGATTGCCGAGGTTATGTCGGATAAATCATGAGTCTGTGCCGAAGAATAGGAGTTTTATCATGAAAATGCGAATGTTGAAAGTGCTTTGCTTGGTGGTTGTTTTTGTAATGATGGTTACTTCCATCTCGTTTACAGCCTTCGCCAAGGTGGATTTAGAGCGGAAATATCCCTTGGATTATACCAGCCCGTTGAAGGATCTCTACATCGGTTTCTTTGGCGACTCCATCTGTGAGGGCATGGTAGAGATGAATACCGATTATGCTCCCGTTCGTGCATGGGCCGGCCGCATTGCCGCAGTCAATGGTTGCCAGTTTGATAACCATGGTCGCTCCGGCGCGTCCGTTTCCGATTGCCGCGGTGCCAATACCATTATGACTCAGTTGGAAAACGCCAGACGAGCCGGCAAAAAGTATGATATGATCGTGTTGCAAGGCGGCGTCAATGACGCTTGGGACGATGTCGAGGTTGGCGAGATTTCGGAGGGATATCCTGCGACCTTCTCGTATGATCCTTCCACGTTTGCCCCCGCGCTGGAGCAAATTCTGTCTTATGTGGAAGACTATTTCCCGGATGCAACGGTTTGCTACATCATCAATTTCAAGTTCTTGAACGCAAGCATGGGCATTAGCTTGATGGATATGGATCGCTATGTGGATGCGACCATTGAAATTTGCGAAAAGTGGGGCGTTCCTTATCTGGATCTTTACCACAACGAAGAGCTGGTGGACGCACTGCACCCCTACAAGAAAGGTTCCAACGGAACGAAACAGTATCAGACCACGTATTTGTACGATTTTGTTCATCCCAGCACTCTTGGCTTTGACTTGATCTATCCTTACGTCAACGAGTTTCTGATTGGGCTGATCGACCCGGATTATCTTGAAGATAAGAACACACCCGATGAGCCCGACATTCCTGATGATCCCGTGGACGAGCCCACCGACCATCCTTCCAATGAGCCGACAGACGATCCCGTGGATGAGCCGACACAGGAACCCACGCAGGAACCGACCGATCAACCGGGGGACATTCCTTCGAATCAGCCGAATTCGAAAGATCCCGGCGACCAGGACAAGGGTGGGTGCGGATCTTTCATGGGACTTTCGGTCGTAGCGCTTTGTTTGATGTCCGCGGGCGTGTTTGCATGGAGTGCCCGCAAGAAAGAAAATGATTGATTCTTAACATATAAAAAGGCAACAGGAGCGAGAAAATTTCAGCTCCTGTTGTTTTTGTTTTTAGTTAAATTTTTTCTTTGTTCCAGCGAGAATAGACGGTGTAACGAACGATGGTAACAATGATGATAAACACAAAAGTTTGAAGCAGAGCACCGATCACTCCGATCCGGGTCAGCTCCATCCAACCGGCTTCCATGCAGTAAAATTCCTCGATGATGGTCGGGGAGGGATAGAAAAAGCCGAAGGCATGATAAAACAGTACAAAGGGAAGTTGAACAGCCAAATGGCACAACGTCATCAGCGTCAGGTCGGGAGCGGCGGTATTCAGCATGAGAAGGGGAGAGAAGGAATGCGTTTTCAATGTTTGAAGAAAAGCGCGTCGGCGCTCGCCGTCGCCAGATAGTTCGAAGCCGGTAATGAGCGCGTGAATCAGTGTTGCAAGCATGGAGAATACGATGAGGATGTTTCGCTCCAGCGTAGATTCATGGTACATCTCCGTGACAATGAGACGCTTCACAAACAGGAAAAACAGAATGAACAGTACCCCATGATATATCATGTCCTTGAGGACAAACCAAAGGATTTGCTTGATCAATTTTTTCTTTTTCCGACGGCGCAGAATGTCCCCCTGATTTGGTTCGTATTCGCTCGCGTGTTCATCCAAACGGTCGATGTCCTTCATGCTGATCTTCCTTTCGTGAAATGATTATACACATCGTAAATCTATGTATATTATAATACCAAAAAAGAGAATTGTCAATATACCATCAAAAGTTTTTTGAGGTAACGATATAATGATAACATATTTTCTCATTCTTGTCAATCATACGAGCGGTTGATCGCGAAGCAACCTATGGGTGATATTTTCGTCGGCGCGAACGGTGAGAAAATATAAGAAAAGCCTTTACAAAGAAAGGAAAGGGTGATATAATAGAGTTGCGACACAACGAAATATGTTTCAAAACCGTAGGTGTAGGTGTTCTTACTTTGGTAAAAGCACGTACTCTTTTTCGCCTATGCTTATGGTTTTGGATGAAAAGTTGTGTCGCAGCAATTGAGTCGCGTGTTTTTCAGTGCGTGGCTCAGGCTGCGCACTTTTTTATTTTTTGGAGGTAGAAACATGAAAAAAATCCTATTCGTTCTATTGGCACTGACATTCATTTTAACCTTGTTGGTTGCTTGCGGGTCAGCAGAACACGATCCCATGTCGGGAGAGAAGCCGAGCAAATATTCCAAGGGGTTGGACTATGAGGTCAATGGTAAGTATTGCACTATTACCGGCATTGGAAAATGCAAAGACACCGAGGTTTACATTCCTGAAGAAATCGAAGGAAAGAAAGTCACCACCATTGGCGCAAAAGCATTTGAGGATAACACGACGGTGACAAAAATTTGGTTGCCTGACACGATCACAAAAATTGAACGTAGAGCGTTTATGAATTGTAGTAATCTCAAAGTAATCAATATTCCTAAGTCTGCGGGAACGATTGAAGCGCAAATTTTCGATGGCTGCGATCAGTTAGAAGAGTTTTATTACTACTATATCCCCAGTAGCAAATATGAAAAAAATGAATTTGTAATACCGAAAGCCAAGAAAATTGTTTTTGGTGGGAAAACAGTATACGAATTCAAGAATAAAGACACCGTACAAGAAATCATTTTACTTGATAGTGTTACCGGTATTCCAGGGTGGGCTTTTTCCGGCTGTAAATCTTTGACAAATATTATCATTCCTGACAGCGTTACAAGTATAAATGAACGCGCGTTTCGAAACTGCACATCGTTAACAAGCATCACCATCCCTGACAGCGTTACTTATATTGGTTCCGGTGCGTTTGAAGGATGTACGTCTTTAACAAGCATTACTATTCCGGGGAGTGTAGAGAATAGTGGAAATTCGACTTCCTCCTACGATTATTCAATGTTTTATGGAAGTTCAATTATAGAAGTTGTATTGTCTGAAGGAATCGAACGTATTGAAGGTATAAGGATTCAAGAAGTATTTTTTGCTCAGGCAACACTTTATGGCCCTTTCTATAATATGCATACTCTACAAAAAATCAGCATTCCCACAACCGTGAAATACATTGGGATGCGGGCCTTTGGCGGCACAAATTTAGAAACTATCGAATATGCCGGCACAATGGCCGAATGGAATCAGATTGAAAAAGGGGAAGGATGGAATGATGGCATCCCCGCCACCGTCGTCCACTGCACGGATGGTGACGTAGACATTCGGTAATTTTATTTCATGACAAATACAGAACACCCCCGCAGGTCATGCGACTTGCGGGGGTGTGGTTTGTCAATCTTCTTTTTCTTTTCTGTCTTCGCGGTCGTCCTCGTCGTCCTCGTCGGGCGCGGGGGCAACCTCGACGGTCGCTTCCTTGACCATGTGGTCCTGCACCTCGGTGATGCGGATGGTCATGCGGCCGATGACAAGGTCAATCTCCTGCTCGCCATCGTCGGGAATGTAACCCAGCTCGCTAAAGACAAGGCCTGTAAAGGTGTCGCAGTCTTCCTCTTCAAAGGTAAGACCGGTGACCTCGCCCAGCTCAGTCAGCTCGACGTTGCCGTGCAGGGCATAGGTATTCTCGCCGATTTCTTCCACGGCAACCGCGGGCAGAGCTTCTTCGCCCTCACTGACCGGCGTGTCACCGCTGTCAAATTCACCGACCAGCTGCTCGACCAAGTCGTACAGCGTGACAATACCTGTCATGCCGCCGTATTCGTCGAGAACGATGGCCATGGTGTTGCGGGTATTCTTCATGTTGCGGAACAGCACGTCTGCCTTGACGTTTTCGGGGACAAAGTAGGGCTGCTTGATGGTGTTTTCCAAGACGCTCTCACGGCTCTTGTCGGACAGACGGAAGAAGTCTTTGGCGTTCAATATACCAACGACGTGGTCAGCCGATTCTTCGCAAACGGGGTAGAGGGTGTGGCGGTGCTCGTGAATGGTCTCTTCCCAAACGGAAATATCATCCTCCATCCACAAAAGCGCAACCTCGGTACGGTGGGTAGCGATATCACCCGCGTTGAGATCGTCAAATTCAAATACGTTACGGATCAGTTCCTTTTCTTCGTGGTCGATGGTGCCGCTTTCGCTGCCCGCATCCACCAACATACGGATGTCTTCCTCGTCGACCTGCTCGACCTCCTCATGAGGGTCGATGCCGCGCAAACGCAGCATGGCGTTGGTCGAAACAGACAAGAGCCAAACGACAGGGGTAAACAGCTTAGCCAAGGACGTGATAAAGCCGACTCTCTTGAGAGCCATGGCCTCTCCCTTGCGCTGAGCCACTCTCTTGGGAACCAACTCGCCAAACACAAGTGTAAAGAAGGAGAGAATCAGCGTGATAGCGACCACCAATACCGTTTCGGGAATGGTGACGCCTTTGCTATTGAACCAGTTATGCAAGGGTCCTGCAAAGTTGTCGGCGGCCAATGCACTTCCCAAAAAACCGGATAGGGTAATGGCAACTTGAATGGTAGATAAAAACTTTTCCGGCTTGAGCGTCAGTTTGAGTAGCTTCTTGGCGCGCTTGTCTCCTTCGTCAGCCAATGCCTTGAGGCGAATGTCGCTGACGGACAGAAGGGCAATCTCGGTGCCGGCAAAGTAGGCGTTCAAAAAAATCAGAGTGAGCTGCAAGAAGAGCAGCAAAAGTAATCGCGGGGTGTCCAAAGTATGTAACCTCTTTCTTCCATATTTGAAAGTACGTATCGTTTCCAAAAACGAGCATAAGGCATAGGACTTGCGCAGTCAAATGAGCAAGCCTATGCCTTATTTTATTCTGTATAAAAACACGATGCCGTGCAAGTATTATCTCGGTCAGGGTCGCTACTGTCGCCCGAATTCATGGAATGATACAGTTCCTTTCACAAAATATAATCAATCGATATTATATCGTGTAATTCCTTCAAAGTCAAGGGATTTGCAAGGAATTAACAGAATGTTCATAAACGGAGAGACATTCCTGCCCATCCGCCGGCTCGGTTGGGATTTTTCTGCGTTATACCAGTCTGCGTCCCATCAGAACACCCATGACGGACGCCATCATCAATCCTCTCGTCCATCCGCTGGAATCTCCCAGGCAATACAGGTTTTGGATGCTGGTGGTGAAGTTTTCGTCCATCTTGACGCGGTTGGAATAGAATTTTAGTTCGGGAGCATAGAGCAGTGTTTCCGAGGAAGCAAAGCCGGGAACGACCTCGTCCATGGCCTGAATAAAGCTGATGATATTACTCATGGCGCGGTAGGGAATGGCGGCGGTGATATCACCGGCTACTGCGTCGGGAAGAGAGGGCTTGAGGTTGCTCTGGGACAACTCTTTGGGCCAGGTGCGCTTGCCGTCCAGAATATCACCGAATCGCTGAACGAGGATGTGGCCTGCGCCCAGCATATTGCAAAGCTCACCCACCTTTTTGGCATATTCGATGGGCTGGTTGAAGGGCGTGTTGAAATTGTGCGACACCAAAATGGCAAGGTTGGTATTGTTGGATTTCAGTTCCTTATAGGAATGACCGTTGACAACAGCCAAATTGTTGTCGTAGTTTTCCTGGCTGACAAAGCCGCCGGGATTTTGACAGAAGGTACGAACCTTGTTTTTATACGGGCGCGGATAACCAATCAGCTTGGACTCGTACAACACCTCGTTGACTTTTTCCATGATCTCATTGCGCACCTCCACGCGGACGCCGATGTCTACCGTGCCCGGTTCGTGCGCAATATCATGCTCCGCACACAGCTTTTCCAACCAATCGGCACCGCGGCGGCCAGTGGCAACAACAATGGAATCGGCCGAGACGATATGCTCGTCAGAGCCGTTGGCTTGAGCGATCAGAGCACCCGTGCAAACGTTTTCTTTCAACACCAAATCCTTGCATTCGTAGCCGAACAACAGCTCAACACCGTGTTCTATCAGATAATCCTCAATCGCCAAATAAAGACTTTGCGCCTTTTCCGTGCCCAAGTGGCGAATGGGGCAGTCAACCAGTTTAAGACCGGCGCGGATAGCACGCTTGCGGATCTCTTTTACCTCATCGGGATTGCTGATTCCCTCAATGTGTTCGTCTGCGCCAAATTCCAAATAGATTTTGTCGGTGTAGTCGATGGTTGCCTGAGCGAGGTCTTCGCCGATCAAACGGGGAAGATCGCCGCCAACGTCACAGCTGAGCGACAGCTTGCCGTCAGAGAACGCGCCGGCACCCGAAAAGCCGGTGGTGATATGACAATAGGGCTTGCAATCGACGCAATGATTGGTTTTGGATTTGGGACAAGCGCGGCGTCGGATGGAGTGTCCTTTTTCAACAATCAGGATTTTCTTTTGACTGCCTTTTCGCAGCATCTCCAGGGCCGTAAAAATGCCGGCGGGGCCCGCGCCGATGATGACGACGTCGTATTTTGTCATTATATGTTCTCCTTTTAGGATATATTTTTCCTTCTTAATATTATCATAATTTTTTCTTTCTGTCAAGAAATATTCAAAAGCATTTCAAACTCTCTTTTTTGTGTAAAAAAAGAAAGGTTCTTTCTGCGAAAAAAACAAAAAAAGACTTGAAACCGACCTGAAATAATGGTATAATTACAATGTATTTCTATGTGCGCTTTCCTTCGTTTGATTTGATGCGATAAAGGAGAAGATAGATATGAAACAAGTTTGGAGCGTTGGACTTCGACGCCTGTGCCTGATATTGTGCCTGGCACTGTTGCTGCCCTGTATTTCGCTGGTGGGCTGTTCCGGAACGACAGAGCCGCCTGTATACGATAATAGATTGATTTTTTTGTCCAACAGCGGTGTCAGTATTTACCGAATTATATACCCGATGGAGGGGTGTACATCACTGGTGAGCGAGGCGGCTACTCGCTTGCAGGATGCCATGCAGTATATGCTGGGTGTCGACGTTGCCCTGACAAGTGATCGCGGCACGGCCAATGCGGTCGATCAGTTGCAGCCCTATGAAATTTTGATCGGAGAAACGGCGCGTACGGAATCGCAGGACGTACTGCCTGAATTGCGTCGGGATGAATACATCATCCGCGTGGTCGGTCACAAGATCGTGATTGTCGGTGAGTCCAATCGCGCGACGGCCGCAGGTGTGGATGCTTTCATTGCAAATGTGCTCAAATATACCGAGGGTGTGGCCGCTCCTGCGGACCCGAAGTCTGAGGTGAAGATTGAAAAGAACTATACGGTCAAGGGAAAATACGAGTGCCTCAAGGTGCCGAGCCAAGGAGATGTGGCTACTTTGCCGATTGCTCTGTATCAGGCGACGCGCGTAAACGTCGTTCCCGCTCCAGATGCTATGGGCGACGGAATAACGTTGGCGACGTTACAGGGCCTGAGCACGCGTTACGGCAGTGAGCAAATATTCATTGCTCACGAGGCGGAAGCACATCAGCTGCAAGCGATGGCCGATGGCGGCGTTACGTTGGTGTATCATAACGACGATGACGTTCCGTGGTCTCTTGGCGAGTTGTTGAAGTATTATGCCGAGCATCTATACGGGTATATTCTTTGCTCGTCCGATTGGAGTGACGAATCGGCTCAAGTGGCGATCAATCTTGCCCACCAACTCAATGCGGTTGTGATCACTCCCGAAAACGAGGCATTGGCTGTTGCGGCGGGGCTTTCCATGGTGTTGGATGTCCGCGATAAAAACGATGCTTGGCTTCGATCCAGCGAGTATTTCCCCTTGCTGAATTGTAAGATTGCCGTCGAGCCGGATGCGGCATATCCGCTTGCTCTGATCGATTACGTCGTTATGACGGGGTGCTATTATTACGATTATTGCGGCGGCGACGAATATTCTCACGTTCAGATGTTCAAACACATGGAGGCGGGCGGACACATTCTTTCCGCTACCGCTGACGACGTACACGGCAAGGTCTTTTTTGACGTCATAGGCGTTACTCACATGACTCCTCCTCCGGAGTGTATGAGTAATCTGTCTGTGATGAGCGGATGGAATCCTTTGTGGATGCAGAACACTCTGTTTCCCGAAAAATAATGCTAGATGGATTGGATGAATTGGAGGGTCTTGGCATGAAAAAACATAATCAAGCGCTGAGCAATCCCTATCCGCATTCCGATACCAATAAGCGCTATTATACCTATGACTATTACCTAAAGCAAACGTTTGGCGGGAAATGCGCCAAGATTCCGTTGGATGCCGGCCTGACTTGCCCCAATATTGACGGGCGGTGCGGGTATGGCGGCTGTATCTATTGTTCCGGTCGGGGAAGCGGAGATTTTGCTGCCTCTCCAAGCCTGAGCATAGAAGAGCAGTACCAAAAAACGAAAGATCAACTGTCCCGAAAATGGAGCGTGGAGCGGTGTATTCCGTATTTTCAGGCGCACACCAATACCTATGCAGATCTTGCGCGCCTTCATCAAATGTTTGATACGGCGCTGACGCTTCCCGGAGCGGTTGGGCTTAATATCGCAACTCGCGCCGATTGCCTGCCGCCCGATGTTGTGGACTATCTTTCCGAACTTTCCGAGAAGACGGTACTCACGGTGGAGCTTGGCTTGCAGTCGGCCCATGACAAAACGGCACGCTTGATTAACCGCGGTCACAGTTGGGAACAGTTTTGTGATGGATATCGGGCACTGCAAGGGGCCAATGGAAACATCCAAATATGTGTCCACCTGATTTTTGGTTTGCCGGGAGAGACACCGGAGGATATGCTCCAAACGGTGCGGCGAGTGGCAGAATTGAAGCCGCATCAGATTAAAATACACTTGCTTCACGTTTTGCGCGGAACGGTTCTTGCCGATATGTATGAGCGCGGCGAATATACCCCTATGACGCGAGAACAGTATATTGAAACGGTGGTTCGCGCGCTGACGCTGTTGCCGCCGGATACGGTGATCGGACGGCTGACGGG
>JAZQUX010000058.1:0-11874 GCA_045631585.1 Eubacteriales bacterium | reverse complement strand
AGCCCATACGCCACCGCCCCCGAAAGAACCATATCAAGTTGAACCATTCTCTCTCCTTTCCGATCGCTATATACAAATATCCCGCGCCGAATGCATCGGAGCGGGATATGTCTTCTTATTTCAATATGTTTTATTTTACCTGAACGAAGCCCAGCTTACGCTGTACCTTAGACAAGGTCTTGCGCGCATAGTAGGATGCCTCGGCGGCGCCCTTTTTCATGACCTCTTCCAGATATGCCTTATCCGCCATCAATTCGCGGAAGCGCGCCTGTACGGAAGCCAGCGCATCGGCACAGGCCTCACCCACCGCCAGTTTGAAGTCGCCGTAGCCGCGACCGTCGGACTCGCGCTCGATCTCATCAAATTCCTTGCCCGTATAGCAGGAATAGATGGTCATGAGGTTGTTGATGCCCTCCTTGCCGTCAGCGAAGCGCACGACGGTATCCGAGTCAGTCACGGCTCTTTTGAACTTGCGGATTATTGTGTCCTTATCGTCCAAAATATATACCACCGCGTTGGTATTTTCATCCGACTTACTCATCTTCTTGGTCGGCTCGGCCAACGACATGATTTTTTTACCGCTGGAAGCCATGATAGGTTCGGGAATGGTAAAGGTGTCGGGATAGAGTGCATTGAAGCGAGTGGCGATATCACGGCACAATTCAACGTGCTGCTTTTGGTCGATACCAACCGGCACGACGTCGGTCTGATACAGAAGAATATCCGACGCCATGAGAACAGGATAGGTGAAAAGACCCGCGTTGATGTTGTCCGCGTGCTTGGCGCTCTTGTCCTTGAACTGCGTCATGCGGGACAATTCGCCGAACATGGTAAAGCAGTTGAGCATCCATGCAAGCTCCGCGTGCGCGGACACCTGGGACTGGACATACAGCGTGTTCTTTTCGGGGTCAAGACCGCAAGCCATATAAAGGGCCAGCGTTTCGTAGGTTCTGCGGCGCAGATCGGCCGGTACTTGACGAACCGTGATGGCGTGCGAGTCTACGACACAATAAAAGCACTTGTACTGTTCCGAAAACGTGGAAAAATTACGGATGGCACCCAGATAGTTGCCGATGGTCAAATTACCGCTGGGCTGAACGCCCGAGAAAGATACTTTCTGATCTTGAAGCATGATGATCATTCTCCTTTTTATGTTGATTGTGTTATTTTTTGATAATGCTTTGGCGGGCGATCAATGATCGCTCTTACGAAATAGCGCGCGTTCCTAAAAAACAAAAAACGCCCGTGACAAAAGAACACTTTTGCCAAGGACGAACGGTTGGTCCGCGGTGCCACCTTGATTCACGGTCGATCTCTCCCGTGCGCTTGCGGGATACTGCCATACCCCCGACCACTGACGCGTGTCTTACGTTGCGAAATACTCTGCGACATACGCATTTCCTCCGCACCCTCCGCGGTCCATTTGACGAACTGTCCCTTGCCCGGCTCTCAGCCGCCCGGGCTCTCTGTGAAGTCTTTAGTCGCCGTTATCTCCGCATCATTGGTTTAGCATAGTTTACTACATTTTTTTCGGTTTGTCAATAGGGGAAAGAGAATTTATTGTAAGGAAAAGCCGCCCAAATGGGCGGCTGAAATATGGTATGTTTTATTCGTTTAACATTGAAATCAATTTCTCATCATTTAATTCCAGCGCATAATCCATAGCCGTTTTACCATGAGTATCTTGAAGTGTTTTGTCAGCATTACACTTCAGCAAAGCTTCGCATGCATCGTATGCTCGTTCTTCTACTGCGCAAATCAGTGCGGTTTTATTGTCATCGGTCACTCGATCATCAACTCCATAAAGTTTTTGTTCAAGTAAGTATTGCACAATTGGTCCCTGATTTTGACTTGCAGCTACTCCTAAAAGCGTATTGATGCCTTTCGGCCGTCCAGCCGGGGGCGTTAACGGCGCACCATGCTCTATAGCATATTTCAGAAGTGCAAGCTGTTCTTCCGCATGCTCCGTGTCGCCCTCTGCAACCTTTATGGAAACAATTTGATATGACACCGTCTGTCGCCATGGCGTACTGTCAACAACCGACACATCTGCACCATGTTCTATTAAAAGCCAAGCAATTTCATTATATCCTCTGCGAATGGCCTCTATCAAAGGATAACAATTGATCACTTTTTTGTTCGCATCAGCACCATTTGCCAACAACAAACTTACAATTTCTTGGTTTCCATATTGAATTGCTTTCAGCAGCGGCGTTGAATCCGTTGCTCCCGCCGCAGTTTCCCAGAATCCAGTGTCATATTGGTTTTCATTTACAAGAGCCGGAAACTGCTGAATAATATTTTCCACCGTATCAATATCATTCGATTCTATTGCCTCAAACAATTTTTCTTTCGCTTGCTCTTGGTTTTCTTGTTGAGAATGACAGCTTGTCATCACACCGCACAATAATATAAGCAAGGTAATCATAAGCATGACTTTTTTCATATCCCATTCTCCTTTTCCGGACGTTACTTATATTACGATATCCCCCGCCCAAAAGCAACAAACTTTTACTCATACAAAAAATATTTCTCCACTTCCCTCTTGAACGCTTCCACCTTTCCCTGTTCATCGGTGACAAAGGAGTCTGCGTCAAAGCCCTCTTGCTGCATGGCATCTGTGCCGAGCAGGAGGTTGATCATGGGGCGGAACTCAAACTGCTCGCAGTTTCGGCGGATGGTATCGAGCAGCAACAATCCCGTGCGGAACGGCTCGAAAGCATCGGCATCGGTGACGTGAATTTGCACGCCGTAGCACCGCTCGCCCGCGAACTTGGAAAAGGTGGGCGTAAAGCAGGCGGGACGGAAATTGACGCCGGGCAGGTTCATTTTTCGCATGGTATCGGCCAGCGCGTCACCGTCGATAAAGGGCGCGCCGATCAGCTCAAAGGGTTTGGTGGTTCCCCTGCCCTCGGATACGTTTGTGCCCTCGAACAGCACCGTTCCGATATAGCAAAGGGCCGACTCATAGGTGGGCAAATTGGGCGACGGCAACACCCAGGGCAACGAGAGCGAGCGGTAGTCGGTGCGGCGATCCAATCCTTCACAAGAAACGACCGTCAGATCGCACCCGATTCCCTTCTCCGCATTGGCGTAGCGGGCAAACTCGCCGATGGTCATGCCATAGCGCGAAGCCAACGTATATTTACCGACAAAAGAGGAAAAGCGCTCGTCCAGCAGCGTTCCTTCCATGCGAGAAAGCCCCAGCGGATTGTAGCGATCCAGCACCACGATACGCTTGCCCTGCTTAGCACAGGCCTCCATGGCTTCGGTCATGGTATACATATAAGTATAGAACCGCGCGCCAACGTCCTGAATGTCAAACACCAGCGTGTCAATATCGCGATATTTATCCTCGGGGTTCCCATCCGTCTTCCCGTAGGTCGAATAGACGGGCAAGCCCGTTTTTCTGTCGATTTCGTGATTGATATGAGCCCCCGCTTGGATATCGCCCCGAATGCCATGCTCGGGGGCGTACAGCGCGCAAAGTTGATACCTCTCGTGCAAAAGATCCACCGTCGCGCGCAAACTTTGATCGACGCCCGAAGGGTTGGTGATCAGTCCTATGCGGCCGCGCAGGTGGCGATCCAGTTCATTCTGTCTTTCAACTCCATGTCGGTATGCCATGATGTCCTCCGTCCTTTCTCCGGACACAAAATGCTCACCGGACGGCGAGCATTTTGTGTGATTTTCAATTAACGTTATTTGCTCTTGCGGCGCACACGCACGGAGATTCCGATACCAAGGCAAGCCACAGGAATCAATCCTGCAAAGATACAGCCCAACAAGTAAACCGACATATCTTCCGTTTCCATTTGCGTTCCCACAATTTCAGTGGCGGCGGGCTGGATGGACGGCGTATAATCGCGATACTGCCAACCAAACAAAGCCGTAGCAAGATAATACAGCGCATTGATACCGCTCTTTTCCGCGGCCTCATCTCCAAATGCCTTTTGGGAGGTAAACCAAACGAATTTGGAACCCGTGGTAGTGTTCAAAACAGCCGCACCCAGCGCGGTGTAGCCAAGTTCCGTTTCCGTGCCGTCTTCATTGACAAGGTAAGCCGAGTTGGACGTAGCAAACAGAGCCGCCGTTGACAAATTGGATGCCGCCTTCTCCGGCATTTGAATGCCATGCGCATCGGGCAGAACAACCGTATAATTGTTCGACGCACCGCTTGATGTGACGCTGTGTTCCTTGCTGATCGAAGGCTTGATGGCCGCAGTACCCAACTCCTTGTCAAAGTAAGACGCGTTGCCCTCGTGAACAATGCCCTCGATGGGAGCAAGACCGACGCTGTTGGCAATTCGCATCAGATTGGGCATGGAGGTATTTTCGGGGCCGGTCACCAGCGTAACGTGACCACCAGCCTCCATATAGGACAGCACCATTTCCGTGTCACGCGCGGAAAAGTCTGTGGCCGGTGCAAAAATCAGCAAGGACGAAGCATCCGCAGGGATGGAATCAACGTCATTCAGGCGAATTTCCTCATACTCCAACGCCATTTTTTCCAAGAAGCTCAGCATATAAGTGCCGAATTCCGCTTCTCCGTGTCCACGCACCACATAAGTGTGAGGGATGGTCGGCGAGGTAACGTAGTCGATGGCCATGGTAAGCACGCTCTCACTGCACATATACGGGGTCGCGGCAAAAATATCGATCTCATACTGGGCATAATATTGAGCGAGCTGATACAGCGTTTGTTGATCCAAGCTCATCCAATACAGATACTGCATAGCAGGAACTTCGCCAAGGCCTTCTACATAGTAAAGGCTGAACTGTGTCGCATCCACCAGCTGATAGCGTCTGGCGCTTTCAATGGCAAACACATAGGTTCCGCTGTCGAAAATGTCCTGCCCCACAAGGCCGAATTTTTCAACCGTTTTACTATCTGCGATAGGGTCGACCACACGAACCTTAACGTGAGAGCTTGCCGCTTCATAGCGCGACAAGAAGGTCTGCATGGTAGGGCCCAATTCACCATAGGCGCAGAAAGCATAGATCGTTACGTCTTCCTTGAGTTGCTTGAGGAAAGACGTGGTTTGCGACGATACGGAAAACTGCTTTTCCTCCGTCAAATCGATAGCAACCGAGCTATACGGAATCAGTGAGAGTAAGACGTTGATCAAGATCACCGCCGCCAAAACCAAGGCAAACACAGCCACACTGCGCACGCCCGCTTTGGACGGACGGTCTCCGCCAAACACGCGGGAGAAAAAGGACGTATTCTGATGTTCGTTCATATTCAGTCCCTCCTCTTACACACGACGACGGCGTTCCATCATCTGCCACGTTGCATACAAGAACAGCACGGCAAACGAAATATAATAGACAATACTGGTCAGGTCGAAAATGCTCTTGCTGAACACCTCGTAGCGGTAGAACAGCGAGAGGTTGCGAGCAAAACGATAGGCAAGCGAATCATACAACGACGAATCAATGGCGAAAATGACCACCTGCGGCACAACGAGAATCGCGGCACAGAAACCGGAGAAATACAGATTCTTAGTAAAACCGAGCACGGCAAGTGCCACCAACAGGGCCAGTGCAAGCAAGATCACCAGCGATCCCACAGCCCCCACATTAACCAATACCATGACAAAGGTGTCGATCACAAACAGAGCAGCAATACCGAGAACACTCAAAATAATGGAAACAATCAGGTTTTCGGTCAACGAGGACAGAAGCATACTCAGTGCAATCAAAGCGGCACCCAAAAGGAAGAAGCCAAGCAGCATGGAATACGCCGTAGGGAAATCACCCATGCCAAACAGAGAAAGCAACAGGGGATAAACGGCAATCACCAGGCATCCCAGGCCCAGGACGCTGAGCATGGCAAAATACTTGCCCAGCACGATTTTCCAAAGGGGAATGGGCAACGAGTACAGCAGCTGATCCGTGTGATTTTTGCGTTCCTCGGTCAAGGAGCGCATGGTCAGGAGCGGCACAACCAACGCCAGTGCAAACTGCAAATAATACAGCGTGTCGGAAAAATACGTTGATTGGCGAACAACATTGAAAATGGTGCAAAGAATACCGGCCGCCAACAACAGCACCGCCAAAATGACGTAGCCGATCACATTTTGAAAATAGGAACGCATCTCGCGTCTGTAAATAGCGATCATGATTCTTGTTCCTCCTGTTGCTCCCCAGATTCGCCCGTCAAGGCCAAAAAGACGTCTTCCAGCGACTTGTGCTCTGCTTCCATGGAGACCACCACATAGCGGTGATCTGCCATAGCAAAGAAAATACGGTCACGGATATCACTGTTGTGAGAAACCGAAATATCCAAGGCAACCTCGTCTTCGTGCTTGGACGGACAAAGCTTGTAGCCGCCCTCACCAACGATTCCTGAAAGAACCTCGAGAACACCCTCTTTGTCGCCTCGGACGACCAAATGAAGCAGATCGGCCATTCCCAAATTACTTTCCAACTCCTCCAACGTTCCCTGCGCTACCAAACGGCCGCCGGAAATCACCAACAATTCATCACAAATTTCGCTGATCTCGGACAGAATATGGCTGGAGATGATAACCGTATGATCTTCCCCCAGTTTGCGGATCAGCGCACGGATTTCTATCAGCTGGCGGGGGTCAAGTCCAACCGTCGGCTCGTCCAAAATAATGATCTCGGGGTTTCCGAGCAACGCCTGCGCGATACCGACGCGCTGGCGGCAGCCTTTGGAAAGGTTGCAGATCAGACGATCCTTCATCTCTGTCAGATCGGTCAATTCCAGCACTTCCTTGACCTGTCGAATCACACGCTCCGCATCCACGCCCTTAGCCTCGGCCACAAAAGCCAAAAATTCCATCGGCGTCATGTCTTCATACAGCGGCGGCTGCTCCGGCAAATATCCAATCAAGCGCTTGGCCTGCAAGGGCTTGTCAAATACGTCAAACCCGTTGATACGAACCGTACCCGAGGTCGGTGCGAGGCATCCCGTCATAATATTCATCGTGGTAGATTTGCCGGCGCCATTGGGGCCAAGCAAACCGTAGATCTTACCGTTGGCAATTTTGAAGCTGACATCGTTCAGCGCATGATGCAAACCGTACGTTTTGGTCAACTGTTTTACTTCAATCACAGCGATCCCTTCCTTTCTTTACACGTCTTCTGCTCGCGAGCGTGTGCGCGCGTAGGGCAGAAGAAAATATCCCAAATAATAATACCTTTTGAATGTGTCTAAATTCTGACATCACTATGAACATTCAATGACTTTTATAATTCTTCACTGTTTTCCCCTTTTTTCACGCTATTTTTTCCGATATTTGGGGTATGCTATGAATAAAAGCGCCGCTGTGATCCGCTGTTTCCCGAAATCTCCGATTTTTTCGTAAAATCCTAACAAAAATTATGCATTTTAACTTGATTTTCTTTGATATATGTGCTAATATATAGGTATCATCCCAAAGTACGTCATTTGGAAAGGATGTGAGTGGCCGTGATACACGAAAAAGCAACCCCAAATCAGTCCGAACTTGCGGATTTTTTGTTCCATCAAGGAACTAATTTTCACGCAGGAGAGTATCTCGGCGCACATCCGTTAAAGGAAGGATACGTCTTCCGCGTGTGGGCCCCCAACGCCAAAGCAGTCTTTGTCGTTGGCGACTTTTGCGATTGGCACAAGGGTATTCCCATGTGCCGCATCACCAAGGCCGGCATTTGGGAAGCGCAAGTCCCCACTGCCTGTGAGGATATGCTGTATAAGTTCCGAATCGTAACGCAAGACGGCCGCGTTCTTTACAAAGCAGACCCCTATGCCGGGGCGTTCGAACTCCCGCCCGCCACTGCTTCGCGCCTGTTTCGTTCGAGGTATCAATGGCGCGATCAAAGCTGGCTCGCCTTCCGCAAGCGTGCCATGGCGAACAACAAATTCCGCCATCAGCCTATCAACATTTACGAATTGCACTTGGGCTCTTGGATGCGGCACGAGGATGGGTCTTACCTTTCATACGCTGAGATTGCACGCGAACTTGCACCGTATCTGAAGCAAATGGGCTACACCCACGTGGAGCTACTTCCCGTCATGGAGCATCCGTTCGATGGTTCGTGGGGCTATCAAGTGCTAGGCTACTTTGCTCCGACATCCCGTTTCGGTTCGCCCGACGATTTCCGCGGCTTTGTCGATGCCATGCACGAGGCAGGCATCGGCGTCATTCTCGACTGGGTCCCCGCGCATTTTCCCAAAGACGCCCATGGCCTTTATGAGTTTGACGGTCAACCGCTGTACGAATATCAGGGGAACGACCGCATGGAGCATCATGGTTGGGGCACGCGTTGCTTCGATTTGGGACGCGAAGAAGTACAAAGCTTTTTGATTTCCAATGCCGTCTACTGGATCGAAGAATTCCATGCCGACGGCTTGCGAGTCGATGCCGTGGCCGCGATGCTGTATCTTGATTACGACCGTCTTCCTGGCGAGTGGTGTCCCAACGTATATGGCAACAATCGCAATCTGGAAGCCATCGCTTTCTTCAAAAAGCTGAACGATTATTTGCGTCACACGCATCCCGACGTTTTGACCATTGCGGAAGAGTCGGGAGATTTTGGCGGTGTCACATCGCCTGACGGCTTGGGATTTTCCCTCAAGTGGTGCATGGGTTGGATGAACGATACGTTATCCTACGCCCAGCTCGATCCCCTATTTCGAAGCCAGTCACACAATAAAATGACGTTTTCGCTGACTTATGTATTCAGCGAACAGTACGTTCTTCCCATCTCGCACGACGAGGTTGTTCACGGCAAGCTTTCCCTTCTTGACCGTATGCCGGGTGATTATCGGCAGAAATTCGCCGGAGAGAGAGTGTTCTACGCATGGCAAATGACACATCCCGGGAAAAAGCTCAACTTTATGGGCAATGAGATCGGTCAGTTCCGCGAGTGGGATTTCGATCATCAAATCGAATGGTTTTTACTCGAATACGATATGCACGCCGCCATGCAACGCTACTTCGCCGCGCTCAATCATTTCTATCTTGAGCACCCCGCGCTGTGGCGATGCGACGATTCTTGGGATGGTATGGCGTGGATCGATGCCAACAACCACAACGAAAGCATCTATTCTTACCGCCGCATCGATCCAAAAACAAAAGAAGACATCATCGTCATCCTCAATTTCACACCCATTGAACGTCGAGGATATTACGTCGGTGTTCCCAAAGCAGGAAAGTACGAGGAAATCTTCAACTCCGATGCTTCGGAATTTGGGGGCAACGGCTGGCGCAACGCCGAGCCTCTTTCAAGTGAGCCGATCCTGTGTCACGGACTTGATCATCGCATCCGCCTTGATCTGCCCGGCATGAGCGCCGTCATGCTCCGGCGTGTGAAACCAAAGCGTAAGACAGGCAAGTCTCCCCTTTCTTTGTGAGCGTCATTTCAATTATCATTATATATATTACACATACAGGAGGAACCATCATGCACCAAAAGAAAGAATGTGTCGCCATGCTTCTCGCTGGCGGACAAGGCAGCCGTCTGTACGCGCTGACCAAAAAAACGGCCAAACCCGCCGTACGCTTCGGCGGCAAATACCGCATCATCGACTTTCCTCTCTCCAACTGTATCAATTCCGGCATTGATACGGTAGGCGTCTTAACCCAGTACCAGCCCTTGGTACTCAACGAGTACATTGGCAACGGCCTTCCTTGGGACCTCGACCGCAACGTCGGCGGTGTCAAGATTCTGCCTCCGTATCAAGGCCAGAACGGCGCGGATTGGTACAAAGGCACTGCCAACGCCATCTATCAAAACATGGAATTTATCGATCAGTACAATGCCGAGTATGTATTGATTCTCTCGGGTGACCATATCTATCACATGGATTACAGCAAAATGCTGCAATACCACAAGGACACGGGCGCGGATTGTACCATCGCGGTATTGGAGGTTTCTCTGGAAGAAGCCAGTCGTTTCGGCATCATGAGCACCCATGAGGACGGCACCATTTACAAATTCACCGAAAAGCCCAAGAATCCCGACTCGACCAAGGCATCCATGGGTATTTACGTATTCAACAAGAAAAAGCTGTTCGACTATCTGATTTCCGACAACGCCACGGAAGGATCCGCCAACGATTTCGGCAAGAACATCATTCCCAACATGCTGGCCGCAGGCGAAAAGATGATGGCCTATCCCTTCGAGGGATATTGGAAGGACGTTGGAACCATCCAGTCGCTGTGGGAAGCAAACATGGATCTGTTGGGCGACACCCCCGTCCTCAACGTATCCGACGAGTCTTGGCGCATCTATTCGCGCCACCACGCAGCAGAGCCGCAGTTTGTCGGCAAAACGGCCGTTATTGAAAACTCCTCGATTACAGAGGGTTGCGAAATTCACGGAACGGTGAAAAATTGCGTTTTGGGCTCGGGAGTTAAGGTTATGTATGGCGCTTACGTCAAGGACAGCGTCATCATGGGCGACACCGTCATCGGCGAAGGCGCAAC
Organism: Eubacteriales bacterium; assembly: GCA_045631585.1. Classification (GTDB taxonomy): domain Bacteria; phylum Bacillota; class Clostridia; order Oscillospirales; family CAG-272; genus SIG644. Next base: position 1,432 of record JAZQUX010000058.1, on the reverse strand, counting down.
GGTCAACTACGCTATTTTGGACGAAAACGTCGATATTGGCGCAGGAGCAAAAGTTGGCGCCCCTCGCGAAAGCGCCACTGATGTCACCGTCATCGGAACCGGAGTTCGTGTCCCCACGGGTACGATCATTCCCGCCGGTGAAATGATTTCTGAACTGTAAGGAGGTAACACCATGAATATTGCCGGTTTAATTATATCCAACCTCAATCGCGGCAAGCTGCCTGAAATGACGCGCCGCAGAATTCTCTCCAGCCTTCCCTTTGGCTGCCGTTACCGCCTGATCGACTTCCCGCTCTCCAACATGGTCAATGCAGGCATCACCAATATCGGTATCGCTACCGACTTCAACTACAAGTCGCTGCTCGACCATATCGGAAACGGCAAGGACTGGGATCTCGCTCGCCGCAGCGGCGGTATCCGTATGCTCCCCCCGCTGATCTCGGGCTATGGTCCTCTGACCAACCATCAAACCGCCTTCCCTACCCGTCTGTCCGCGATGATGTCCACCTTGGACTTTGTCCGTCATTGCTCAGAGGACGTAATTGTACTGTGTGATGGCAACGTCGTTTGCAATATTGATCTAAAAAAACTGGTCGATGAGCATCTAGCTAAAGATGCCGATATTACCTTTGTGGCTCAGAAAATGAACGTCACGGAGGGCATGCTTGACCGCGATGACGTGCTGGTTGAATGTGACGAGAACGGCACCTTGACCTCTTACGCCCGCGCTCTGCCGAGTGACTTAGGTGAGAGAAGCGTCATGATCAATGTCATCGTCATGAAAACCACCTTTATGCGCAATATGTTAGAATACGCCGCCGCACACGGCGCCTCCAGCTTTGATATCGACGTTCTCCGCCCCAATTTGAACCGCTGGAATCTCCACGTTTCCTACTTTGAGGGCTGGTGCGCTCAGATCAACTCGATGGAAACTTACTTCAAACGCTCCATGCAGCTGCTGGAAGCAGACGTTCGCGCCGATTTGTTCCAGCAAGAAGACTTCCCCATCCTGACCAAGGTTCGAAACAGCGCGCCCACCAAGTATGCGCCCGGCTCCAAGGTGACCGGCTCGCTCATCGCAGATGGCTGTGTCATTGAAGGTACGGTGGAAAATTCTATCCTGTTCCGCGGCGTTCACATCGGTCGCGGCACCGTCGTACGCAACTGCATTCTCTTGCAGGACACCTACACAGGCAACAACGTCACGCTCCAGGGCGTGATCACCGACAAGAACGTCACCATCCGTGACGGTCGCACGTTGGCCGGTCATGAAACCATGCCCTTCTACATCGAAAAAGGCGCTCGCGTCTGACACGATCTACGCCCGCCCGCGCATTTGCGGGCGGGCCATTTCCAAACGAAAAGGAGAATCATCATGAAGAAAATTTTGTTCGTAGGCGCCGAGGCCATGCCCTTTGCCGCTACGGGTGGA
>JAZQUX010000057.1:0-5117 GCA_045631585.1 Eubacteriales bacterium | reverse complement strand
CCTCGATCTGCGAGGGGAAGACGTTGACACCGCGAATGATCAGCATATCGTCGGTGCGGCCCGTGGGCTTGCGCATACGAAGATGCGTTCTGCCGCATCGGCAGGGCTCGTCGGTCAAGGAGCAGATATCGCGCGTGCGATAACGGAGAATGGGGAAGCCCTCCTTGGTGATGGCCGAGAAGACGAGCTCGCCCGTCTCGCCCATGGGAAGCACCTCGCCCGTGTCGGGATCGATGATCTCGGGAATGAAGTTGTCCTCCCAGACGTGCATGCCGCACTGGCACTCGCACTCTCCCGAAACGCCGGGACCGAGAATTTCGGACAGACCGTAAATGTCGTAGGCCTTAACCCCCAAGGTGTCCTCGATCTTAAGTCTCATATCTTCCGACCAGGGCTCGGCACCGAGAATAGCGACTTTGAGCTTGAGCTGATCCTTGACGCCCATTCGCTCGATTTCCTCGCCCAAATACATGGCGTAAGAAGGCGTACAGCAAAGGGCAGTGGAACCGAAATCAATCATGGTTTGAATTTGAAGCGCGGTATTACCGGATGACGTGGGGATGACGGTTGCGCCGATACGTTCGGCACCGCCATGCGCCCCAAGACCGCCCGTAAACAGACCGTAACCGTAGGAAATCTGAACAAAGTCTTTTTCATCAAGGCCCAGACCGTTCATCATGCGGGCAACGCATTCAGCCCACAGATCCAAATCATTTTGCGTGTAACCTACAACGATTCTCTTGCCCGTCGTACCAGAAGATGCGTGGACACGGACGATCTTATTCAGCGGCTCGGCGAACAACCCATAAGGATAGTAATCGCGGAGGTCACTCTTATAAGAGAAGGGAAGACGGTGCAAATCGTCTACACCGTGGATGTCTTCGGGTTTGAGTCCCATTTCGTCCATGCGGCTACGGAAGCAATCTACGCGCTCGTACATACGCTTGACCTGAGCAACGAGACGCTCGTCCTGCATTTTTTTGATTTGATCTCGAGGCATACACTCGATTTCGGGGGTTCTGATGGCCATGATGGAGTTCCTTTCGGCTTGCTTTAGAATTATGATTTGCTATTATTTTATTGCCGTTGCAGGCGTTTTCTTGCGGAGATTGAGGATGATACCCAACGCGACGGACAAGAGTGCCGCCAGCATGACCTGATACTCGGAAGGGAGTAAGAAGGTCAGGGTATGAGCGGGAATCCAAAAGATAGGAACGGTCTTGAACAGGGTAAAGGAAACAAAACGCTTCCAATCCACGGCATCAATGACTTGTCCGAGTGTTACGCCGCGGCCGTTCTGTGCGCGCAGGGCGAGGTAGGTGTCGGAGCATTTGTGGACGGCCATAAAGGTCGGGCCAAAGGTCAAATTCATGGTGGCGGCGGTTGCGAAAGCACGGATGAGCTTATAACCCCAACCTTGCGCATCCAGAGTGCCACCTGGCAATAGTCCCGCTGTCATCATAGCTCCCGAACCGAGGAAGTAAATTTTCATCATATAGGTGATCCAAACGCCGATGAGTCCCCAAATGACAATACGCGCGATCAAATAAGTGGGCTTGGAGAATTTTCCGGAGGCCATCTTGATGGCAATGAGTTCGCCGGAGGTGGCAAGCAGGGCAAATTTGACAAAGCCCATGATGTAAGGATGATCCGCGGACAACACTTCAAAATGGCCACGGGTTAAGGGAATGGCCAGCACGGTGGCAAAGCCGACAAAGACAAAAATGATAAAGGCGAGCATAGCACCGCCGTATGTTTTTTTCTGATCGGACATGAGGTACCTTTCGTGAAAAAGTAATTTATTTGGAGTAGTTATAGCCCAAATCGAATGCCTTGAGGTTGACGTCGAGGAATTTGGGCGGAACGGTGGTTCGAATGGTATCAATCCATTGCTCGTAAGGAATGTCGGTATTCTTGGCCATGACTCCAATGAGAACGACATTGACGGCTTTGGTATTTCCTGCTTCGGTTGCTAAGGACAACGCGTCCAGCACCGTGGTGTTGACGGAATTGCTCAACTTGCCCGCAATATCATCCGGATAAGACATCGCTCCGGTGATGACAGGCATGGGATTGATCTTTTGATCGTTCACAATGAGCTTGCCACCCTTCTTGAGCCAGGGAAGAGCGCGATAAGCCTCCAACAGCTCAAACGCAAGGATCATATCGGCTTCACCCTTGTCGATGATGGGAGAATATACCTTTTCACCGTATTTGACGTAGGTTACTACGCTTCCGCCGCGCTGGCTCATACCGTGAACCTCAGACACTTTAACGTCATAGCCTTTTTCCAAAAGGACATTGCCGAGAATTCGGCTGGCAAGCAGGGTTCCCTGACCGCCGACACCGACAATCATAATATTGGTCGTGTTACTCATGATATCTTTTCCTTTCAATCCTGTTTGACGATCGCGCCGAAGGGGCAGACACCAATGCAAAGACCGCAACCGTTGCACTGCGTTGCATCGATGCGGACGGCACCGCTTTCATTATCTACGCTGATGGCGGGACAACCGAGTTTCATGCAAAGCTTGCACTTGCGGCAATCTTGGGTAATTTCACAATGACCGCCGTACTTGACCGATTTGAGCAGCGCGCAGGGACGTTGCGCAATGATGACGGACAATTCGTCACGAGCGACCTCAGCCTTGACGACTTTTTCAAAATTCTTAACATCAAAAGGATCTGCTACGGCGACGTGCTCGATGCCGATGGCACGGCAAAGCTGAATTAGATCGACCTGACGGGTAGCTTCGCCTCGAATGGTCTTGCCGGTGGTGGGGTTTTCTTGATGTCCGGTCATGCCGGTAATCGAGTTATCCAGAATAATGACCGTATTCGCGCTCTGGTTGTACACCATATCAACAAGACCGGTGATACCCGAGTGCATAAAGGTAGAGTCGCCGATGACGGAAACCAACTTTTTGTTAAACTCAGCTCCGCGAACCTTGCTCATGCCGTGTGCCGCGCTGATGGATGCACCCATGCAGATGGTAGTGTCTACGGACTTGAGGGGGGCGACGGCGCCCAACGTGTAGCAGCCAATGTCGCCGGAAACCGTCAAGCCCAACTTTTGCAGGACGTAGAAGGTTCCGCGGTGAGGACAGCCGGGGCAGAGAACGGGAGGACGAGCGGGGAGCGCTTCCTTCGGCGCGATGCTTTCCGGCGCGGCCTGACCCAATACAACTTTGCGAATGACGTTGGGGGTGTATTCGCCGAGCAGAGAGAACTTTTCTTTGCCGATAACGGAAAGACCCATAGCACGGCAGTGCTCTTCAATGAAAGGATCCAATTCCTCAATGACATAAACGGTATCGCATGTGGCACAGAAATCGGCAAGCAAGGTAGTGGGAAGGGGCCAAACCATACCCAACTTGCAGTAATTGACCTGATCTCCCAGCGCTTCGCGAGCATACTGATAGGCAATGCCTGCGGCAATGACACCGATACGAGAACCGTTGTCCTCTACCGTGTTGTAAATACAATTGTTGGCCAGTGCGACGAGCTTTTGTGTGCGTTCTTCCACGATGACGTGGCGGCCGATGGCCATCGCCGGCATCATAACGTACTTGGGAATGTTCTTTTCGTAGGGCTTGACCGCCGCGGTCTGTCTTTCGCCCATCTCAACCAAAGATTGCGAATGCGACACACGAGTAGACAGGCGGACAAAGAAGGGGGTGTCATACTCCTCACTCAACTCGAACGCCGCCTTGGTATAGGAGAGACACTCGGCAGAGTCGGAGGGCTCCAACATGGGGATTTTGGAGGCGCGAGCATAATGACGGGAGTCTTGCTCGTTTTGCGAAGAGTGCATGCCGGGGTCATCAGCTACGCAAAAGACGGCACCGCCGCCCACGCCGGTATAGGACATAGTGAAGATGGGGTCGGCCATTACGTTCAGACCGACGTGCTTACAGCAGGACATGGCACGTCCACCGCCGATAGAGGCGCCGACGACGGCCTCTGCCGCTACTTTTTCATTGGGCGCCCATTCTACGAATACTTCGTCTGCGGGGTAGGTGGCCATACATTCGGTAATTTCGGTGCTGGGGGTGCCGGGATAAGAGGAAACAAAATGGACGCCCGCTTCATAAGCACCCTGCGCGACGGCCGCGTTTCCAAGCAATAGTTTTTTCATGATTGATGTAATTCCTTTCGACGGGATGATTATTGCTCCAACTGTTGAGTAACCAGACTTTCGCCGCAATAAATTTCACGCAGCTTGGGCTTTTCGATTTTGCCCGTGGGGTTGCGGGGAACGTCGGCAAAAATAATCTTGCGGGGACGCTTGTAGCGAGGGAGCGAGGCACAGAAGTCATTGACTTCGTCTTCGGTCAGCGTATATTCCGGCTTCACCTCAATGATCGCGGCTGCGATTTCGCCCAATCTTGCGTGGGGCAAACCGATGACGGCAACGTCCTTGACCGCTTCGTGACGGCGGATGTGGTTTTCAATTTGTACCGGATACAGGTTTTCACCGCCCGTGATAATAACGTCCTTTTTGCGGACAAGCAGCCAGATAAATCCGTCGGTGTCTTGCATGGCCATGTCGCCCGTAAAGAGCCAGGCGCCTTTGAGAACTTCGTCGGTGGATTTATCGTCCTTGTAGTAGCATTTCATCACGCCGGGGCCCTTGACACAAAGCTCGCCGACCTCTCCGCGGGGAACGGTTCTTCCGGCTTCATCCACGATGCGGACCTGCCACAAATAACCCGCCTGACCGATGGCGCCGACCTTGTCGATATGATCCAGACCAAGGTGAACACAACCGGGACCGATGGATTCGGACAGACCGTAATTGGTGTCGTATTTGTGATTGGGGAAGATAGCAAGCCAGCGGCGAATAAGAGAAGGAGGAACGGGCTGTGCACCGATATGCATCAGTCTCCACTGATCCAACTCGTAGTTTTGCAGAACGAGATCGCCCCTGTCAATGCAGTCCAAAATGTCCTGTGCCCACGGAACAAGCAGCCAAACGATGGTGCATCGTTCCTCAGAGACGGCGCGGAAAATCCATTCGGGTTTGGTGCCCTTGAGAAGGACGGCGCGACCGCCGACCAAGAAGGATCCAAACCAGTGCATTTTGGCGCCCGTGTGATACAGGGGAGGGATGCACA
>JAZQUX010000056.1:0-7292 GCA_045631585.1 Eubacteriales bacterium | reverse complement strand
TCCATCTTGGGCGCATAAGCGCACGCCCAAGATGAGTTTGCTATGGCAAAATTCATCGCTATCTTGTAGGGACCGACCTCCCGGGCGGCCCGTTTTGATATGCCAATTCGTACTCTTGGTTGAGTTTTTCTTTTCCTCTTGACATTATTGCTTTTTTGTATTATAATTCACCAACCGATCATTTTGGATTTGGAGGTGTTAATATGCCCGCAATAAAGGGATTGGAATGGACTTTTGATACGGTTGCTCCCATATATGAAAAGCTACGCCCCGGTTATGTCGAGGAATTGTATCAAACGATATTGGATTATACCTCCCTTGATGAAAACAGTCATGTCGTCGAGATAGGGAGCGGAGGCGGGCAAGCTACCTTGCCCATATTGAAAACGGGATGCCACCTGACAGCCGTAGAATATGGCAAGCAGTTGTCCGAATTGCTGAAAGAAAAATTCAAAGATTATTCGAGATTTTCCGTTATTACCGGCAAATTTGAAGATACGGAACTTGAAGAAGACGTCTTTGATTTAGTATTCTCTGCCTCTGCGTTTCATTGGATACCGGAAGAAATCGGATATAACAAAGTATTTTCAATATTGAAAAGCGGTGGGGTTTTTGCAAGATTTGCCAATCATCCGTACAGAGATAAAGGCAATCCCCTGCTTTCTCTCAAAATCGATGAACTCTATGAAAAATATTATTATAGTTTCTATAACAAGCAACCGTCACCGCCGAAAGAGTATACCGAGGAACAGGCAAAAGCCAGAGCGTTGATTGCCGAGAAATACGGATTTACGGATATCCAATACGCTACGTTTCGGCGCACCAGAGCGTTTTCGTCCAAAGAATATATTGCTTTGCTGGGTACTTATTCCGACCATATTGCCATGGATGAGTCTGTTAGAAATGTGTTCTTTGAAGAAATCGAAAAAGCCATTGACCAACATGGCGGGACCTTTACGATTTATGACACAATAGATTTACAGCTCGCACGAAAACCTTAAATGAAAGTTGATCCCGAGTCAAATTGACTCGGGATCGGTTTTTAGTTATCGATAATCAAATCTCTCACCCAACACACGGGCCTGATCCGCTCCTGCGCTGATCTCGCGCACGAGCGCACAAACATCATCCGCCAAATGTTTCTTGACGGCAAAACGAATGGTCACGCGATCCGAAAAATCGGTGTCGTCCATCACTGCGCCGAAGCGTGGCAACTGGGACAAATATTTCTGATAATCGGAATACGAGCAGGTGATTTCCATCTCCGCATAGGTCTCATAGGTGACGATGCCCGCCTCCTCCAGCGCCAAGTGCGCCGTGTGGGCATAGGCTCTGACAAGGCCGCCCGCTCCCAAAAGAATTCCTCCGAAATACCGGGTAACAACAACAAGAACGTCATCTGCGCCTGACTTGCGAATGGCCTCCAGCACGGGCATTCCTGCGGTTCCTTGGGGCTCACCGTCGTCCGAATAGCGGGCAAGAATCCCGCCCTTCATGTGATAGCCGAACACGTGATGCGTGGCGTCGGGCATCAAAGTCCTGCGTTGTTTGACGATGGCCAGCGCCTCCTCTTCCGTTTTCACAGGGGCAGCGTAGCCATAAAAGACCGACTTGCGCTCTACAAATTCAATCTCTGCGACTTTTGCTATCGTAGTATACGTTTCTGCCATGTCACGCCTCCCATTCTTCCTTGACTCTGGGCGGACAGGTGTCAAACTCGCGCAAAGCGCCGCGCGTTTGAGCATCGACAATCGCCGTCACGGTCACCGCTTCGGGGCCATAGTCCATGTCCTCAATGGATGCGCCGCCCGCGTACAATTTGCTCAGCATTCCCTGCTTGGCGTTGGGAATCACAAAAGTCGCACGCGTTTTATCGCCATTGACAAGGGCGGTCAGCTTACCGAGAAGATCATCCAAGCCTTGTCCCGTTTTAGCAGAAATAAACACCGACTGCTCCTGCCCGGCCGATTTGCCCGGAAGAGCAAAAGCTGCCTGCGCTTCCGGCTTGTCGCACTGGTTGAATACATATAGCTTAGGCTTGTCCGCTGCGCCCAGTTCCTCCAACAGCGCCTCGGTACATTCCAACTGCTCGCGGCATTCGGGATCGGATGCGTCGATTAAAATCAGCAAGATATCCGACAGCACCGCCTCGTCCAGCGTGGAACGGAAGGCGCGAATCAGGTGGTGGGGGAGCTTGCGAATAAACCCGACGGTGTCGGTAAGCAGGATCTTTTCCCCGCCGGGCAAACTATACTGGCGCGTGGTAGGATCCAGTGTGGCAAACAGCTTGTTTTCCGCCAAAATTCCGGCGTTTGTCAAACGGTTAAGAAGCGTGGACTTTCCCGCGTTGGTGTAGCCGACGATGGCAACGGTGGGAATGCCGCTGCGCTGTCTTGTCGCCCGCATGGTGCGTCGGTTTTTGTCCATTTCTTCCAACTGTGTTTCCAGAGCGTGAATGCGGCGCTGCATGTGGCGGCGGTCGCTTTCAAGCTGAGATTCGCCGGGGCCTCGCGTGCCGATGCCGCCGCCAAGACGGCTCATCTCGGTACCGTGACCGGAAAGTCTGGGCGCGGTATATTTGAGCTGTGCCAGCTCGACCTGCACTTTACCCTCCATGGTAGTGGCGTGCAGAGCGAAAATATCTAAAATCAGCATAGAGCGGTCGATCACGCGAACGTCCTTGCCAATGCCATCTTCCAAATTTCGAATCTGAGCGGGGGACAATTCCATATCAAAAATCACAAGCTCAACATGGTTTTGTTCACAAAGATCCGCGATCTCCTTGACCTTGCCCGAGCCAATGACCGTCGCGGGATCGATGGTAGGACGCGCCTGCATGACGCGAGCAAATACTTTGCCGCCCGCCGTGTCGAGCAATCGCTCCAGCTCATCCAGCCCTCGCTCAGCTTCTTCGGGCGAGAGGTCGCGCGTGCTGACGCCGACAAGAATGGCCGAGGGGCCACCCTTGAGATTGTCTAATATATCGTGTTGTTCAAAAAAGGCCATAAAAATCCTTTCTGCAAAGCTATTGCATAAAAAAAATGGACAGAGCACGCCATAACGTGTTCTGTCCAATGCTGTGTCGGTTCGGTTGAACAGACGGTGTCGGCGCAAAATTACTTGCCGCTGGCAGCCAGTCTCTTCTTGAACTTATCCACTCTACCGCCGGCATCAACGAACTTCTGCTTACCGGTAAAGAAGGGGTGGCACTTGGAGCAGATTTCGACTCTCATCTCGCCAGCCGTGGTAGAACGGGTGGTAACAGTCTCACCGCATGCGCACTTAATAACAACTTCCTCGTACTTAGGATGGATTCCTGCTTGCATTTTAATAGCTCTCCTTTCTGAATTTGCTTGTGCTGCTCCGTGACCTCGGTCAGGAAAGCCTGATGGCTAAACCGCGTGCATCCTGCAAAGGATTGCCGCCGCTCGTACATCGCACTTTTCTGCAACTTCTCGAATTGCTCACGAATACGGACATTATATCACAAAACATTTGCAATTGCAAGGGGTTTTTGAAAAATATTTTTTATTTTTCTTTTGACACATAAGTGTCCCCCGCCGAGGCGGGGGAAGAAAAGCAATTTTATCCGTTTATTCTTCTATCGTCGTATCAATGCGGCCGACTGACAATTTACCAAACAGTTCACTCGTATCAACCAGATCCGCATCGGGAACATGATAGTAAATTACTGTGTATATCCCGTCTACATGAGCATACCACTCGATGAAATCTCCCGTCCCGGAAGGATGGTCGCCTCTCCTCTCGGCAAAAACAGAGATTTCTCCGTCATCGCTGAGTATCGGGGGGGTGAACACCGTTGCATCCTGCGGCGGCGGAGTGGTCACCGGTTCATCCACGTCAGGCTCATCCGAAACCGAGAACCTATATTGCAAACGGGTCCATTCTCCATTTTCCGACTCGGTAGAGATGATCAAAGATTTCACATATTTACCGCTATCTATCGATCTTTCATGGCAATAGCTAATCCAAATGATATCTCCATCAACAATAGGAACGTATGGAATGGAATCCACCAAATCCAAAAAATATGCTAGATTTTCCTTGGTCATTCTAGAACCGAAATATTCATTAAACTCTTCGTCGCTGCACGATAGCTTGTGCCTCACCTCGTTTAATTCTCCTATCGATCGTACGTCAATTCCCCAAATAGTATCGGGACTGATAAATACTAAATCATTTTCGTCACCAGATATTTCCTCTGATGGAGTTCCTTCAACATCTGTTCCTCCATTAGTGTTTCTGTTTTGACAGCCAAACAGCAAAAACAAACTGATAGCGAGTAAACAAATAAGTAGTCGTTTCATAAAAATCTCCTTTCTTCCAAGACGTTTTTCATATTTTCGGAAAGACATATTCGCCTTCACCTATATAGACGCAAAAAATTTGGTTTTCTTCCGTTTTTTCGAAAAAAACTTAAAAAATTCAAAAACGCGCACACGGCTGCCTTATACAACCGTATGCGCGTATTTTCTTGCCGCGATATTCTGTTAACATCTTGTTTTAGCAACACAGCGGTTGTCGGGCTTTCTACGATATCATTGTACCACACTTTCTATCAGATGGCATCTTGAAAAATCACAGCACCTGCCCCAGTTCCTCCCTCAGCTTGGCAATATAGACCACAAGGCGCAGATTATGTTCCACAAGCAGCATCTCGGCATCCTCGTCGTAACCCAGGCGGTCGATAGCAGCCGCTCTATATTTATCAACACCTCGGTTATCTCGTCTTACCGATTTGGGATCTTCATATTTTACATCGATCGTTGCATTAACGCCATCGATAAACTTTTTACAGACAGCTTTCGTATTTTGGAAGTCTCATCATTCAATATCACCATTATGCTTCAAGAAAAATAATCCTCAAGAATTCGGTTGAACAATTCCATTTGCTGTTCCGTTACTCGAAAATGGCATTTGTGTGTAATATCATTAAATAGCCCACTGGAAGACGTGTATCGGATGGTCGCCCCGGAAACAATGAACTCAAAGTCATACGCCGTTTTTGTGTTATCACTTTCCCGCTCGCCGGAATTCATGACCATCAAAAGAATATCGACATCCACACGAGATAATTCATCCGCCTTGTTTTCATCCCTTCCCCATCTTTTACACGAGGTGATTTCTTCATATTGGTGAGAAAACGCATCCTCTTTTTGCGAAGGCGAATCGGATGGCGGGGTATCCTCAGGTGTCGGATTCTCTTCGGAAGGCGGATGATTCTCAGGTGCCGGATTCTCTTCGGAAGGCGGGGCGACGGTACAGGCGACGAGTAGTACCATAAGGGACAATAACAACCAGATGCGAACTTTCATTGGACAATACTCCTTTCCTAAAAACGACAAAAGCGCATACGAAGCCTTCTGCCCCGTATGCGCATATTCTTTTGCCGCTGATATTCTGTTGGGACGCGGCAACATCTTGTTTTAGCAACACAGCGGTTGTCGGGCTTTCTACGATATCATTGTACCACACTTTCTATCGTTTGTCAACAGATGGCATCTTGAAAAATCACAGCACCTGCCCCAGTTCCTCCCTGAGTTTGGCGATGATCTTCTTTTCCAGGCGCGAGATGTAGGATTGCGAGATACCCAAGAGGTCGGCGACTTCCTTTTGGGTCATTTCATCGCCGCCATTGAGCCCGTAGCGCAACTCGATGATGACCCGCTCGCGTTCATCTAAGCGCGAAACGCAATCGCGAATGGCTTGCCGTTCTTCTCGCTCGGTGATCTCGGTCATCACGTCCACCTCGTCACTGCCGAGAATGTCCGAGAGCAACAACTCGTTCCCGTCCCAGTCGGTATTGAGCGGCTCATCGATGCTGACCTCCAAGCGTTGTCCGCTGTTTTTTCGGATATACATGAGAATCTCATTTTCAATGCACCGCGAGGCATAGGTGGCCAGCTTGATGTTCTTGTCGGCGCGGAAGGTATTGACCGATTTGATCAGTCCGATCGTTCCGATGGAAATGAGATCCTCAAGGCCAATACCCGTGCTTTCAAATCGCTTAGCTATATAGACCACCAGGCGCAGATTATGTTCCACAAGCAGCGTTTTGGCATCCTCGTCGTAGCTCAGGCGGTCGATGGCCGCCGCTTCCTCCTCGTGCGACAGCGGCAACGGAAGCGTATCGGGGCCATTGATGTAAAAAATGTCCTCGTCCTGCTCCTCCCGCCCGCCCAGCCAATTCAGCAGACGCCACACCATTTTTTTAAGATATCTCCACATAACTCCCTCCTATATCATCCATTCGCTCGGCACAAGGGCCGCGATCCCGTCTTGTTTGCTCGTCAATTTGGTCGGGGCGATCAGAGCGCTGACTTCGTGCGCCTCCTCGTTCCCCTGCTCCTGTATGTAAACGCAATCGGGGCTGACCGCTAGCATCATGCGCTCGCCCGTTGCCGTACGCGCCGGAATCAAGCGTACTTTCTTTGCGTATTCCCCCGACAATTTTGCCACTTGTTCCGAAACGGAAGACGAAGCGGCGGCTCGCAGGAGCTCCGAGGGGAATACCCCCTCCAATCGTGAAATTTCCGCGGGAATGACGCATTTCCCGCTGATGGGATCCCGCAAAAGGTTGCCCGAATCACACATACCATCCAGCGCCACCTGCCGCCCGCCCATCTCCACCGTCACCCTCACAGCCACTTTGCGAGTACTCCGCTTAAAGCACCGCCCCCAAAGTGCAGTCAACACAGCAGAGACCACGGACATCCCGAAAAACAGCCAAGTGGAGATGCCGTCGGACTCCACGCGGTCGGTCAATCCGGGGATGCGGTTGAGCTGAGCGTAAAGCGCCGTCATAACACCGCCCAAGAGAACCGAGATCAAAAGGTAGAGCGCGGTCAATCTCGCCAAGGATCGGAATCGCTCCCGTTTCCCCATCATGGCAACGGCGCACAACGCAAAGCAGACCAGCGCGTCGAGCAAAAAAGCAGGAACCTTTCCGACCGTTAAAAACAGCACCGCCACGGCATACACGCCGCCCAGTGCCGAAGCAAGCATTCCTCGCCACAAGGACAGCGGACGGCGAAGCAAGCGAGCACACAGATAGAAACACAGAAAATCCATGCTGAAATTGACCAAAAACAGCAAATCGGCATAAACCTCGTTTCCCATGCCATCACCCCTTCCCTCTCATTGCATTCATTATATGCGACACCTCACGCGAAATATGTCCGAGAAATGAAGCGGTGAAAATTTCCCACGCACACAAAACGCCCGCCCAAATAGGCGGGGGCTGAACGGGAGTTGTTTCACCGTTGCGTATA
>JAZQUX010000055.1:0-17597 GCA_045631585.1 Eubacteriales bacterium | reverse complement strand
GGTGGCCGGATTCCTTGCCGGTGCTCCAAAGGGATATGACTATGCCCTTCGTTTGGGCATTGCTGCAGGCGGTGCGACCGCGTGCTCCGCGGTGCTGGCAACACGCGAGGAAATTGAACGGCTGTTGTCTTGCGTTTGAATAGGAAAACGAGATTTGATTTAGGAAATATTCCGTTGCTATAATTTAATAAAAAATAGTGGCTGAGAGTTCTTGTGAACTCTCAGCCACTGCTTTTGTTTATGTTACTTCAAATCTTCTTTGCTCAGGCTTTCACCGTCTTCGACCAAATACTGGAAGGTCAAGGACTTAATCGCGCCGCCCCAGCCGGTCGTCGGCATACTGCTGCGCAGACGGAGGTAGAGGGTTTCGCCGATCTCGTCGTACGCACCCACGATGACGCAGGCAACGCCGTCATTGGTACCGCTGGCGGTGTAGGAAGAAATCTTGGCGTAGTTGATGACTTCGATCCACTCAACGCCATCGCCCGAGACTTCCAAAATGTAGTTCTGGCTGATTTGCGCCGCGATGACCAGTCCTTCGAATTTGTCTACGTCGAACTTCCAAATCAGTTCGGCCTTGCCGTCGGTGTAGCGCTTGGCACCGTCGGCCTTGCCTGTGTTGTAGAAAATGAAGGGGGCATCGTCACCCGACTGGTTGACGTTCAGTCTAAAGGATTCGTACTGCAGCGACTTGACGGCATCGCCGCCCTTGGTCCAGACGACCTCGACCGTGGCGTGCATGGTCGGAGAGGAGAATACCTTGATCAGAAGGGAATTGGTGGTGGCATCCCATACCTGCTCTGCGGATGCCATCTGCTCGTTGTAGGTCACGCTGACATCGCCGGGGACAAAGCCGGCAGGAGCGGTGATGCGGATCGGGATGCAGGCATTTTCAGCAGCATACAAAAGGATCTTGGTTTGCTCTTCCGTTCCCGTGACTTCCTCAACATAACCGCCGGCATACGATACGGTGGGGATCGTCAGCTCTGCGCTGCTCTGTACGCGACGCCACAGGGCGGCTTCATTTTCGGGAACGACGGGATCGACAACCACCTCAAGGTCAGGAGAGAAGATATTGACGTAGGTGCCATACAGCTGATAATCGCCATTCAAGGGATATACGGCAACATAATCGCCGCGCTCGACAACGAACACATCCGAGGTGACGTAATGGTATTCGGTGGTTTCGGTGGCCTTGGCAGTCAGCATACGCAACAGATCTGCGCCTGCCGCGCTGTCGCTGTAATCCGTGGTCGAAAGACCAACCATCAAAACAGTGCCGTTGCCTACGCCAAACGTAATGCCAACAGCCTTACCGTCAGAGGTTTCCAGCAGGGTCTCAAATCCACTGCCCTCGTAGTAGTAAGTGAAGTTATCGCCGCCGGCCTTCATCGCACCGTTCTTGAAATCGGAGGAATCAGCTGCGGTCTTGCCGCCCTTCCAGTTCAAGTCTTTGTTGCCGCCGGTCAGCATTTTGGCGGTAATGGTGTCGGAAACTTCCAAGTGTTGCAAAAGGTTTGCAGTGGGAGAGCCACCCTTGCCTTCCTGATTCCACCATGCTTCGGGGATGTTCAGATATTCGTCGGGGCCGCCCAAATACAACAGGGTACCGCCCTCTCTGACCCAATCTGCGATGGCAGCGTTGAGCTCCTCGTACAGAGGCTTCTGATTGTCATAAGAGACGATCAGAACAGAGACGTTCTTCAAATCTTCCGGCTTGGTGATCAGCTCCATGGCCATGGTGCGGAGCGGGATACCGTCGTACACCAGAGGAGCCGCAACGCCCCAGAAACCGTCATAGGCGTTTTCGCCAAAGTCCGGCTTGTCGGGAGCCTGCCAGGTCAAAGTGTCACCCAGAAGGTAGGTGATGCCGGGCGTACCCGCGGTTGCCTTGTATTCTGCGCCCGAGATTTCCAGGAGCGCATTGTGAATGTTGAGCTGCTCGGAACGGTATTCAGGAGAAACGTTCATAAAGGAACGGTTGGTCCAAATCAGCTCCCAGCGGTTGATTTCGGAATACATCATGGAAGCGACAAGCTGCTCGTGGCAAAGCTGGCGCCAGTAGGACTCAGGCTCAGAGTCCTTGGTATCGGACATGGGGTCGCACAGCGCGTGGAAGTTGGCGCCGTAATAATTCACGGCATCCAAATACGTGCCGTATTCTACGTAGGCGTTGATGAAGGTGCGGCGAGCGGCTTGGCCCTCGTAGCGGACGTGGTTGATAATGGTATTACTCCAGGTCTGACCCGTGACGGTTTCGATCTGTCCTGTGCCCATCATGTGGACGTAGCCGTCCGTGATGCCGTTGGTGTAGGTGGCGTAGGCCAGGGTGCTGTGGGGAGCCAGCGAGTACAGATGCTCGGTCTTGCCCTCCTTCTCGTTGACGTAGGACGCATACATCTTGATGGCATTGGTGTGTGTCCATACGTTGAGTCTTTGGGACATGAAGATGGAGCGGACGTCGCCGTTGGGATCGCTCCACAATTCGCCGTATTTGGTGTACCACAGCTCCTTGTATGCCTCGCCGTAGCCGCCGTAGCGGAACATTTCGGGTTCGACAAAGCCGACGGCCCAGTTGGAATGGGTCACCATGTCGCGCAATTTGTCGGAAATGTTGTATTTTACAACATCGTAGGTCAAAACGGAGGAGCCCCAAAAGGAACCGGTGTTGCCATAGGCATCTACCTGCAAGACCTCAGGGTGCGACGTGCTGTAGTTGGTTTTGTTGAAGGAATTGCTGGTGCCGATGATATCGTATCCGGCCTTGTTGAATTCTTTTCTGTATTTACCGCTGACGATGTAGGCGTCGACGCGAACGTGCATCGCGGGAGAGTAGCCGTGGTCAACAGACGCGTAGGTGCGCACGCCGTCGATTTTGACCGCGTTGCGCGCTTGGGTGTACAACCCGCCGGGTAATTGAGCTACCGTGACGTCGAAGGTGTCGCTACGCTCGCCGGGAACAAAGAAATCTTCCCACTTGCCGAACAGCTCCAGCGGTGCTTCGTATTCGGATTCATCGTAGACATATTTATCTTCGGGCTTGGGTTCTTCCGGCTGTTCCGGCTGGGGAGGTTCTTCCGGCGCGACTTCGGCGCCGCAAGCATCGCACGTCCCGTCTTCATTGGCATCCGTATGCTCGGTGCATTCGGGAGGATTGGGCGTGTCTGTGGGGTCCTCCTTGGACGGTGGGGCGACAGGCCCCGGTGTGTCGGTTGTTGAGCCGCAGGCAAAGAGCGCACCGGCGCACAAAACCATAGCCAACAATAACAATAAAAATCTCAGCTTCATGGGGGAATTCCTTTCTTTGAGGGATTACTTCATTATACCATGATTTTATATGATTTGGCAATAGATATCATAAATTTTTATTGTAACAAAAAAAGAAATATGTGAAAAAAGTCCAATCTCCGGATAAAAAATGCGAAAACTCCATTGACAACACCTTGGCGGTGTGCTATACTTTATCATAATCAAACCGTTGATGCGGAGATAACGTCGGATATGCCTTCACAGAGAGCCCGCGACGCTGAGAGTCGGGTAAGAAACAAGTCGGCAAATGGACCGCAGAGGGTGCGCAGGAAAAGCAAGAGCTGAGTATTGCGTGACGCCAGACACGCGTTAGGGGTCAAGGGTATTTTCGTACCCGTAAGCGCGCAGCAAGCCTGCGAACCAAGGTGGCACCGCGGATAGCAACGGACACATCGTGTTCTGTATTCGTCCTTGACAGAGAAATGATATCTGTCGGGGCGTTTTTTGTTTTCCGACAAGGAGGGGCCATGCGATACAAGCTGCGATGGCGAGGTTTGTCACATACTCGCGAAAGAAAGAACTTAACGCATTGAACAATTTATACGGAGGAAATGATCATGCAATTCAACGGCATCGATTTTGAAACTTATTTTAAGCAGTATCCCAACAAAGAAGGTTATTTTGGAAAATACGGCGGCTCGTTTGTATCTCCCGAACTTCAGATCGCGATGAACGAGATCACCGAGGCGTATTTCACTATATGTAAATCCCGCAAGTTTATCGCGGAATTGCGCCGCATTCGCAAGGAGTTTCAGGGACGTCCTACCCCCATTTCCCACCTGGAGCGACTGTCCTCCAAGCTGGGTAACGTCCAGCTGTATGCCAAGCGCGAGGACTTGAACCACACGGGTGCTCACAAGCTCAATCACTGCATGGGAGAGGTTCTGCTTGCCAAATACATGGGCAAAAAGAAGGTCATCGCTGAGACGGGCGCCGGCCAGCACGGTGTTGCCATGGCAACCGCGGCCGCCTATTTCGGTATGGAATGTGACATTTACATGGGCTCGGTTGATATCAAAAAGCAGGCTCCCAACGTGGCACGAATGAAGATTTTGGGTGCCAACGTTGTTGAGGTTACTCACGGCTTGCAGACGCTTAAAGAGGCGGTTGACTCTGCTTTTGCGGCGTATGCCAAGGAATATAAAGACGCGATTTATTGCATCGGTTCTGTCGTCGGCCCTCATCCATTCCCCATGATGGTGCGCGATTTTCAGCACGTTGTGGGCGAAGAGGCACGCGAACAGTTTATCGAAATGACGGGTGAATTGCCCGATGCCATCGTTGCTTGCGTGGGCGGCGGCTCCAATGCCGCAGGCTTCTTCTCGGGCTTTTTGAACGATCCTGTGGACATTTACGGTATTGAGCCTTTGGGACGCGGCACGGCGCTGGGCGATCACGCCGCCAGTCTGCAGTACGGTACAGAGGGCGTCATGCACGGCTTCAACTCCATCATGCTCAAGGACGAGAACGGCGATCCTGCGCCCGTATATTCGGTCGCGAGCGGTTTGGACTATCCTTCCTCCGGCCCGGAGCACGCCTTCTTGCATGAGCTTGGCCGCGTCAAGTACGATGTTGTGAACGACGACGAGACCATCGATGCGTTCTTCGATTTGTCCCGCTCGGAGGGTATCATCCCCGCCATTGAGAGCGCGCATGCTGTCGCTTACGGCATTAAGCTGGCACAGCGTATGGGCACGGGTTCGGTGCTGATCAATCTGTCCGGCCGCGGTGACAAGGATATGGATTACATCATTGAAAGATACGGAATTCGCTGAATTAAAATATCAAAAGCATCCGCGCCATGCGCGGATGCTTTTGCAACAGAGAGATGTTAAAGATAATTTATAGGGGAAAGAGGGGCCAAAGGATGACAAATCGCGAAACATTACTCCACTACATTCGATACGGGGGCAAGGATTTTATCTGTTCGCCTCAGATCGGCGCCGGTGCCGGTTTTGATACCAAAATGGCAGGCAAGACTTGGTTTAGCGAAACGACACACGAGGACACTAAAAGGGTTTGCCAAATGTTCGATATGGTGCCACTGTATAATTTTGGCCTGCCAGATCTGACTGCATTGACCGGCGACATTCATTGGCAAGGGGAACCCATGACGGTGAATGAAAACGGCCGACGGTTCTACAAGAACAATTTTGTCACGCCGAAAGGATCTCTCCATTTGACGGTGATTGAAGATGAGCTTAAAGGGAGCTGTCAGACCAAGTACCTCATCACAAAGGAAGAGGAACTGGACATTCTCGAATACTATCTGGATCGCCTTTTGGAGGTCAAGGATTTTTCGTTGATTACGCAGGGCGTTCGCGGCGTGCGCCAGATGTTGGGTGATGGTGAGGCACTGGATATCCAGTGGGCCATGCAGCCCTATGAACTGCTTTGCTTTCCCAGCACCATGGACACTGCCATGCTGGTCTTTGACCGTCCCGAGCAGTTCCGTCGCTTGATGGATAAAATTTTGCGTCTGGACGAGCAGTTGATTCGCGCGGTAGCGGCGGGCGGTGCGGATTTTGTGTTTCTCGGTGGGCCGGGATCGGAGATGATCTCGCCGAAGTATTATGAAAACTATCTCGTGCCGTACTCCAAGCAAGTGACGGATATGGTGCATCAAGCGGGAATGCTTGTCTATACCCACATTTGCTCGCCTATCGAACCGATGCTGACCAAGGGATACTACAACCAAATGGGCATCGATCTGTTTGAGACCTTGTCCGAGGCGCCCGTCGGTAACGTAAAGAGCATCGAAGATGCCTTTTCCAAGATCGATGAGCGTATTTGTACCCGCGGCAATATCGGCTTGGACCGATTGCTCAACGATTCTCCCGAACAGATCAAGGAGCTGAGCCTGCATATTTTGGAAACGGCTCGCCGCATGGGCAGAAAGCATATCTTGGCTGCCAGCGACTATATGTTCTACGAAGTTCCCGAGGAAAATGTTCACGCCATGTGCGAGGCCGTCAGAGAGTTTAACGGTCAACCCTGAAAAAGAACCTCCGCCCATGCGCGTGCTTGCATGGGCGGAGGTTCTTTGTGTCAAAAGACACCACAACACTATAATTATATCACAATGAAATTCATTTGTAAAGGGGTTTTGTAACAAACGTCAATTTTCTCTGTTGTGTATAAATTTTTCTTGTGAACTTTTGTTATTTTGTCAATTGAAAAGACGAAAAAAATATGATATACTACAAGTGCAATAGAGAAGGACAGTCCAATGGGCAGTCATGAAAACCCGGGCATGAGTGCGAAAAAGAGGACGTCTGATGAACTCAAAAGGTTCCAATGTAATACCAAGGAGGATAGTCCGATGGGCCGCTAAATTAAGCCCCCGAACAAAATCGAATCAGGAGGATAGTCCGATGGGCCGTTAAATCAAGCCCCGAACAAAATCGAATCAGGAGGATAGTCCGATGGGCCGTTAAATTAAGCCCCCGAACAAAACTGTATCAGGAGGATCGTCCAATGGGCTGATAAGCCAAGCGTTCATTCAACCAAAAACCGCAGATCCGTTGAGTATGTGAGAGTCTTTGGTAGGAGTAGATATTGAACACGGCGGTGTTACGCTTCATATAGATTTGTGTGTAGTGAGTGTGTGTTTGTAAGTATTCGGTTTTTATTGAATGGTACGCAAAAAAATTCTATATTGTCCCACCACGAAAACGAGACGGCGGCATACGGTAGTTTTCGAAGAAACTTTCTTGTATAAGGAAAATAAAGTGTCGCGATCAGTGGAAAAATGGATGGCGTGGACGAAGAGAAAAGAGATTTTGGAAGAATTCTTGGAAAATTTTGAGAAAGGATAAAAAAAGCTTTTTAGCAAACAAAAGAAAGAGAGGATCACAAAAGATGTTAGATACTAAGAACGATCAGAAGTGACCCTTGGTTGCGGACAAATTGCTGTAGCCAAGGGTCACTTCTGTTTTTGCCATATTGTGTAGCTCATGGTGCGCCATGAGTTTTTTTGTTGTGTTAAAAAGGGGACTGCAGATGTGCAGTCCGCTTTTTCTGAATAGTTACGACTTGGCAGCCTTTTTCTTTTCCATCCAGTAATGTACGAAATAGAAACCGACGATGTACAAAAGGAAAAGAGAGATGACGATCATGGGGTAGAACACTTGGCTTCCGCCGACGAGATTGTAAAAAATATCGTAGGGCGTGCCGTCGCCGCGACGCAGGAACATATAGTTATAATCCAAAAGGTAGTTTGCGGTGAAGGCTGCGGTGCAGAACACGCCGAGAATGGAGAAGGTGATCCACATATTCTTGCGGTTGAGCTTACCCAAACCGCAGATCATGATGTACAGCGAAGCGAATCCGGAGATGGAGTGGGTGATGCCGGAGACAACATTCGGGAAGGACAGCACGGGGTAGGCGTTGTAGTTTTGACCAGCGCCATAGGTGCCGAGGACGGCTCCCAAAATACCGAAAATACAAACGAAATCCAGGGAGGCTTGCTTAATGCGACCGGTGGTAAACGCGGCCAACGGGATGGCGATGAGTTGGATGCTGCACAAAAACAGGGGTAGATTGACTTGCCATGCGGAAGGATCTTTTGCGCAGGCCAAAACAATTTTCCAAATCTCGAAGCCGTCAATCAAAATTGCGGCCCAAACCAGCACCTTGTTTTTGGAGGTGTCATTTCGCTGTTTGTTTCTCAGCCCCAGCCAAACAGCCAAGCCGATCATGATCACCATCAGCGATGTTACAAACGTCAAATGTTGCCAGGACATATATCCCTCAGGCGTACGGGTGAATCCGTCGATACCGAAAAATTCTCTCATGGTTCCGTTCCTCGTTATATAAAGTTATAAATTATATTGTCAAACCAAGTAGAATTATAACAGATATTGTCGGGAATTTGTCAAATATTTATAAATATTAAGCAATTCTTAATATTTTGCGCAAGTTTTTGGGCTTTTCTGCTGATGATTCCAAAGGCTGAAGGCTAGTAATACTTGGGATGGGAGGTAGAACACCCATGCGAGGTTGAAACCGGGGCGGATCACACGGTATAAAAGTGCATCGTCGGGAATAGGCAGATAGCCTCCAAGCAGATCAAGGCCTATGACGGTGTCGCAAAGCAAAAACAGCATAAATCCGATGGCGAGGAGAGCGCGCGAGCGAAAGCGCAACAGGCAAAATACAAGGTTGAGAATCAGATTGGCGTAGTAAAGCATGGAAACTACCGCCAGAGCATCGGCTGCTTGCCGCAGCACAATCAGGGTTGTAACCACGGCGACCAACGACAGCGTGCCGCGGGCGATCAGATGGATGCGTCGCTCTTTGGCGTCGGCCAAAAGATAGATGCGAGCAGCATAGGCAAGCTGAGCGCCAAGAAAAAATATCATGGCAGGGAGTTGCTTGATCGGGAGCGACCAAACAAGAAAATAATCGGCGCAAACGGTCAGGACAAGAGCGGATTGAGTCAGTACGTAGGGGGCTGATTTGCTTGCGAAAAGAGCACAGAACAGGCAAGCAAGAATGATGGAGGCAAAAGAACAAGCGGCGACGGCTCGGCCGGAGGTGATTTGGAGTGCGATGCCGAGTATGATTTCCACGGCAACGAACAAAACAGCGAAAGATAAGAGATAGATGCGGCGGTTTTTCAGCATAACGTTCTCCTTTTTTGGTGTTGATGACGCAAAAAACGAACCTCACCGGTGCGTGGCGAGATTCGGATTTCTACTGTTTGGTGCAGTTAGTAAAGATAAATCCGAACCCCACCATCGTGTGATAAGGTTCGGATCTTTGCTGTCGCCACCCAATGATTGGGGGCGGCAACTTGCCGCTGGTGCGGGTGACAGGACTTGAACCTGCACGGGAATACCACCAGATCCTAAGTCTGGCGCGTCTGCCAATTCCGCCACACCCGCAAGCATTCCTATTGTATCACGATCATAGCAAAATGTCAAGACGGAAGGTGTTTTTTTCTTTCGCTTGCGTCTTTTTTATTGTATAAGTGAGGGGGAGTACGGCAAACAATAACCATAGCGCAACAATGGCGAAAACGGAGGGAAGAGCATGATGACATTACAAGGGAAGGGAGCATCACGCGGAATGGCGATGGGGCGGGCGCGGCTTTTGCGTCGCGTCAATGATAGGACGGAGTCCGATGCACACGGGGATCCTACGCAAGAGCTTGGGCGGTACAAAGAAGCGCGAGACGTCACGGTAGAGGAACTGCAGACGCTATACGAACGGCTGCGGCACGATATTGGGGAAGAACAAGCGGAAATTTTTAAGGTGCAAGCCATGATGGTCGGCGACGAGGATCTTGAGGACGCGATTCGACACAAAATTTCGGCAGGGCATCGTGCAGAATTTGCGGTCAGAGCGGTCGGCGAGCAGTTTGCCTCGGTGTTTGAAACGATGGAGGACGAATATATGAGAGCCCGTGCCGAGGATGTGCGGCAGGTGACGGGGCGGATGTTGGAGCATCTAAGCGGAGGCGCAAGGATGTGCGTGTCGACGGATGGATCGGAGGGGCAAATCATTTGCGCGGAGGATTTGTCGCCGGCTGAAACGGTGGGACTGGATCGAAGCGTTGTGCGGGGGATTGTAACGGCGAGGGGATCGACCAACTCGCATACGGCCATTTTGGCACGTACACTGGGAATCCCGGCCGTTGTTGGCATTGGCGAAGGATGGCAGATGATCGACGAAGGCGCAATGGTGATGGTAGATGGAGAGCGGGGAACCGTTTGCGTCGGGCCGGATGAGAAAATGCAACAAGAATATCATTTTCGACAAAACAAAAAAGAGGAAGAGCAACGCTCTCTTCTTGCTTGGCGCGAGGCAGAGAGCAGAACGGCAGACGGGACGCGCATTGAAATCTGCGCCAACATCGGGAATATCCATGATTTGCAGGATGCCATACAGCAGGGTTGCGACGGGATTGGATTGTTGCGGAGTGAGTTTATCTATATGGGACGGGAGGATCTTCCCGGGGAAGATGAACAGCTTGGAGTGTACCGCCGCGTATTACAGGCGATGGAGGGCAAGCGAGTTGTGGTGCGAACGTTGGATGTTGGAGCGGACAAGCAAGCGGCGTGTATTCCGTTAATGAAGGAAGAAAACCCGGCGTTGGGCTTGCGAGGGGCTCGTGTCAGCCTGACACATCCGGAGGTGTTCTTGACCCAATGCCGAGCGCTGTTGCGGGCGTCGGTGTACGGAAATTTGGCGGTCATGTTTCCCATGATTACCTCTCCTTGCGAAGTGACACAGTTGCGTGCGCTTTGGGATCAAGCGCGCGAGCAACTGAAAGAGCGTGGGATTCCATGCAGGGACAAGGTGGACATCGGCATTATGATTGAGACGCCTGCGGCGGCTTTGGTGAGCGATCGTTTGGCACCGCTGGTCGATTTTTTTAGCATCGGGAGCAATGACCTTTCACAGTACACACTGGCGATGGATCGTCAGAATGAGGCGCTGGATGCGTTTTACGATCCGCGCCATGAGGCGGTTTTGGGCTTGATGAGCCACGCAGCCAAGCAAGCAAAAGCACATGGAATATGGGTGGGGATTTGCGGAGAACTCGGGGCGGATGAAGGGCTGACAGAGGAGTTTTTGCGGATGGGAATCACGGAGTTTTCCGTTGTCCCCCGCGCAATTTTGCCGTTGCGGCGCAAGGTGTGCAGCACAACTGTCCAGACGATCAACATGAGCGTGCCAAATCATGAATAAGGAGATCAAAATGGGACTTGGAATGAAGATCAAACGCCTGTTTGGCGCCGACCAAACAGAGGATAAAACAACCGGGCTGTATTCGCCGCTGTCGGGCAAGGTTGTTCCACTGAATGAAGTGAAAGACGAGACGTTTTCCGGTGGCATTTTGGGAGAAGGCGTGGCCATTGAACCATCGGGGAATGTTCTGCTGGCGCCGACGGATGCCACCGTGAGCCAAGTGTTTGACAGCGGCCATGCGATCACACTGCTGACGGACGTGGGGGCGGAGCTGCTTCTGCACATCGGGATGGACACCGTGGCGCTGGGAGGCAAGCATTTTCTTTGCTCTTTACGGGCAGGGGAGCGCGTCCGGCGGGGGGATGTTTTGATTCGATTTGATGGAGCGGCCATTCGCGAAGCGGGATATAAATTGACTACGCCCATGGTGGTGTGTAATTCGGAAGAATTTGACATTCGAGTGATGGCGAGCGGCGAGATTGCGGCGCTGGATTTGTTGATGGAATGCAGAAAGAAGGGAGATCAACGTGAAAGAATTTGAGTTTACCATTGGGGATCCTTTGGGGATTCATGCTCGTCCGGCGGGGATGCTGGTACAAAAAGCGCGGGAATTTGAGAGCGATTTTACTGTGATATTAAAGCGAAACGGCAAGAGTGCTTCGCTCAAACGCCTCTTGGCCGTGATGGGTCTGGGAGCTAAGGGTGGTGATGTCATTACGGTGCTGGTGCAGGGAAAAGATGAAGACGCCGCCGCGCGTGCCGTTGAGCGGTGGCTGGCAGAGCATTTGGGATAGAGAGAGGGGAGAAATTCCCCCTCTTTTTTTGATAAGATGAAGCACGAATTTGGTTGAAATTTCTTGACAAAATCTCAATCATCGGGTATAATGGATATAAACAAAATTTATGATGGGGATTTATAAATTCTCATCGCGAAAGGAAATGTGTATGACGAACACAAACAACAAAATTCTGCGTGTGCTGTGCCTTCTGCTCTCCCTTTTGATGGTGATGAGCTTGATGCTGGCTTGTGCAGAAGAGGACAAGACGGAGAAGGATCCTACCACCGAAACTCCGAACGACAATCCGAACAATGACAATCCTGAGAATCCCAACAATCCTGAGAATCCCAATAATCCTGAGAATCCCAATAATCCCGAGGATCCCCAGAACCCCGATGAGATTGGCCCTCCTGATTACCTGATGCAGGTACAGGTGCCCCAGGGCGGCTTTGGCGGAGAAGATATCGTTATTCTTTGCCGTGCAGACAAGGAATACGAAATCGACGTGACCGCGCAGTCCGGCGCACTGGTAGAAAAAGCAGTGTATGAGCGTAACGCTCGCGTTGAGGAGTACCTGGACGTGGAAATCACTTCTTTCCCCGTCAACGGCTCTTGGCAGCTTCGCCCCGAGTTTATTGCGGTACTTGCCAATGCCGTCGCAACGACGGACAACAGCTTCCAGATCGTTGCTACTCACAGCTCCTACAATGCAGGCTTGACTTTGAGCGATCAGTATTACAACCTGCTGACCCTGACCGATTCGATCGATCTGAGCGCACCCTGGTGGTCCTCCTCTTGGGTAGAAAACGCGACTGTGTTTGATAAGCTGTTCTACGTCACGGGCGACGTATCTCTGACGATGTGGGAAGAGCTGTACGCTGTCTTCTTCAACCGCGATATGGTTGATGACCGCCAGGGTGAAATCGGCGACCTGTATCAGATGGTTCGCGATCACGAGTGGACGCTGGAAAATATGGCCATGCTGTCCGAAATCTACATCGACGTCAACGGTGACGATACCAAGAATGTAGGCGACACCTTCGGCCTTGTTATCAACCGCCATGCAATGCGTGCGCTGGTTACCTCCTGCGACCTTCCCATTGCTGCTCGTAATGAGGATGGTGGCTTTGACTTGGTCTTCATGGATGATGACCATGCAGAAAAGGTGGAGACGGTATACACGACGCTGTATGAGCTGGTCTACCAGAACGAGGGTACGTTTGACTCTCTTCTGACGGACGGTGACTACACCGAAATGTTGGAAATCTTTACGACCGACGGCGCGCTCTTTATGACCGGTACGCTGAACAACGCCAACGCTCTGCGTAATGCCGACATGAAGTTCGGTATTTTGCCGTTCCCCAAGTACGATTACGACCAGGAAGAATACCTGTCTCACTCGTACGACGGTCTGTCTTCCTTCTCGGTTCCCGCTTGTGCGACGGCTCCTCAGATGTGTGCCAAGGTACTGGATGCAATGGGTGCTGAAAGCAAATATTCGGTCATCCCCGCATACTATGAAGTCGTACTTCAGGGCCGTGTCGCTCAGGATGCCGACTCCAAGGAAATGCTTAACATCATTCGTGAAAACCTGTTCTTCGACTTTGGCTTCATTTATTCCGATGCTCTCAAGGGTCCCGGAACGACGGCAGGTCCGTTCGCCTTCTTTGGCGACAAGCTGCGCGAGGGCAAGGAGTCGTTGAGCGCTGCTTGGGCCAGTGTTTATGACATTTATCTGGCAAAGCTGGATGAGGTCATGGCCAAGTTTGCACAGTAAAAAATAATTTTTGATTTTTTGGGGAAAACAGGGAAGATATTGAACTTTCAACCGTCTATTAAGGTGAAGACCTTGAATTGAAAGGAGAATTTCATGATGAAATATCAAAATCTGTTTTTGAAACTGACGTTGTTTTTGCTTTGCCTGTGTTTGTTTGTTGGTTGCGCGGCGGTTGCTCCCACCGAACCGGAGGGGGGCGACCCCGCCGGCAAGGAGCCGGGTAACAGCGCGCCGTTGGACGGCGAGATCGGCAGCAATCCCCCGGTAAGTAATACTCCCGGTTCTTCCAAACCCGGATCCTCTGCTGACGCCGAGGACTCAGATGCGCCCTCGGAGGAGCCGGAATTGGATGCGGCCCCTGTGCCTCCCGGCGCGGACGATGCCCCCGGTGACGGAACGATTGGCGGCTCCGGCAACGGTTTTGAGCACCAGGCCGGTCAGCTGACGGCATCCGAATGGAATGATAATGCCCACTTTGCTGAATTTGTTGATAAGATCAACGCCCAAGGCAATGGCTGGTACGATATCGCGGCCAAATGGAACCAGGTGGCAACCAAGCGCATCCACGTGCGCGTACACAATGGCTCGGAGCAAGCGGTTCATCTGGCTACGGTCACCTTGTTGGATGCAAACGGCGGTGTTCTTTGGTCGGCTGTGACCGACGCTGACGGCGACGCGTATTTGTTTTATGGCGTCAGCCCGTCGGTGGCATTTGAGTTGCCCGCAAGCATCGCGGTGGTTGCGCGAGACGGAAAGAAGCTGACGCATTCCTTGACGGGAAATGAAGCAGAGGTCGTTTTGGCGCTGGATAGCGAGTCGAGCGTGACGAAGCTGGACGTGATGTTCATGATTGACACGACGGGTTCGATGGGCGATGAATTGGAATATCTCAAAGCTGAGATGGGAGACGTCATTCGCCGCGTGGCACAGGAGTGTGGCATTGGTGTGCGTACCAGCGTCAACTTCTATCGCGACCAGGGCGATGAATACGAGCTTCGCTATTTTGACTTCCGATCGAATGTGGAAGAGGTTGTGTCGATTTTGGCGCAACAGCGCGCTCACGGCGGCGGTGACTATCCGGAGGCCGTTGGCACGGCTCTGAATTATGCCATGAATCAGGCAAGCTGGGACGAGGATGCGATCAAGATCATGTTCTTGGTTTTGGATGCGCCTCCTCACTATGACGCGGAGACCGTAGCCACCGTCAATCGCGCGATTGTCAAGGCGGCAGAGCAGGGTATCCGCATCATTCCCGTGGCTTCCAGCGGTGTGAATACCGAGTGTCAGGTGCTGTTCCGCACGTGGGCGACGCTGACGGGCGGTACGTACACGTATTTGACCGATCACAGTGGCATCGGCGGCTCTCATGACAAGCCCGACGTGGAAGAGACGAACGTTGAACTGCTCAACGATATGATGGTGAGAATCATCAAGGAGTATGTTCAGGGCAAGCCGGAAGAGGATATTCCCGAAGAGGATATTCCCGAGGTGGAAACTCCCGAAGTGGAAGAAGAACTCAACGGTCCGAGCTATACCGACTCTTTCGGCGACACGTTCACCTACCGATATTTGAGCAGTACTACCGTTGAGATTGCCGGCTTTTCCGGTAGCGCTGAACCTCACCTTGTGACCATTCCTGCGTATGTCATCGAAGAAGATGTGGAACTGAAGGTGGTTCGCGTGGGCGACTCTGCGTTCTTTGCCTGCTCCAATATTTCTGCGGTTAAATGTGAAGCGGAACTTGAAAAAATCAACCCCTATGCGTTTGCTTATTGTGAGGCGTTGGTAACGGTGGAATTGCCCGATTCTTTGAAGAGCATTGGCAACGGTGCGTTTTACCACTGTTCCGTTCTTGAAACCATTGATTTGGGTAAGGGCGTACAGGATATTGGCAAGAATGCGTTTTCTTACTGTACCGCGCTTTCCAACATCACATTCCCCGCAAGCTTGCGCACCATTGATGCAGCTGCTTTTACCGAGTGCACGGCGTTGACTGCGATTGAATTGCCGGAAGGCATCGTTTCTGTGGGAGAACATGCCTTTTACAACTGCTCTTCCGTTGAAACGCTGACCCTCCCTGCGTCTTTGACTGACATTGGCGCGTGGGCGTTCAACCCCTTCCTTCGCACCCTGCCTGACGAAGCAATCACCGCCCCGGAAGGCTCTGCGGCGGCGGAATATATCAAACAATATCGTTCTTGATTCGATATACCAAACAAAAAGCGGGAACCCGTGCACGGGTTCCCGCTTTTTGTTTGAAATTGCTGAAATGTTAGGGAATCTCCCTTTCTTTTTTTCCTTCTCCTTGACAAAGTACAATAAATATTATATAATATTATATTGAGCATCTATACCTCTTTGTCAGATTGCTCAAGAAAATTCTGAATTTCAGAAAGGCTTATAGCAAGCGTATGAATCAGCAAAAAACAGCCCCTGCCGCGCAGATGTCAAACGATGAAATCATGCAACTGTTGCGCGAGGAAAACGACCGTCACGCCGCGCAGGGCGAGCGTCGACGCGCCTATATATTGACCTTTGGTTGCCAGCAAAATGTGGCTGACAGCGAAAAGCTATCCGGCATGTGCGAGCGGATGGGGTACCGCCTGACCGATCGCGCCGAGGAGGCCGATTTGATTATGGTGAACACCTGTGCCATTCGCGAGCACGCCGAGCAAAAGGCGCTGTCCGTTGTGGGACAGTACAAGCATCTCAAAGCAAAGAATCCCGATATGGTCATCGGCGTTTGCGGCTGTATGGTGGCCCAGGAGCACCGCAGAGAAACGTTGCGCCGCAGTTACCCGTATGTGGATTTCGTGTTCGGCACAACAGTGCTGCATCATTTCCCGCGACTGCTCTGGGACAAGCTTCGCTCGGGCAAGCGTATGTTTTCGCGCGAGAGCGAGAATGATAGTAAGGTTGTGGTTGAGGGATTGCCCATCAAGCGCGACAGCAATTACCGCGCTTGGGTGTCCGTCATGTACGGCTGTAACAATTTCTGCTCTTATTGCATCGTGCCTTATGTGCGCGGGCGGGAGCGAAGCCGTGATAAAAACGAGATTATCGCCGAGGTGCGCGATCTGGTGAGCAAGGGTTATCGCGATATTACCCTGCTCGGTCAGAACGTCAACTCTTACAACAAAGGGAGCGAGGATGGTTACGATTTCGCATCGCTGATGCGCGATCTTGACAAAATCGAAGGCGATTTCAATTTGCGCTTTATGACCAGCCACCCGAAGGATGCGACCGTGGCGCTCATGGATGCGATGGCCCACGGCCGACACATCGCCCGCCATTTCCACCTGCCCATGCAGTCGGGAAGCGATGTGATCCTCAAGAAAATGAACCGTCATTACGATACGGAACGATACCTGTCTATCGTGGACGGCCTGCGCGAGCGGATGCCTGATATTACCATCACGTCGGACATTATCGTCGGATTCCCCGGAGAAACGGAAGAGGATTTCGAGGCTACGCTGAATATGCTCCGGCGCGTCAAGTTCGATATGCTGTTCTCGTTCATTTATTCCCCCCGTCCGGGTACGCCCGCCGCAGATATGGCGGATCAGATTCCAGATAAGGTCAAAAACGAGCGGTTTGATCGCCTCTTGGCGCTTCAAAATGAAATCGCGGCAGAGAAGAACCAAACGATGGTTGGATCTGTCGTTCGGGTGCTGTGCGACGGCGTGAGCAAAAACAACGCCGATGCCTACAACGGTCGTACTGAGGGCAATAAGATCGTGTTCTTTGAAGGGAACGAGGAGGACACGGGACGTTTCGTAAACGTCCGCATTGACCGCGCCGAGGCGTTCGCGCTTTACGGCGAGAAGATTTAATCAAGATATTATTTTCAAAACAAAAGGAGATAAAAACAATGGATATTTTTGAAATGGCTACGGCGCTGGGAGATGCGCTCAAGCAGGATGAAAAGCTGGTGGCTCTGGAGGCCGCTCGCAAGAACTATATGGAAGACCGCAAGCTGCAGGCGCTGGTTGTAGAATACGAGGTGCAGCAGACAAGTCGGATCGTAGCCATGT
>JAZQUX010000054.1:0-8813 GCA_045631585.1 Eubacteriales bacterium | reverse complement strand
CGTCATAATGATGCCGTATTTCAAAATGTCACCAAGCAGCTCCGGCGGGGTGCGTTCAATGACAGAGCATACCGCATCAAGAATCGCGCTGACCGGCTCGGCCATGGCCTCTAGCATTTCCTTGGAGGACAACGTAACCACCTGAGGAAGTCCCGTTTCCGCGCTGCGTCCGCGAACCTCTACGCTTCGCACCTGCTTGTGGGTAAACAGACAACCGATGCGCTGTTTGATCAGTTCTGCCGTCTGCATGCCAATCAAAATACCGTATTGACGGCGAACGTACCGAGCAATGGCCTCGTCCAGTTTTTCACCGGCGATACGAATCGACTCTGACACAACGACACCGCCCATGGAGATGACGGCGATGTCTGTTGTCCCGCCGCCGATATCGATCATCATACGTCCGACCGGCTCATCAATATCCACGCCGGCACCCAAAGCAGCCGCCACAGGTTCTTCCATCAGGTATACCCTGCCGGCTCCCGCTTCCCTTGCCGCATCCACAACGGCTCGCTCCTCTACCTCGGTAACACCCGAGGGAATACAAATCATGACACGGGGAGGAAGAATGGTATTGCCGCAAGCCTCACGAATGCAATATTGCAACATACGGAGAGTGACGTCGTATTGGCTGATCACGCCGTCTCGCAAAGGGCGTATCGTTTCCAAATTGGCGGGGGTACGACCAATCAAGGCTTGCGCTTCGCTACCGACAGCCACGATTTGATCCGTGGTTTTATCAATCGCAACGACGCTTGGCTCATTGAGAACCACACCTCGACCTTCGACATACACCAACACGTTGACCGTTCCCAGATCAATTCCTACGTTGCGGCGAAGTCCCAGGCTTGCTATCCAGTTTTTGATGCGGGCAAAGGGGCCCGTTGCCCCATTCGTTTGAGCCATTGCCGTCTCCTTGTGGGTGATTTTTGACATACTTATCCATAGTACAGTTTATTATTATATTATATAATAAATTAGTGCAAAAATCAATACGTCAACCAAAATTTGTTGTGGCAAAGAGCGAAAAAGACCGCGGGACGGAAGAAAACATCTTCCGTCCCGCGCAAGGCGTTGTATTTATTTTTTGTCTTTGCCTGTTCTGGCGACAACCGCGCATATCACCCGCGCCGCGCCTGCCTTGTGCAAAAGATTGGCACACGTGGCAAGAGACGCACCCGTCGTGCAGACGTCATCGATCAGAACAATCGTTCGATTCGCCAAGGATGCTTTTCTCTCCAGCTCAAAGCTCGCAGACGCATTCTTTTCGCGCTCCGCCGCGCCCAGAGACTTTTGCTGTTTGGTCATCGGCTTGCGACGCAAAAGCGTCTCGCAAGGAAGTGTCAATTCATGCGCTAACATGTGAGCAATCTGCTTGGCATGATCATGTCCCGTGGCTCTCACCGCCGCCCGACGGCGCGGAACGTAAGTCACGCAACACGTGCGCAGGCTTTCTTCTGTGCCATCCAAAATGGAGCGCAACGGTTCTGCCAGTTGATCGGCCAAAAAATGAAACACATCTCGATCGTTGTGATCCTTGCAACGCAAAACCAGCACAGATGCGATATTCTTCTTATCCGGTCGGTACTCCGCCAAATGAATCAGCATTTGCGCACCGCTCGTTTGCAATGCCTCGGGCATACAGCGGCAATCCGTATGCGTGCATCGGCACTCACCGCAACTCTCCTTTTTCTGTTCTTCCCACTGACGAAGGCATCGGGAGCAAAGCACCGCAGGAGCTTCTCGGGTAAACACCCGTTGCCGCTCGCCACAGTTGCGGCAAACCGGAGGGAACATCATATCAATAAGAAACCGAACCATATTTCGTTTTGCCATATTACATTTTTAGGCGGCTGGCCAGTCCGGTGTATCGCATGACCTGTCGGTAATTGTCCACCATCGTGCGCGCCACGTCCTCTCTCCCCACCAAAATCACCATGTTCTGCGCCCGCGTCACCGCCGTATAGAACAAATGCCGCGTCAAAAGCATATAGGAGGCGCGATAGAGCGGGATGATCACGATGGGGTATTCACTTCCCTGACTCTTATGCACCGTAATGGCATACGCGTGCTCCAATTCCTCCAAAAGAGAAAAATCGTATACGACATGGCGATCATCAAAGCGAATCTCCATGCATTCAGCCGCATGGTTGATCGTCTCAATCTCACCGATGTCTCCATTAAACACGCCCATGCCGCTACTACCGTCGGCCTTCTCCCAGACGATATCGTAGTTGTTGCGAATCTGCATCACGCGGTCTCCCTCGCGGAATACTCGCTCACGAAAACGGTATTCTGCCTTGGCGCCTCCCCCGGGGTTGAGCGCGGTTTGCAAGAGCAGATTCAAGTGTTCGGTTCCTCCCTCCCCTTTTCGGGACGGAGAAATGACCTGGATTCCCGTTTTCGCCATCTCACCGTAGGTACGCGGCAGGCGGTTTTTATACAAATCTGCCACCGTCAAAACGATGTCGCGATCGGTGTCTCTCCGCAAGAAGAAGAAATCGCCGTCCTTGACGTCAAGCCGCGGCATTTGACCATGATTGATCGCATGGGCATTGGTCACAATCAAGCTTTCTCTGGCTTGACGGAAAATCTCTGTCAAGCAAACCGTAGAAAACGCCTCACTTTGAATCAAATCACGCAGTACGTTTCCCGCTTCCACACTGGGTAGCTGATCGGCATCGCCGATAATAATGACACGCGCGCCCGGCTTGATGGCCTTCAAAAGCGCGCACATCAAGCCATTGCCGACCATAGAGGCCTCGTCGATGACAATCACGTCTTCTTCCAGCAAATTTTCTTCGTCGCGACGGAAGTGCGCGCCCGATTCATCCCCGCCCTCTCCGTATTCCATTTCCAACAAACGGTGAATGGTTTTGGCTTCGCTGGACGTTGATTCGGACAAGCGCTTGGCGGCTCGTCCGGTCGGAGCGGTCAAAGCGACTCTGAAATCCATACTCTTGAAGATGCTGAGCAGCGCTCGCACAACCGTCGTTTTACCGGTACCGGGGCCACCTGTTAATATCATAACCCCGCTTTGCAGGGCATCAAAAATCGCTTTTCGTTGCAATGCCGCATAAGCGATACCGCCCAACCGCTCCTCACGGTCGATAAACGCGTGAACATCGGGGGCATTGACCGCCACACAAAGTCGGTCAAGCAGGCGCAACTTGGTGGCAATGTATTGCTCGCAATCATAAGCGTATCGCTCAAAAATATATGCTCTGTCTTCCATCAGATACCGTTTTAAGCGCCCCGATTGCAACAAGATATCCATCGCATGACGCAACTGCTCGGCCGAACCGCCAAGCAGCGCCTCAGATGCAGCAAGCAGCTTATCCTCAGGCAAACAAACGTGTCCGTTTTGGAGTGCGTTGGAATGAAGGACATAAACGATGCCGCTGCAAAGACGGGCTTGGCTGTCGGTCGTAAGACCAAGATCATGAGCCATGCGGTCGGCTTTTTCAAATCCAATCCCCTCAATCTCATCGCACAAAATATATGGATTTTGCTTAGCGCGTTCCACCGCGGAGGAGCCCCAGCGTTTGTAGATACGCATGGTCAGAGCAGGACCAAAAAAGTCGCGGAAGAACATCATAGCGGATCGGATGCCCGACTTTTGTTTGAAATCCTCCGAGATTTCATCTGCCTTCTTACGAGAAATGCCCGGAATTTGAGACAGCCAATCGGGGTGATGCTCCATCACGTCAAACGTATCTTCCCCAAACTCGTCCACAATCTTTTTGGCGGTTCTCGGGCCGATGCCCTTGATAACGCGGGAGGAAAGATACCTCAGAATGGCGTTGACGTCCGCGGGCAGGATGCGTTCATACCGCTCCACGGAAAACTGGCGTCCGTATTTCGGGTTATGTACCCAGTGGCCGTAAACGGTCACACCGTCTCCCTCCGCAATATAAGGCAGGGTTCCTTGGATGGTCACAAGATCGTCGTCCGTTCCAAGGTCACAAACGGCATAACCATTTTCCTCGTTGGCATAGATCACCCGCTCGATACTGCCCGAAAGCTGTTCGATTCGGCTGTCCGGCCCCATCAAATTCTCTTGCATTTTCACCATCCTTTCCGCCCCCAAGGGCTAATATTTCGTGTGATTTTCCGTTGTCTTTACCACATACCACTGCCCGCCCAGCCGCTCGATCATAGCGATTTCCGCCGCCGTCGGACGGGCAAGATCCTCGTCATACAGAACCACCAAAGGCGCGTTTCGTCGGGACAAGGGCGCGTGCCTCGTCTCTTCCAGCAGATCCATGAGCCGATCGGCCGTCTCTTCTTGAAAGATCTCAATCACAACTCCAATGTTCCGGGAAGAAAACAACGACTGTGCCACTAGGCACATCACGCACCAAAAGCCGAACACAGCCATGGCGACCAAGAAAATCTCAAAAAACAGCTCCATATCAAACACCTCCCAAGCACAGTATATGCCTGTGAGCGGTGAGTGCGCGGAGCTGTTTTCAGAAGGCTTATCAGTTGCCCAACAGTTCTTTTTTCAGAGTATCGGCAAGATCGGTTGCCTCCCAAGGAGCCGCAACGTCTTCGCGACCCATGTGGCCGTATGCAGCAACCTGGCAATACAGCGGACGACGCAAACCAAACTTTTCGATAATAGCAGCAGGACGAAGATCGACGTGGCGCAACGCAACTTCGGAAATCAAAGCTTCATCCACTTTGGCCGTACCAAACGTATCAATGAGTACCGACACGGGGCGGGCAACACCGATGGCATACGCGACCTGTACTTCGCACTTGGAGGCAAGGCCGGCCTTGACAATATTCTTCGCCAAATAACGAGCCGCATAGCAAGCAGAGCGATCCACCTTGGTCGGGTCTTTGCCCGAGAACGCGCCGCCGCCGTGACGGGAATATCCGCCGTAGGTATCAACGATGATCTTACGTCCGGTCAGACCCGAATCACCGGCAGGGCCGCCGATAACAAAGCGACCGGTAGGGTTGATATAGAACTTGGTATTTTCGTCCATCAGCTCCGCGGGAACAACGGGACGAATGACCTCACGGATGATGTCCTCGCGAATCTGCTCGCTCTCGACAGCATCGCTGTGCTGAGTAGAAACAACCACGGTATCCACGCGAACGGGCTTGCCGTCTTCGTTGTATTCGACCGTCACCTGAGACTTACCGTCGGGGCGCAGATAGTCCAAAACCCCGCTCTTGCGTACCTCGGTCAGCTTCTTTGCCAAGGCATGAGCCAGCGAAATAGGAAGGGGCATCAGCTCAGGCGTTTCGTCGCAAGCGTAACCGAACATCAAGCCCTGGTCACCCGCGCCGATGTCAAACGCGTCGGTGTCGCCGTTCTTGGCCTCCAGAGATTTGTCTACACCCATAGCGATATCCGGAGATTGCGCATGGATGGAATTGATGACCGCACAGCTATCGCAGTCAAAACCGAATTTTGCACGGGTATAGCCGATCTCTCGCACGGTCTCGCGGACAATGGTAGGAATATCGACGTAAGCCGAGGTCGTGATTTCGCCCATGACCATAACAAGACCCGTCGTGCAAGCCGTCTCGCAAGCGACACGGGACATGGGATCCTGCTCCAGGAGAGCATCCAGAATCGCGTCAGAAATTTTATCGCAGATTTTATCGG
The DNA here is from genome assembly GCA_045631585.1 of Eubacteriales bacterium. Classification (GTDB taxonomy): domain Bacteria; phylum Bacillota; class Clostridia; order Oscillospirales; family CAG-272; genus SIG644. The sequence continues at coordinate 3,187 of JAZQUX010000054.1, read as the reverse complement.
GATGTCCCTCGGTCACGGATTCACTCGTAAAAAGCATTTTGTTTGCCATCTGTTTTTGCATTTCCTTTCTTTGCATAAGTTCCGATCTGTCGGCAAAAGAAAAAACCTCGTCCCCAAGACAGAGAGCAAGGCTGAGCATTGTCTCATCTCTCGGGATTTAGCACCTTCGCCGCAAGGGCAGGTTGCCGGGTTTCACAGGGCCAGTCCCTCCACCACTCTTGATAAGATCGAAATTCGATTATTTTTTACGCGTAAAGTATAACATATTTTTTGTCATATTGCAAGAGGGTTGAGAAAAGTTTTTGCAGGTAAAACAAAGAAAATTTCGCTTTGCATCCAAAGAAACGGCGGAGGGTTCTTGCGCCCCTCCGCCAAATATTTACTTCAAATAAATCCCCGAAGGACGATGCGCGGCTTTGTACTGATATACTGTCACAACGTTGCCCTTCTTTGTTTCCAAGAGACAATCGTAATTGTTTTCGCGAATAAAGTTGATAGCCAAAAGATCAACCTCCCCGCCCAGCAAAAAGCTCAATCCGTGGCCGATATGTCCAGATTCGCAATTCAGCAGGAACACCTCACTGTTCGCGCTCTCCAAGAACGTCTTAGCGCCGTAGTGGAACACGTGACGCAACTGAACATGATCGCTTCCCTCCACCTTGATCAAGGTCATGCGAGGGCTCAGGTGGGTGTCGATCAGATCATATACGCGACCGGAATCCGTCATCCAATCCGGATTTAGCACCTTTTGTGCGCGGTAGCCAACGTTATGATAAGTGCCGTTGGTATGGATTCGAGTGATCGCGCCGTTTTTCGAGTTGTAGACACCAATGCCGTGATCAAACACGGTCATCAAAATGCGATCGGCGATAAAATTTTCTGCACCGTCAAAGCAAACGCCGCGCGAAGCCGCAATCAGGCACAGCTCCGTCGCATAGCAGTTTTTGCCGCTCAAACGGACGAAATAGGAATACTGCTCGGGAGACTCGGTCAGCGTGTTGGTGTGGCTGACACCGTTGTCGGGATAGTACACCGTCATGCCCATCACACCGCTCTGATTGCCGCTAACTGTGATGGCGGCACGATCCTGCTCATCGCCTCCTTCTCCGTAGGTAACAAGCAGTACCGTACCCTGAAAAGCATCCGAACCGTTTTGCGGATTTTGGTGCGCACCCATGATCACCGTCTTTTCTCCGACGGTCACGGGCTTAGCCAAACGATAAATTCCGGCGGGCAGATATACAATACCGCCGCCTGCCGCATTCGCGTCATCCAACGCCCTCTGCAGACCCTGAGAAATATCCTGAGCACCCGTCGCATCCACGCCGTAATCGGCCAAGTTAAACAACGTAGTTGCCGCAATCACAGGGCGGTTGGATATGGGCTTATAGCTAACCGTCATATCCACAAGATCCGAATCAATCGTATACACGTACTCGCTGATCTCTCCCGTCATCTTGCAATTCATCAAATATACGAAGGGCGTGGTATCCACCTTGACCGGCACGTTTCGCACAGCGATGTCAGACGCTTCCACGGTACTGTTGGTCAAAAGGAATCCATACGCGCCATTCAATCCATGAAGGTCAAGACCGATCTTGGCGTCGGTAATGGTAATGTTGTAATAGCTGCCGCAAAGACCTGCGCGAGTGGGCTCACGGTTATAAATACCGGTAGCAAAGCCGTCCAGCGTGATGTTTTCGTAAGTATCTCGGTCGCAGTCACCCACGGACAGACCAATGGAACCGTTGCCTTTCATCAGTGCGCGAATGTCGGCTTCCGCGGGCGCACCAAAGCTCTCCCCGGCCGCCGCCCAATATTTGGGCGAGAAATGAACGTCAATCGTAACGCAAATATCAGCGCTGTTATTGTTATCCAGACCGCGCCACAGAGCCGTTCCCTTGACATTGTCCACCGTCAACATCCCCTTGGCACCCGTGCCGGTGAAAATCGCGTAGTAGCTGTTGATGAAGGTACAATCCTTGACGGTACAGACGTTGCCGCTGGTTTCCACGGTGGGCTGATAGTTGATGGGAGAGGACACCGACTGCTTTTCATAATAGAACGTCAGTCCTTCCACAGCCGCGCTCGTCTTGACCAACACCGCGCTCTTTTGCTTGTATTCTCCTTTTTGATCCAAAATCAAAAGAGTCCCCTTGGAGAAGTCTCCCGTGTCAGGATCGACGTAGTCACCGCGCAGGGTCACGTAAGACGGAACCGTCAGCTGCTTGGTCAAGCGATAGGTACCGGCGGGCAGATAAACCACGCCGCCGCCCAGCGCCGCTACGTTGTCAATCGCGCTTTGAATGACCGCAGATGAGTCGCCCACACCCCGACGATCCGCAAAATACGGCTCTGCGGATACATCGGCCGACGCCACAAAGGCATCATGGTTTGTTGTTGTGATTACGGTCAGCTTGCTTTTTTCATACGTACGATACATATTGACAGGCACCTCCAATGTTGTTTCTGCGCCGCTCAGATATCGAGCGGTAAAATAGCGAGCGGCTATGAGCGTATTCGCGTCATCCGAGCCAAGAATGACGATTTTGTTTCCTCGGATACCGATGTGATACCACTCTTGACCCTCACCCAGTGCGGCTGTGACTGCCTCGTAAGCCTCCTTGGTTTCTACGCGGTTGGTCATACCGATCAAAACCTCGTACGCGTCGTTGGCCACGGGCGCCGGATCCTCGACATAGTCGGTACCGATTTTAATTCCTTTGAACCGCGCCATCATGGTGGTGTACATCGAACTCACCTCCAGACGAATGTCTGCTTTCGCAGTTTCGGAACGAAGAACGATATACTCTGCGATGTTGGCAACCGTTACTGTCTCGCCGTCATCCGGCCAATCAATCACGGGCTCGTCCTCCGGCTCTTGCGAAGGATCATCCACAGGCGGCTGATCGGAGGGCGGTTGATCTTCGGGCGCTTGATCGGACGGCGCCTGATCGGACGGCGCCTTTTCTCCACAGGCAAAAAGAGCTCCCATGCACAAAAGAAGGGACAGCGCAAGTGAGAGCAATTTCAAAAAGGTTGTGTGTTGTTTCATAAGTTTCTCCTTATATCCAACGATTCTGCTTGTATTTTATCATATCCGGCGCCGCTTTGCAACCGCTTTGGCGCATTTTCTCAAAAAAAGAAATCCGCTCTCAGTGTGCTGAGAGCGGATTTCTTTAGTGGG
>JAZQUX010000053.1:0-26446 GCA_045631585.1 Eubacteriales bacterium | reverse complement strand
CAAAGCCTTCTCGTAGCCCCGGCCGTCGTGAGATCGGACACGGTGCTCTGGCTGAGCGTGCTCTCGTTCCCGTTCTTCCCTCTGCAGAGGAATTCCCCTACGCCATCCGTCTGGTTTCCGACGTTGTTTCTTCCAACGGTTCGACCTCCCAGGGCTCCGTTTGCGGTTCTACCCTGGCACTGATGGATGCCGGTGTTCCGATTAAGGCTCCCGTTGCCGGTATCTCCTGCGGTCTGATCACCGCTGAAGACGGTTCTTGGGACACCATGATCGACATCCAGGGTCTGGAAGACTTCTACGGCGACATGGACTTCAAGGTTGCCGGTACCAAGAGCGGTATCACTTCCATTCAGATGGACCTCAAGATCGACGGTCTGACCCCCGAGATCATCAAGCAGGCGCTGGAGCAGACCCACGCCGGCCGTGACTATATCATTGACGAAGTTATCCTGGCTGCTATCGAGGCTCCCAGAGCTGAGGTTTCTCGTTACGCTCCCAAGATGACCACCATGCACATCAACCCCGATAAGATCCGCGAGGTCATCGGTAAGGGTGGCTCGGTCATCCAGAAGATCGTTGCCGATACCGGCGCTAAGATTGATATCGAAGATGACGGCACCATCCGCATCGCTGCTGTCAACGGTGATCAGGCAATCGCTGCAAAGGCTGCCATCGACGCTATCGTCTTTGAGCCCGAAGTTGGTGCAATCTATGACGCAACTGTTGTCAAGATTCTTGCCAGCAAGGACAAGCCCAATGAGGACGTAGGTTGCTTCGTTGAGTACGCTCCCGGCAAGGAAGGTATGGTTCACATCTCCAAGATCACCTCTCGCCGCATCAACAAGGTAACCGATGCAGGCATCGACGTCGGTTCTTCTGTCAAGGTCAAGTATATGGGTCTGGACAAGAAGGGCAGAATGGACTTCTCCATCAGAGACGCTCAGTAATATATCATAATCAGGGGGAAGACTTGCCGGCGATACTGCTGTACACAAGCCTTCCCTTTGCTTTCTCTTTCTCACATTTAATTATGAAAGGAGCTCGGTCACATGACAAATCAATTCCCTCCTCAGCAGCCTCGCAACGAACGCCAAGCACAACGCATTCGTCAACAAAACACCGTCATGATTGCCATCGCGGTCACTTTTGTTTTGCTGTTGCTTGTGTTTGCTATTCTTCTGTGTGTCAACGTTGTAATGTCCTTCCGAGATGACACCGACACCCCCAAGGACGATCCGAAGCAAGAAGAGAATACCCCCCCGGACGATCCCTCCGAGGAAACTCCCCCCTTGAATAACACTTATACGACTACGACCGTCTCCTCCGAGTTGATTCACAGTCAGGGTGCGCTTTTGTTGGTCAACTCTCAAAACCGTTATACATTCCCCTCTAGCGTGTCCTTGGTTAATATCTACAACCGTCAGGAAACCGAAGGCACCAGAAACCAGTATTTCAAATTGCCAGGCTCCGGTATTTTGATGGAAGAAACCGCCTACACACAGATGAACAAGATGCTTATGACATTTGGAGACTCCACCATCCATCTGACCAGCGCCCACCGCACGTTCGAACAGCAGCAAGGCAAGGATATTCCTGCCGGCTACAGCGATAGCCACACCGGTCTTTCTTTTGCATTGCGTGGCGAAAAGAACAATATCCCCATTGATTTGGATAAGGACGAAAAGTACAACTGGCTGTACGAACACTGTTACGAGTACGGCTTTGTCGTGCGTTATCCCAACGGCAAGTCTGAAATCACAGGAGTCGAGAACTACTCCGAATATTTCCGCTATGTCGGCTATGTTCATGCCTATATTATGAAAAACAATAATTTCTGTTTGGAAGAGTATATTACCTATCTTCAGAGCCACACTTATGGTGAAAAGGCGCTGAAAGTTACCACCGATAACGGCAGCTCGTACGAAATCTATTACGTTGCCGCTACAGGTAGTCAGACAGAGATTCCCGTTCCGCTTGCCGGCTATGGTCAGGCCGAGATTTGGGGAGATAACATCGGCGGCTTTATCGTCACCGTCAAATTACCCTGATAATATAAAGGACGGTGCCAGCACCGTCCTTTTGTCTTATAAACCATGAAAGGAGCACAGATCATGTCACCGAAGCAAAATACCGCAGACACGGCGGCACAATATTATCTTTCTTTGGAACAAAGCACCGCCCCCACCACGCGGAGAGCGTCTGTGTTCATGCTATGGATTTGCGGTGCACTGTTGCTCCTACTTGGAACGTTTTTTTGCTTTTTACCGCAAAAAAACTTCTCGCCGGAAGAAAACCGTTCCCTTGCGACCTTCCCGGATTGTTCCGCAGTATCGATTCTTGACGGCAGTTTTTCCAAAGGAATCGCCAATTTCTGCGCAGATCAATTTCCATTGCGCACTCAATTTGTAGCCGCCAAAGCAAGGGTGGAATTGCTCATGGGCAAAAAAGAAAACAATCATGTTCTTGTCGGGCAGGACGGATATTTGATCAAGCGTCCTCAATATACCGAAGACCAACTTCAGATCATGACGCAAAACCTTGCGGCGATCTCTCGCTTTGAGGACGCATTGAACCGCCACGGAATCCCCTTTACGTTTGCCGTTGTTCCCCGCTCCATCGACGTCAACACCACCGCCCTTCCCGCCATACTGAATGCCGATATTGCCTTGCAAGACAGAACAAAACTGTTGTCCTCGGCCGATGCTTTGGAATTATCCCTGCTTGATTTGACTCCGCCTTTGCAGTTGGCCGCGCAAGCGGGACAGGTTTGGTATAAAACCGACCACCACTGGACCATGGAAGGCGCGTATGCCGCCTATGCGGCCCTTGCAAACACGCTTGGATACACGCCCTATCCGCTCTCCGATTTTACTTTCCAGACCGTCTGTGACGATTTTTGGGGGACGGCACAAGCATCCTCTGGCATGTGCTGGATCGATGGCGAGCCGTTAACACTGCTGCGTTATGAGGGAGATACTGCATTCCGCACCCAAATCATTTCGGGCGGACAGACGGTACGCACGTTGGAAGGATTTTACGATTTCGACGCACTCGACACGCATGACGAGTACAACGTATTTTTGGGCGGAACCAACACGGTCATTCGCATAACCAATCAGGAACGTACCGATGCCCCCCTTCTCGTTCTTCTCAAAGACAGCTTTTCCCAATCGCTCGCGCCGTTCTTGGCCCGGCATTTTGATTTGCTCCTGATCGATCCTCGAACGTATAGCATTCAAAACGGTTCCCTTCTTTCGCTTGTTCAAAAAGAAGGGGCGGAACACGTCCTGCTTTTGTACGGCTTGGATACGCTATATGATAGTTATTCCTTAAAAAATCTTACCTTCGGTCTTGACTGATCCTCGCATACCAACCGATTTTGCGGGATATACTACGGAGTGCAAGTTTCTCGATCTAAAGGAGATTGAATATGAAAAGCACTCTGTCACAATGCGCCCTTTCCCTATGGGACACCATCAAGGCCCCTTTAATTCGCCATGAATGCGATCATCGGTGTGGAATATACAAAAACAGGAAATCCACTTATCCGTTGGCTTCATTTGAAATTCATCGGGACTCTTCCATTCCCCTGATCAAGCTGATTGCCATGATCGGTTCCACGGTATTTATCTGCTTTCTTGTCAAGAAAATGTGCGCACGCATCAAGAATTGTTGCGTTTACACCTGCGCAAGCAGACATTTCAAAACAAAACAATAAACAACTGCCGCGATGGCCTTGCAAGCCCATCGCGGCAGTTTGATATTTAGTTCAAGAGTCCAATGTCCACAGAGAACATACGCTCCATTCGACGGTGCAACAGAGGCGCCCCTGTCAGTTGGGCATCTGTTTCCAACAGCTCCTTGGCGTCATCGAAAGCCGCTTGCATAAAATCACCGTCTTCGCATTGATCGGCCAAGCGGAATCGCAAGCCTCCGCTTTGGCGAATGCTACGATCAGCATTTCCACGGAGAAAGTCACCGGGACCTCGTTGAAGCAGGTCTTGACGGGCAATTTCAAAGCCATCATGCTGGTGCTTCATGGTGGCAAGACGCTTTTCTGCGACTTCACCGCATCGTACCGCGCCCTTGACCAACACACAGTAGCTTTTTCTCTTGCCACGTCCCACGCGGCCGCGCAACTGATGCAACTGAGACAGGCCAAATCGTTCGGCGTTCTCGATGATCATGAGCGTGGCGTTCGGAACGTTGACACCGACTTCAATGACGGTCGTAGACACCAAAACCTGCAATTCTCCACTGACAAAGCGTTGCATGACGGCATCTTTTTCGGCAGGCTTCATTTTGCCATGCAAACAACCGACACGGATGCTCGGCAATCGCTCTGCCAATTCCTCCGCATATTGAACAGCAGACTTCAGGACAATTCCCTCCGGCTCGGGCGACATTGACCAGCCACCTAAAGAAACATCTTTCAAAAACACGTCTCCCTCTTCCACGTCTTCCTCTTGTTCAATCGCAGGGCACACAACGTAAACTTGCCCTCCTTCCGCCGCTTGGCGTTCAATAAAGGCATCCAGCCTCGACCGATACGAATCGTCCACGACCACCGTCTCCACCGTTTGACGTCCGGGAGGCATCTCGTCGATGCGAGAAATATCCAAATCTCCGTAAAGTCCAAGCGCGAGCGAACGCGGAATGGGTGTAGCACTCATGACAAGCAAATGGGTATAATGGCTTCTCTCCGACAGCGTGGCGCGCTGACCGACACCAAATCGATGCTGCTCATCGGTCACTACAAGTCCCGGCGCCGAAAATTCCACGCCGTCGCTCAGCAACGCCTGTGTACCAATCACAACATCCAATCGGGTCTGGGGATTCGGATCCGCCAGCGCGGCCTTGATCTTCTTCTTTTGAACCGCCGTTGTGGCGCCAATGAGAAGCGCACAACGAATGCCCAGCTTGCCAAATAACTCGGTCAACTCACTCGCGTGCTGACGCGCCAAAATTTCCGTGGGTGCCATCAACGCGGCCTGATATCCACTTTGCACCGCAAACAGCATGGCCGCCGCCGCGCACATAGTCTTACCGCATCCCACATCTCCCACGACCATACGGCTCATGGGAATTTCCTTGGCCATATCCATGCGAATCTCCTCGATGGCTCGCTTTTGCGCGCCCGTCAGTTCATAGGGCAACAGAGCCGCCATCGGAGATACATCGCCCCGATCGCATCGTGGGGCTTTTTGTTGCTTGACGCGATGCCGCGAAGCCGCAAGCCCCAAGGCAAACAGTAGAAATTCATCGTAAATCAGTCGTTTCTTAGCGACAGCCAGCGCCTCCATACTCTCGGGCTGGTGAATCTGGCGCAACGCATACGGCAACGTGCAAAGCGCACGTTTGGCTCTCAATTCGGGAGGTAACGGATCCTCCATGACAGGCTGTGACAGCCGTTGCGCCATTGCTATGTTCGTTGATATTTGTTTTTGTGACAATCCCTCCGTCAATGGATACACGGGAAACAACGGAGGAAGCTCGGATGCGTCACTTTCGGGAGAAACCTCTTCGAAGGCCGGCGAACTCATGGCGAAACGCCGGCCCACTCTTTCGACTTTTCCGTAAAAGCGGAAGGTACTGCCCAAAGGAAAACTGTCCTTATGATAATTCTGATTGAAAAAAGTAATCTCGCAGCTACCGCTTTCGTCGTATGCCAGAAATTTGAGCAAGGACATTCCGCGGCGGATCATGCTGACGCGGGGTTGGGTCGCGATCGTCAAAAGAAGGGCGCATTTGGTATCCGCAGGAGCCGTTTGAAGCAACTTAATATCTCCCCTGTTTTCATACGAGCGAGGATAATGCTCTAAAAGCTCTCCAACCGTGCGAATGCCAAGACGGGCATAGGCGGCTTCTCTGGCTTTACCTACGCCGTAAAGAGTATTGACACTTTGTTCATCCCAGACTGTAGTCATACCTTCCCTCCTTCGTTTTTCTTTATATATTAAAGTATACCAAATTTCGCCGCGCCTGTCAAGGGAGAGAGGAGCCGGAGTTAATCTATGAACGCCTAATTCTTATGGGACGTAATCAATTTTCCATATATACTGTATACGCTCACTTAAATCCAAAAATATTTTCTTCAAACCTCTTGACACATTCACTCTAATGTGTTAGACTATATATGCACTCTAACAGATTAGAGAAAGGAGGCCCCAACATGGAAACACCAAAAGTATTTGAAAGTGAATACCGCTTTTGCCTTATTTTATGGGAGAACGAACCCATAAAGAGTGGTGAGCTTGTTAATTTGTGCCGAGAGCAGCTCGGATGGAAACCAACAACCACCTATACTGTGATTAAACGTTTGTCGGAGCGAGGCGTTCTTAAAAATGAGAACTCTGTTGTTTCCGCTCTTGTCACAAAGGATGAGGTTCAAGCAGCCGAGATCAACGAAATGGTTGAGAAAACCTTTGAAGGCTCGCTCCCTGCATTTATTGCCGCTTTTACCAAGCATCAGAAAATAACTGACAAGGAGCTTGATGCCGTTCAAGCGATGATTGACCGCTATCGAAAAGGAGAAAAGTGATGTCTGAGATATTCTTAAAGATAATCAATATGAGCATTTCTGCAAGCTACATTGTGCTTGCCGTGCTCTTGTTGCGGTTGCTTTTGAAGAAAGCCCCCAAGTGGATTTCTGTCCTTCTTTGGGGTATCGTGGCAGTACGCCTTGTCTGTCCTTTCTCCATTGAAAGCGTACTCAGCTTAATACCGAGTTCCGAGGTCGTCAGTCCTACTATTATGACGGATAAGACACCAACCATCAATACGGGAATTCCGATCATCAACAGCACCTTAAATCCTATCATCAGCGAGTCGTTTACCCCTCATCCCGGCGACAGTGCCAATCCCTTGCAGATTTGGATTCCCGTACTGACAACGATATGGATTGTCGGTATGGTTGTTCTGCTCATTTATACCGTTATCAGCTATGCCAAAGTGAAGCGCAAGATCGGAACAGCGGTGCTTTATAAGGATAACATCTATCAAAGCGAGAACGTGGTATCCCCCTTTGTTCTCGGCATCATCAAGCCGAAGATCTATCTTCCGTTTGGTATGAATGAGAAGGATATGGAGCACGTTGTATCCCACGAAATGGCGCACATTCGCCGCAAAGACCACCTTTGGAAACCTCTCGGATTCCTTCTTTTGACGCTCCATTGGTTCAATCCGCTGATGTGGCTGGGCTACGTTCTGCTTTGCCGTGACATTGAACTTGCTTGTGATGAAAAGGTTGTCAAGGAGCTTGACCACGATGCGAGAGCCGACTATTCGCAAGCACTTCTGACTTGTAGTGTGAACCGTCGAATGATAGCGGCTTGCCCTCTTGCCTTTGGTGAGGTTGGTGTCAAGGATCGCGTGAAATCTGTACTCAATTACAAGAAGCCTGCGTTTTGGATCATCATGGCAGCGGTTGTTGCTTGTGTGGTAGTTGCGGTTTGTTTTTTGACGAATCCTCGGGAAAATAATTATGGCGAAACAGATCCGAATAAGCTCAGTGAAACGCAGATATTCTTGATGTCCAGCTATCCCGAATATTTTGGGCTTGACTCGTCGGAAGGATTGGATGTATATGTTTGGCAAATGGCAGAGAATCATTATTCGTTTGGCGTTCTGTCACATTCCGAACCGATGCGGGATTGGTTGTCTGACGATTTGATAAATCTTAAAGGTGTAAGTGTCGGAAATATGCGAGAAATACTTGCGACCTACGATATAGATGAAGACGATATCAATGTCATACCTTGGCAGAATCCTATCTCAAGTTATATTGGGGATTATTGGATAATAAGCGATGGAGAGGATATTGACGCGAAGAGAAACGCTTATGTTGAAAGCATAAGGGCAATGTTGTTTGAAGCGGTTCCAAAGCAAAACTTTATGTACGCTTTTCTGTTGGATGACGGCAGACAGTTATGTATTAACATTCAGGATCTCGGTTGCGATGTGAATGGTGCTAAGATCAATTTTGAAAAGGCACGCATTGAAGATGGAAAGCTGATTTTTGATATTCATTGGACAAACGATGGTTCTGAAAATATTGATATAGGTCCCGATTTTGAAGTATATAAATATGACGGTTCAAAACTTGAAAAGTTAGAGCAGTTAGGATATTGGAACTTAAACCGTGAGATGTTAGCGGGAAAAGGAATGACTGCTGACGATGGATTCGTTTTTGAACACCAACGTGCCACATCGTACAACCTATCTGCACATTATGATGTTCTTACTCCCGGTAAGTATCGCTTTGAAGCACACGGAGCTTGGGTTGAATTTCAGATTATCAGTGATTTAAGCTACTTTTCTGTCGTACACGATACCTCGACCTTTGATATTGACGGCGATGGCAAGGACGAGCGTTGTAGTTTGCGCCACGGTACTACCAGTGGGTTGTTTACATTCATTTTCTTGGTTCAAGATAAAGAAACGGGAGAAGTTGAATATGAAAGCAGATTCTACTCGCAAGTCTATGAACTTTCTTTTGAGAAGGATTCAGACGGCATTACAAGAGTCAAAGCTATTACACGCGATGAAACTCCCGTAACTCACATCTTCGATATTTCAATCAAGGATGGATATGTAAACCTAACCGAAAATGGAGTTCCTATTGGAGAAATCAACTAAACACCTGAGGGTGTCGCTACGGCGGCACCCTTCTTTTTGCCATATAAAAAACCATTCCCACAAACCGACAAGACCTGTTTGCGGGAATGGTTTACTATAATTTTGTTCTGTTGGAAGCATCAAACGGGATGCGCCAAGATGGATCAATATTTGATCTTTACCGTGTCCTCGGTCTTATCACCGATGGCAAGACGAGTATAGATGATGACCTTCGCGCCATCCTCGGCATCAAAGGAATGACCGTTGTAACGCAGGACGTTAATAGCGGTAAAATCGCCGCCAACAACCACCATTTGGGCTGTTTTGTTATTGATATTATCCGTACCGATATTGACAGCCAACGTACCGATGCTCTGCTCTGCTTTGATAAAGTGAGCAACGCCGTAGGAAAATGCGTTCCAAATCTTCTGACCTTCCGCATTGACCACCCAAATGGAGGTGTTGTAATCGCGAGCGACCTCGTTGCGGTTGGAATAGTTGGGGTTGAGCATGGTTCCGCCCAGCTCGCCCGATTCAGGAGCATAGGAAACGCGGTCACAAACCGTTGCGTTGTGCAAGAAGCCGGTAACTGTACCGTTCAAGCCGCCCACGCGAATGTCGTTGATAAAGCAATAGCTCGTCACTTTCTTAATCAAATGGTTGTCGCAATCGGCAAAATCAATGCCTCGACCGGCCAAGATGATGCAAGAGTTGACGACGTACACGCCCTTACCCGTACCGCGGACACAGTAGGCCGTATCACGGATACCGGAATGGTTGGAGGTGTAGATGAAGCGAATACCATTGACGCCGGCATTCTTTTTCAAGGTAATAAAGGCCGTGTCATCTTCCGATCCGCCCACACCATAGTGAGTCATGATACGAGTACCTTGAGCGCCGCTCGACTCTTCGCGATTGGCCACGGGAGACGTTCCGCGCAATTCTACGCCTTCGGGAACCGTCAAGGGTTGATCAATCAGATACGTTCCGCCGGGAAGATATACAATACCTCCCGTTTTGCCCGCCTCATCAAGCAAGGCCTGAATCGCGGCGGAGACATCCGTTTTGCCCGTCTTATCGACATCTGCCACGTACAAAATAGCGTTCGGCGTGGGATATCTAACGCCGGTATCAATCACATAATCAGCCAACGAGTCCTTGTCCACCAGGATTTCACCCATCAAACCGCCGACCATGGTCGTTCCCGCGGTCTTAATGATACCCTGAGAGGTGTTGATCATCGCATATTCTGTACCCTGCAGATAGCAATTCGAGAACTGAGCGCCCCAACGCTTATCCAGCTCTTCTGCCTTCACTGCTACACCGCAATTCATAATTACAGTATCATAAAAGCTTCCTGCAAATCCGATACGGTCGGCATGGACAATATCTACGCCTACCTTGCAATCGGTAATCGTCACATGGATATATTCCGTCCATTCAACGTCGGACAATCTCATACCCACCGTATGTTCTTTGGTATATTTACCGATTTCCTCCACTGTCATGGACTTCAGACCGCGAGCGGCATGGAATTCGCTCCAGTATTTAGGAAGAATGGTAATATTGGTACAGTTACCTACATCAGAGGAAGAACCGATGGCCACACCGATATCCAAAAAGGTACCGTACAGATTTTCGATGGTCATCTGTTCATGACCTGCTTCGCTCATGCAGGTTGCACCTGCACCGCGATAACCGTTGATAATCGTACAGTTTTTGACGGTAGGCGCATGCCAGAGGCTACCGTTCTTGGGAGGATTGAAGTAGAAGGTAAAGGGATATTTCTTCACAGACTCTAAAGACTGTTCGGGGTAATAAACGGTCAAACCGTATGCACCACCCGATGCGCCCAACAAGAAGGTCCCGTTGGTCATTTCATCTTTGCTGGAAACCTTAGCGTAAATAACCGTACCATACTCCGTACCCAACTCGGGGTTCTGCCAATCACCGCGTAATACGGTGTAAGGAGGGATCTTAATCTGTCCTGTAATCAGATAGTTACCCGCCGGCAAAAAGACCGTACCGCCGCCACGCGCGGCACAATCGTTCAGCGCTTTTTGAATTCCATCGGTCGAGTCAATGGAGCCGGAGGGGTCAACGGAATAGTTGGCTCTGCCTGCAACGATATCTGCGACAACCGTATCTTCCGTCTCATATTTGGTTTGGACAATCACAGGGGAATTGGAATAGCCGTTGGCATCATCCAACGTCATGATCTCATTCAGTTCCAGGGGGATCGAAATATTTTCTTTCATATCAAACGCTCCCGTTAAATTATCATAACCGACATAATCACGCAAAAAAGCCGTGACCGCCATCAACGTGTAGGTATCGGTGGAACCAAGGATGACGATTGTCTTTCCTTCGTCCATCACACGAATGGTATACTGATACTCTTGCAATTCACTCAGCACCTGTTCACTCTGAGGGCGCTTGGTGTTTCCGATCAAAATCTCACATTCCACAGCGGCGTCTTCATCCGTGCCGATTTCGACATCCTTACGATCAAGAACCGACTCCAGCGCCGTGTGAGTAACAGCGGCCATACGGGTTACCGTTTTGCCGGCGTTCTCTCCGCGGATAATACGATAGCGGAATTTATTATTCTCGTCCACCAAGTCAATTTTAGGAACGTCCGGTTCGACCGTCGGCGGGGTATCCTCCCCCGGCTGATCGTTCGGTGTGTCCTCCCCGGGTTGTTCTGTCGGGGTCTGCTGCTCACAGCCGATCATCATGGCGCCAAGCGTTAATACAAGCGCCAAAATCAGGGCCAAAATATGGACAAAACGTCCGAGGTTTGTATAGATAGACATAAGGCATTTCTCCTTTTCTTTCTCTGTATACATTATATAGGAGAATCCTCCAAAAGTCAAGAACCTTTTGCACAGTTTACAAAAAGGGCGCCGTTTCCGGCGCCCTTTTTGTGTTTTTTCGAATGATTAGCCGTTGCAGCCGCAGCAGAAAATCAGCAGCGCAATGATCAGAATCCAAACCCAGTTATCCCCCAGGAAGTTGCAAAGACAGCCGTTGTTCATAACAATACCTCCGTTGTTGAAATTAACGGGGTGAGGCTCTCCCCCCGCATTATCATATTATGACAGATGCGGAGGAATGTTCCACTTTATTGTCGAAAAATCGTTGTTACTGCCACTCCTGCAAGTCACTGCCCGTGATCTCAGCCTCAGCGTTATCCGATTGTTCAATCTGCAATCCGCCGGGGAAAATGTTGCCGGAGATCGTCAAAGATACGGCAAAATCGCCGATATAGAAATCTTTGGTGCGTGTGGTTTCCAGCATACCATACAGTTCTAAGGTTCCGCCCAGCAACCGACACATCGGCGTACCGGCTGAATGCATTTGAACACCATACATGACGATATCTCCGTCACCATCCAAGACAAATGCGCCCTTCGTCGTGCCCCAGAATGCTGTCTGAATCATTGTAACTTTACCTTCGAAATTCATCGATGTTTCAACGTAGTGCATATCTGCGCTTCCGTTATTCTTATGCAGGTTAACCAACTGGCAGTCCACCATCGTTACGCTGCAATCACCCGAGAACTTAGCAGAAGTATAACCACTATCCACACCATGGCACAGCAAGTAAACATTCTCTGCTCCATCCGTGATGGAAAGGCCCTCACGCGCGCCATAGGTAAAGTTGTGATACAAAATCTCATTTGTACTTTCGCCGATCACGTAAGGACGAGAGCGCGCCATAATCTCGTTGTAAACGTCATCCCACCATCGATCATTGGTACGGGCACACCATGTGTTAGGAGTAAAATGGCAATCTCGAATGATGCCGTTTTCACTACCCGCGCCAACGGCAATACCCGTATCCAACGGAGCCATCCACAAATATTCTATATAGTGATTATCACAGCGATGGCTGGCGAAATCGACACCACGCCAGGAGGTAGGCAAGCTGATTGCCACCAAATAAATTCCCTTGCCCTTTCCGCGAATGGTGTAAGAGTAGGGATCCAGATCCACATGGTTTTGTGCGGAATACGTCACACTCAATCCGCGCATACCAGATCCGTCATACAGCGTAAATACCGCTCTTCCGTCAGGATCGTTTTTGCCGACTTCCGTGCGGAGCTCCGTCTTATTCATGTTTTGAGGCCATGCAACAGCGCCTCTGAGCTCGATGCCGGCCCAAACGTCGATATAATCACTGATCACATACGATCCGGCCGGAATATACACTGTACCGCCGGTCGCCTTGAGAGAATCAATCGCCGCTTGCAGCTTGTCTGTAATATCTTCGCCCTTCTTAATACTGTAAGGCTCCTGACCCAAATGTACGAAAGCATCCGAAGCAGGTTTGGTAACAACGGTCTTACCATAATCTACCGTTGTCAACAATTTGGGAGTTTCGCTCAACTCCATCAGTCTGTTATGCTCCGCATTGCCGGACAACGTGGTATTGATCAAAATATCGTTCTTTTCACGCAGATTGACATAAGTAGAAGAGGTAGCCGACGTCAAGATACAGTCCATGACCGCAACCTCCGTCTTGCCCCAATTCAAAAGCGCATTGGCTCCCGTCGTACTCAACTGACAGAAAGAAAGTGAAATTTTACCTTCGCATCCATCCGCCACATAGACCGGAGTCGCACCGTTACCACCGACACAACGGAACGTGGAATTGGTAATCATCAGCCAGCTCAATCGCTCAGAGTACAAGCCATAGTAGCAATCCAAAACGTTGAAGTTGTATATATGTCCGTTGGACGTTCCCGTCTCGGAAGCATTGCACAAAACGCCAATCGAATATCCTTCAATCGTAATATCGGCAAGGTAGGTCCAGTCGATACGCTGAAGGAGCATACCAACAGAGTTACGAATCATATATGTGCGCAACAGTTCTGCATTGGGCGTGCCGGGAAGACCGGAAGCCAGCCAGATATCCGGCGTAAAGGTCACGCCTTCTACACGACCGATATCATAGCTGTTGTTATTGTAATATCCCGTAGAAAGACACGTGCCGTACACATCGCGCACGTATTGCAACGAGTTGTTTCCATTCTTACCAAAGTGAATACCAAAATAAGAGTTGACCAGGGTTACGTTGCGAATGGTCACGCTTTCCGATCCGTCCTGCACCAGCGTAGGCGGATACGGAATCGGCTGTCCGTTGACAAAGGTTTGTTCGGGATACCAAAAAGCGACGTTGATCACAGCACTCTGGTGATCCATCAAAACAGCCGCCTTGGAAGCATCTGTCTCGCCCTTGCCACCGTAGACACACAACACGGTACCATGTGCGGTTCCCTGTTCCAAATCACCCACCAAACCAACACCGATCGGTAGGTTCAACGTTTTGGTCAAGCAATAGTAACCAACAGGAACGTAAACGGTACCACCGCCAAGGGAGGACACATAGTCGATCGCCGCTTGGAATGCCTCCGTATCATCGGTGTAACCGTTACCCAGAGCGCCAAATGCTTGAACGTTCGCATCCGCGACAATATAGGAATCCGTCTCGAATCTTGTGTCAATCAATCCCGTTTGAACGTCCGCAGCCTTGGGAGGATTGCTCACATAGACCGCATGAACACGAGTAATATCAGGACCTTTGGCATCGAAGGAAATCGGACTGTTAAAATCTACATTTTCCAAGGTAACAGACACGGTTGCCCACATTTTATAACGTCCGCAAGTAGCTTCCACAGTGCAAGCATTGCCATTGGTGTCTGTGTATTTGGCAATCAACTGCATACGGCTGGTTACATAAACAACAAAATTCAAAGAAAAACTCTTGCCACTGTACTGTGCGGCTGTCACTTCATCCATTTGAATTTGGAACTGATTTGTCTTGTCCCAATATTGCAGCATCCAGCAATCGCGATCCATCAAATGGTAAAATTCAGGCTGTTTACCATTGGTAATCGAAAAAGAGAGGCCTTTTTCATCTGCAGAATTTTCATGCAACATGACATACGGAAGGTCCGAAAAATCCTTGACAGGTTCAGAGCTAACGAAATGAACCGTGTAGTCTTTTTTGGTGGAGTACGAAGGATTGACTGTGAGCATCGCTTCCACGTCCACATTATCCGCGCTGACTTCAGGATGTCCCGTTTGATCCGTTGTGAAGAAGGGGTTGGTGGATATCGAAGGCTGATCGCCGGGATCACTGGGATCTCCGGGCTGATCACCGGGCTGTTCGGGAGCAGAAGGATCATCGGTAGGATCGTCAGACGGTGTTTTCGACGGGGTCTTAGATCCACAGCCCGCGAGAAGCAATGCAATCACAGCAAGCAATGCCAGTACCTTGCGATACTTACGCAAGCACGCGATGACAGCACTCAAACCGACACCGCCAATCCATGCGGCGCTCACACCAAACCATGCGTCAAAAGTGAAAGAAAGATCGTACTGTGCTGAAGCAGTTTCCTCCACCTCAGTCCAAGGATCATAAGGCCCATTGACAACCACATCCTTCATAACAGGTATCGCGCAATTCTTATCTACATTACCAATGGTGTGTCCTTCGGTAAGTTTACTTTCATCTTCGGGCTCAATGTAGGTCAGATGAATGTTATCTACACGAACAACCAACGCCTCATCTATCGTCATATCCAAAGCATACCATCGAAGATAGTTAATACTCGATAGATCGCAACCGCCGGAAGGAGAAATGGGCAGCTCCAGATGGTTCCAACCGTCCACCAAATCGTAATTGGTCAGATTCCAACACGTTTCCTGCACGTCACATTCACCCGAAGACGTCATTTCAAATTCGGACGAGCTGGCAGTGCAAAAGGTATCCGCACTGGAAAGATAAACATCCATGACCAGCGTATTGGCGCCCTCGGCGTTGATCGGCGTGGAATAGCGCGCCATCATAACAAACGAGTTTGGACCGGCAGGTACTGTCCATTGGGCACACCCTTTACCCTCTTGCTGTTCGCTCGTATTGGTACTTCCGGTGTGTGTTCCCGCCCATCTGTTGACATCGCAGTTATCCAGCAGAACATCGCTTTCCCATTCTGCCGCCGCAGACAAGCACATCGCTGTCATCAACAACACCGTAATCAATAAAACAAAATACTTTTTCATTTTCTCACTTCCTTTTCAAATAAATAACATCTCAGAACCCCGTTTTTTCAAATGGACAAATGCTTTTTTCATCATCAAGCAATAGGCGCACAGAAAAATGATATTTTTCCGCCTCCAAACGATACCGCTGTGCCAGCGCAGGGCCACAAGAATTGGAGCCTATGCCTGCTTGCGCCATGTCAAGATTGACAACCGTACTCTTACGAGGCACAAGCTCAAAATCATGTGCCGTCCCGCTCAGATCATGGGGCGTAAAATGCGAGCAATTGAAGCTGAAGCGGTCTTCCTCGCTCAATGCCCAAAGCTTAGTTCCTTGTTCATTTGAAACGCGCATCCAAAGAGTATCCGCGTGCGCCATATTTTCCTGCGGACGAACGTAATGCTCAAAATGATCGCTGACAGAACAATGGAACTGTCCCTCATAAGAAGCCAGGCGCTTATCGGCGTAAGACTCGGTCGGTCCACGGCCATAATACTCCAGTTGCTCAAAATCTTCGGTCAATTCAAATTGCACACCAAAGCGAGGTAGGGGTGGCTGTCCCGATCTGATATTAGCCTCGTATGCTAACGCAAGAGAACCATCGGAGAAGATAGTATACTCCGCATCCAGATGCATGATAGGAAGAAGGGACGGAGCTCCCAAGGACAGACGCGCCTTGATACGCACCAAATCATCCGTTTGCTCTTCCACTTGGCAATCATAGCATCTCGGTTGAGCAAGGTGGTAGAGTGCCTTTTGCCACTCCCTTTGCACATAACGGTCATTGTCTGTGGGAGCTCGCCAAATCGTCGGAACGATGGGGGCGGTCAAAATGTTCTGTCCTTTTTCATACAGGCCACACACACAACCATGGATACGGTCAATCACCATCTGGCGATTCTTGACTTGAACGGTGATATCCCGCTCTGTTTGAAGTAGATCTATCTTTCCATTCGAACGCGCAAAATGCTTGTCTTGCTTATCCACACGGACCTGCTTGGTGACTTGCGCAAATCCAACTTGGTGTCCTTTTTCTGCCCAAATCGTATCACAATTGAGACAAGCGCGGACGGTGAAGGTATACGCGCCTGCGTCATTTGGAATGACTGTTTCCGGCAACGTCCAAGTTTTACTTTGGCCGGGCGCTATTCCATGCCCCGACAAAACGCCCGAGACTAAGCTTTTTCCGTTTCGCGCCAACACGTAAACGAAGTCCAGGTCGGAAAGGTCCGCAAAAGAGCGTCGGTTGCGGATGATCACTGTTCCCTTTGTTTCATCCCAGCCATCCAACTCAAACGGCTTAATGGCCTGTTTCAATTCCAAAAGTCCTGTATGTGGACGGCGGTCGGGATACACCAATCCATCAACGCAAAAACATCCCATGGTAGGAAACTCGTCAAAGTCGCCGCCATACAGGTAATGAGGATCCTTCTCTACATCATGCCCTACAGCGATGGAATGGTCGGTAAATTCCCAAACACATCCACCCCAAAACGAATCATAGTTCCAGATCAAATCCCAATAGTCGGACAAGTCGCCGGGGCCGTTGCCCATGGCGTGAGAATATTCGCACAGATAGAAGGGGCGCGAATTATCTTTATCGTTCAAATAATGCTCCAAAATCTCTTTGGGAGACGGATACATACGGCTATCGACGTCCGTCGCAGCCACCTGTCGTTGCGCCATTTCGTCATCGGGATGCCCCGCCAAGACTCGGGTAGCATCCTCGGAATGAACCAAACAGCCGGGATACCGCGCATGGAAATAGTCCATCATAGCGATATGATTTTGACCGATGCCGCTTTCATTTCCTACCGACCACATAACGATACAAGGGTGGTTCTTATCCCGTTCCATCATACGAACGGCACGATCAACATAAGCCTCCTGCCATGCAGGATCGTCGGTCAAACGATTCCACTGTCCAACCGTCGCCATGCCATGACATTCCAAATCCGCCTCGTCAATCACATACAAGCCATAGCGATCGCACAATTCAAGGAATCGAGGATCATTCGGATAGTGGCTGGTACGCACGGCATTGATATTATGTTGCTTCATGATACGCACATCGCGCTCCATATGATCGTAAGGGGTAGCAGCGCCCAATATCGGATGGCTGTCATGACGATTGACACCTTTGATCTTGATGTTCTTTCCGTTCAGATACACGACGCGATCCCGCACAACAAGACTGCGGAAACCGATCGACAGCGGAATGTACTCGTCGCCGCACTGCAACCACAAGGTATACAACGACGGTGTCTCGTCGCTCCAAGGAGCTACCGCGTCAAGTGAGAGAGAAATCTCGCGCTCCCCTGCCGCCAAAGACCCATTAGCGACATTTTTTCCGTTAGGATCGACCAAAACGTAGCTAACGTCCGACGGGGTAGTATAGGAAAGCGTGGCACACAGTTGTCCCGCTCCGGTTTCGTGATCGTAAGCCGTTCGGATAAAAACGTCCTCAATACGCGCCCGTTCACGAAGCAGAAGATACACCTCGCGGAAGATGCCCGACAAGCGATATTTGTCCTGATCCTCCAAGTAGGAGCCGTCGCACCATTTGAGTACCAGTACACGAATTTCGTTCTCTCCTTCCCGCAAATAGGGGGTGATGTGAAATTCGCTGGTCATGTGGCTGACCTGGCTATAGCCGACAAATGTGCCATTGATATATAAATAGAAGCAGGAATCTACTCCTTCAAAGTTGAGCATGATGTCCTTTTCCAACATCCCCGCCGTGACCGTAAAGGTTCGACGATATAAACCGCAAGGATTGTCTACAGGAACGTGGGGAGGATCCACAACAAAAGGATATTCCACGTTGGTGTAGTGTGGTGTATCGTAACCGCGGCCAAGCAAGGTCTGCCAAGAGCGCGGCACGTCGATCTGATCCATACCGCAGGGCAGGTCCTCCGTCGCGGGGTCATCCACAAGATACACCGCAGGATAGAACCGAAAATCCCACGTTCCACATAACGAGACAAAACGATCCGAGGCCGCACGGTCCTGCCCCCCCCCGGACGAAATTGACGAATAGGGAATATAATAAGCACGTGGTTCTTGACAACCGACATGCAAAACATCTGTTGAAACGTGATAATTCAAACGCATGATAACTGCCCCTTTACAGTATATTTTACTAATTATATCATATCATGCGCCATTCAAAAAGTCAACTCAATTTTACCATCTACTCAATTTTTTCCCTTTTGCACAAAAAGAGAAAAGGAGCCTTTCAGCTCCTTTTCTCTCACTTGGGATCAACAAAACGGATGGACTCAATCGTCACGGTGCGAAGCGGCTTGTTTCCGCTGCCAACAGCACCGTTGGCAATGGCGTCTACGGTATCCATGCCGGAAACAACGTAACCGAACGCCGCATAATCGCCGTTCAAATGAGTAGAACCCTGGGTGTTGTGAACGATGAAAAATTGGCAAGACGCGCTGTCATACGCATTTCCGCGCGCCATGGAAACAACACCGCGAACGTGCTTGAGATTGTTTTCAAAACCGTTGCTGGCAAATTCACCTTTGATCTCCCAACCGGCATCTCCCGTACCGTCGCCCTTGGGACAGCCGCCCTGAATCATAAAGTTTTTAATAACGCGGTGGAAGGTCAGACCATCATAAAAATGGTTGGACACCAGCTTTTGGAAGTTCTCAACCGTCTCGGGTGCTACCTCAGGGTACAGGCGAATGATGATATCCTCATACGCCGTACGTTCCTCGGTCTCAGAAGAAGCAATACTGATTTTGATGCGAACGTAATTGGTCACGTTATCCGTCTCCTGACAAGAAGCAGGATTCACGGAGGTGAAATCAAGCTCGGCAAACATGGGTGCCTTATGCTTTTGGCATCCGGTGACAAAAACCATGGCGACGAGCATAAGAATGGCCAACAGCAAAGAGCTAAAACGAAGTTTCATAGTCATATAATTGATTGACTCCTTTATAAATTTCATACTTAAGTATTGTAACAGAAAACGGCATCAATGTCAAGAAAAAAGGGAGAACTTCTCATTTTTCTTGTAACAAAGAGAGATATTTTCATCGTCATAGCACATAATAATGAACAACAGGTGGAGGTGATGTGATATGAATCATCCAAACAAGCAAACATCGTGGCAAGAAAGGTGCGCCAAGCTAATTTTTATTTTGGCTTGGCTGGCCGTCGCTTATTTTTTCATTGATACCGTAATCCGACTTGTACTTCCCTTTTTGCTGGCCGGACTGCTGGCCGCATTGATTCGCCCCATGGCCAAATTTTTGGAGCGAAAATGTAAATTTCCTCAAAAAGTTGCAGCGATCATTCTGTTACTGCTCTTTTTGTTGATTACAAGCAGCCTTATTTTTGTCGGATGTGAACGGCTGATTTGGGAGATACAAAAGTTAAGTGACGACGTTACCTCCAACAGTGGTGAATGGAGCGGCAAGCTATCCGGAATCATTGACACCATCACACGTCTGAGCGAGCATATTCCCTTTTTGAAACAAATGAAAACAGACAATTCTCTTACCGCTTTTTGGGCGCAAGTGGATGCTAAATTGGCCGAAATCATTTCAGATACACTGACACGTTGGAGCGGACGGATCCCCGAAGTCATTACTGCTGTCATACGTGCGCTTCCCGGCGCATTGATTTTTTTATTGACCTTCCTGATCGCGGCGTTTTATCTTTGCGCAGACGGCCAAGAACTAGTGGAAAAGGTTTCCGCTTTGCTCCCCACCCCCATGCATCAGCGCATCACACAATGGAAAACACAACTTTGCCACATGGGAAGCAAGTATCTCAGGGCATATTTTCTGCTCTTTTTGTTGACCTTCCTTCAGCTTTTGGTGGGGCTTAGCATTCTTCACCGCCCCTATACTGTCCTGCCTGCATTTATCATCGCATTGGTCGATATTCTTCCTGTTTTGGGAATTTCAACCGTTTTGGTTCCTTGGGGAATTTTCGAACTCATCCGAGGCAACGTCGCTCTGGGAACAGGATTGCTTGTTTTATGCGCCATTATGCTATTGATCCGGCAGTTGATCGAACCACGCATCATTGGCAAAAGCCTGGGATTGCATCCGCTGACAACGCTGTTTGCGGCTTACGTAGGATTGCAGTTATTCGGATTGTTTGGTATGCTGCTCGGTCCTGCGGTAGCCATGGTGATCAAAGGATGGGTTTTGCCGCCGGAAGACGAAAGCGCTTGAAAATTCCTACGATGTCGGCAGATAAAAAGTTGTGGAAGGTTCATCCTACCCTCCACAACTTTTCTCATTTCTTATCCACTCTCATTTTCGCAATTTTCTCGCCATCGGGAGTGACATAAGCCGTCCAATTGGTGTGATAGATCACCAAACCGGGCTTGCCACTCGCCGGCTTCTTAACATTGCGCACGCGGGTGTAGTCTACGGCAACGTTATCTCCTCCTGCCGCCTTGGAATAATAGGCCGCAATCTCTGCCGCCTCGGTAAAATCGCGGTCGGTTGGCTCTTCGTCACCGTTACAAATCAGCACCGTGTGTGAGCCGGGAACCCCTTTGGCGTGGAACCAATAATCGTTGCGATCTGCCAGCTTGTGGGTAATATACTCGTTCTGCACGTTATTCTTGCCACACAGCACTCTCAGACCGTCCGTCGTGATAAACTGCGCCACCTTAGGCGTCGTCTGCTTGTGAGCGCGATACTGTTTCATGCGGGAAGCGTAACCGCTACGGTACAATTCATCGCGAATCTCGGTCAGATCAGCATCCGTTTCGGCATGTGTCAGCGCATCAAATACACTGTAAATATAAGTCAATTCACTCTCACCGAGCGAAATCTGTCTTGTCAATTCTTCCCTTGCCGTTTTGCTCTTGTTATACTTTTTATAGTAGACCTGCGCGTTGGCCGTCGGGCTCAGGCGGGAATCCAACGTAACCGTACAGGAGCCAAAGGAGCCATCTTCTTCATGATAGTCCCCATAATCCGTCAGCGTAACCTCGGTCATACCTCGCTCAAGCAAATACAAATTTGCGGTAATCAAGTCACCCATTCGCTTATAGTCGCTTCCCTTTTCACAATCGGCCAACTCGCCGCGCTGCAAATCCAGCTTTTTGTGCAATCGTGTTTCTGCGTTGGTGAGAATATGCAAAATATCCGCCGCTCGTTGCTTGACGCGGGTTTCTCTGTCTCGCGTGGCAAAATAGCGGTCTAACATCTCGCCTGCGGTTCCGTGCACCTCTTTCAAAGAAGCACCGTACTGTGTCAGCGGCATAAAACAATATTCCACCGCCACGTCACCGTCTAAATACAAGGTCGGATCAAAATCGCACCGACGAATACGGTCAATCACCGCGTCAAAACCGTTCCACAGCATCCGACCGCAACGCTCCAGCGGTGTATCGGTGTCGCCCGTGACCAAATAGACCATCTCGCGCGAAATTGCCGCTGAAATGCCTTGAAACGTAGCAAGAAGCCACTTGCTTGCCGAGCGCCCTTCGGGAGCCATGGAAATCAAGTCACAAAATTGCGTTTCCGTGATAGCGAGAGGATCCATTTTATCCTGTGCGGGCGGCAACTCGTAGGTCATGCCGGGCAAAACCTGACGGCGGGAGCTGGTTGAAAAATCTACAGGTCTGAGTGCCGCTAAAATCTTATCGTTATCATCGGTAAACATCATATTGCTGTATTTTCCCATGATCTCAACAACAAGGTGTCTTCTGCAAGCAAACCCCATCTCGTCCCGCGTTTCAAACTCCAAGCGTACCACGCGCTCGAATCCCTCTTGCCGGATGTCAGACAATTTGGCGCCCGACAGATGCTTACGAAGCAACATACACAGCATGGGAGCGGTCAGAGGATTTTCCTTTTGTAACGCTGTAAATCCGAGGCGAGGATTATTCGAGCCCGCATGGATGAGCAAGCGTCTGCCACCCTCAAACGAGCGCATCTGCAATACGATCTCATCCTTTTCGGGCTGGCTGATCTTTTCAATGCGCGCCCCCAAAGCGGCGGTTTTGATCTCGTGGATCACACAAGCAAGCATTCCTGCATCAAATGCCATGGCCCCTTCTCCTTTCCCATACCAACATTCTATCAAAACAATTCATGTAACACACCCAGATGAGAAATCACCATGTCCGGACGCTCATCTCCCGTAGCGCTTGCGGCCTCGGCGGCATTCGTTCCGCCCGTCAGCACCAAAACCGACACAGCACCGCTTCTGTTTCCAAAGGCGATGTCTGTATACAATCTGTCGCCGATCATGCACATCTGTTCTGCACGCAATCCCGTTCGTTCTTCGATCAAAGGCATCGCGGCAGGGCTCGGCTTGCCCATGAAGATGGGAGTTACTCCGGTAGCCGCCGTGATCATCGCCGCGATGGCACCGGCATCGGGCAGCAGGCAATCCTCGATCGGAACGCTCAAATCCGGATGGGTACAAAGATAGGTTGCTCCCCGCTGAATCATACGAGTCGCCGCTGCAGCCTTATCGAACGTCAGCGTTTTATCAAAGCCCGAGACCACCACGTCGGCCACCGGGGCATCGGCGTCCAAAAGATGAATCCCGGCTTCGGCAAAGATTCGTTCCATGTCGGGGACGCCAACCGGATAAACCGTCGCATTCGGATGGTGTTCCTTTAAGTAAGCGATAGTGACATCAGCCGCTGAAATCATTTCGTCCTCGCGTGCGTCAAACCCCATGGCGCTGAGATATTCCACCATCTGTGCGTGCGAGCGGTTGGGGCTGTTGGTATAATACATCACCCGCTTTTTCGCACGGTGCAAGCGGTCGATCAGTTCCATGGCCTCGGGAAAAGGTTTGGTTCCACGCGCTACGGTTCCATCAATATCAAAAATAAAGCATTCCAGATCCCGCAAACTTTGATAAAGAGCGGGGTTGTCTATGTTATGTCCCATCATTTCATCTTTCCAAGAAATATTATGGCTCAAAGCCACCTGAAAATATTATATCACATAGTTGCAATTTTGACAAGAAGATGATATAATTGTTACGGAAAGATTTTTCATCCACGGAGGAAACCTCATGAAAAAGACCGTCATTGGCATTGATATCGGCGGAAGCACGACCAAAATCGTCGGCTTTCACTTTGAAAATGAAAAACAACCAGAATTGATCGCCCCCCAGGTTGTGCGCGCAACCGATCCCGTTACCTCGATGTACGGTGCGTTCGGTAAATTCACCGATCAAAACGGTCTTTCTCTCCATCAAATCGACCGTGTCATGATGACAGGCGTCGGCTCGTCCGTCTCTCAAAACCCCATCTACGGCCTGCCTTGCCGCAAGGTATCCGAATTCACCTGCGTGGGACTGGGCGGCCTGTATCTGTCGGGGCTCAAGGAAGCCATCGTGGTCAGCATGGGCACGGGTACGGCGCTCATTCACGCCAAAGCCAAGCATCTGGATGGAAACGGTGCTCCCATCGTCAGCAGTGAAAAAGATACAGAAATTGAGTACCTCGGTGGTACAGGCATCGGCGGAGGCACCCTCATTGGTCTGACCAAAAAGATGACGGGCGTTGCCACCATTGAACATATCGAGCAAATCTGCCGCGAGGGCAACATCGAAAACGTAGACCTGCGCGTCGGAGATATTTCGCGCGACAGCTTCCCCAACATGAACGAAAAACTGACCGCCTCCAACTTTGGTAAGGTCAGCGATCTGGCCACCCCCAACGACATCGCTCTTGGCGTCGCCAACCTGGTCGCCGAAACCATCTTTATGATGGCCATCTTTGCCGCTCGTTCATTTGGTCTGAAGGACATTGTCCTGATCGGCAACCTGTCCACCCTGCCCCCCGTCCGCCGCGTGTTTGAGGAACTGCAGGACAGCTTCGGCGTTCGCTTCATCATCCCCAAAAATTCTCAGTACGGCACGGTCATCGGAGCGGCGCTGTATCGGTAAATAACATAAAACATTGGGAGAAGCCCTTTTAATGGTTTCTCCCAATGTTTTTAATTCTCTTTGTTTTGTTCTGCCAGCTTTTGATTGATCGCTTCCAAATTTCGTTTTTGAACCGTATCGATTACATAAAATGCAAATATCTCTATCACAACATAAATCACTATGGTAATGCCGAAAGTAATCAAGCGCCTGCTATTCCATTGAAGGTATCCAAACAAAATCGACATCACGACCATGTCCAAAGAACCAAAGGTGACGACAATCATACGTCTGACCCAAAGTTTTTTTGAAAACAGTTTAAGTTCAAACGTAAGAAAGGTAAACAACCAGGCCGGAATTTCAAGGCTGACCATATAATAGAACACCTTAATATGAGCGCCCTTGGGGAAAATCAATGACAAAACAAGAAAACAAGTTGCGGCAAACCCCATCGCCTGCATAAAACCGGATCGTAGTTTTCTTCCCAATCCCATATTCACACCCCCAGTTTCTTTTTGATTTCGGGCACATATTGCCGCGAAACCACAATTTTTTCATCGTTAATGAGCGTTGCCACCAAACGGCTGTACTCCGCTTGCTTGATACTCTTCATTTTATTCAAATTAACAATCACCGTTTTGGATATGCGCGAAAATTTAAGGTTTTGCAGACACTCCTCAATTTTATAGAGCCTTGCCGTCGCTTTGTACGTATCCTTCTCCGTATAGAAAAAGATACAACCCTCCACCGATTCAAAATAGAAAATATCCTTGACCGGAATAAAAAACGTTTCGTCGTCCTTGTCTCCGGCAAAGGTATGACCAATCAAGCCAATATTGGCGATCATATCCCGTAGTTCTTCCGTCATTTGCGGACAAACAATGGATATTTCGGTGTCGCTGATATTGGGATCCTCGTGAATGGTAATCTTCATCACGTTCCCTCCGATCTCATCTTGGTGATATCATTATACATACGAGGTATCGTAAAGTCAAGGACTTTTCCGTTTCATGCAACTACAAGGTGATAAGATGCAAAAAACGGGCGGATATGGAATCCGCCCCTACAAGATTATAATGACGGCGGGAACAAGCCTCGCCCCGCGAGCTCTCTATTTCCATCGGCAGAGCGGATGGGTAAGGGCCCCGCCGCTCGCGGCAGCTATTGTGTCGATAAGCACACTGTCTTCCCCGCTTTTCCCTGACACTTCCCCATATAAAATTCTTGAAAGGGGTGTGGGGGAGACTTCTTTCAAGAAGTTTCCCCCACTCGTCCCTTTATTCAATTACTTAATCATACCTTCCAAGGTAGCCTTGGCGCATGCGAGTGCGGCGTCGATCTGCGACGCATCGCGACCGCCTGCCATAGCGTTGTCGGGACGTCCGCCACCCTTACCGCCGGTCACAGCCGCAACAGCGCCAACCAGCTTGCCGGCATGTGCGCCCTTGGCAACGGCATCCTTGCCGGCACCGGAGATGAAGTTCAGCTTGCCGTCAGTCTCAACAGCCAATACAACAACTGCGTTTTCATGCTTTGCCTTGATATCGTCTGCCAGCGTGCGCGCCATATCCACGTTCATGCCCTCGGCACGAGCGGCTACCAGCATCACACCCTTAACATCCACAGCGCTTGCCAAAATAGCATCCAGCTTACCGCCGGCGAGCTTTGCATTGAGTGCCTCGATTTCCTTCTTTGCGCTCGCAATCTCACCCTGCAACGAGTTTGCCTTCTTCACAATATCGTTGACATTGGGAGCCTTCAGCTCACGAGCAACCTCGTGCAGAAGCACATCCTTATGCGACAACAGCGCCAAAACACCCATACCGGTGACTGCTTCAATACGGCGAACACCGGCAGCAACGGAGGACTCGGAGACAATCTTGAACAGACCAATCTTACCCG
>JAZQUX010000052.1:0-2873 GCA_045631585.1 Eubacteriales bacterium | reverse complement strand
TCACAGAACGACATGGCTACGATCCGACTTAAACAACGTCCACATCCCCCGTCTGCAGCGCCTTAGCCACGCCGAAGGAAATAGCAAACACGACAAGGCCTACTGCGTCATCTAACGCAACAACAGGCAACAGAATATTGGTCAGGGGACCCTTGGCCTTGTACTGCTTGACAACCATCAACGTTGCGGCAGGTGCCGTTGCCGTTGCAATTGCGCCCAAAATGATAGCAGTAGACAAGGGGAATTTATCCTCACCCAGAACAAAATGCAATCCGATCAGCGCGGCATCCACAACGACCGCGGTAACAAGCGCTTGCAGCACGCCGATCACCGTTGCCTGCTTACCGATCTTGCGCAAATTTTTCACTTTGAACTCAGTACCGATAGCAAAGGCGATAAATCCAAGTGCCACTTGAGAAATAATACCCAGCGCTTCGATTCCCTCGGTCGAGTGCAGCATACCGATCAGGTCAAAGCCCTCCGGCAGGCTGATGCGGCCAAGGCAATAGGGGCCAATGAGGATACCCGCAATCAAATATCCCGTTACAGCCGGCAGTTTCAGGGGCTTGATCAAGCGGGACACAAGAAGACCCGCAACCAGCGCCAGCGAAATACTAAATAAAACTTCCATTTTTTCTCCTTACTCCGCTCCCGCGGAGCTATCATATTTTGATAAAAATGCCACAGAACCGACCATTTTCGATCCTGTGACATTATATTCTTTTTGTTTGCAAAAGTCAAGCAAACTTTCGGAGAATTTTTACAAAAGCTCTCTTGTGTTTTTGGTCATTTTGTACTATTTTCATTCTTCTTGCGAATAATCCTTCTCGCCAGGCATTCTTCCCTTGTTCGGCGGGTGGAAACCATCCACTTCTCCGCGCTGAATCGCACCGAAAATTCGGTAACGCAAGCCGGGATAGGTGCGTTCCAAACCGGTGAGCAGCTTTTGCATTTCAGACCGCTCGGTGTTGCCGTCCGCGGGACACGTTGACTTAACTACGGGCAATTCGCTGTGCGTCGCAAAATACCGCACGTCCTTTTCCGGCATATATATCATAGGGCGGATGACAGTCACGTCGCGGCGGGACAAGTAGGTAACGGGCTGGAAGCATCCGATGCGTCCCTCGAAGAACAGATTGAGCATAAAGGTATCCACCACGTCGTCAAAATGATGTCCAAGTGCAACCACGTTGCACCCCAACTCCTTGGCGGCGTTATGGAGCGCACCGCGGCGCATTTTAGCGCACAGTGAGCAGGGACTGCTCTCCTGTCTGACCTCAAAGATGATTTTATAGATTTCGGTTTTTACAATATGGTACGGCACGTCCAGTTGCTCACACAGCGTTTGCACGCCCGACAGATCCATGGGTTCAGCAAAGCCCATATCCACCGTAATTGCCACCACCTCAAACGGTTGGGGGTAAAAACGGCGCAACTCGGCCAAAGCACACAGCAGCGTCAGCGAGTCCTTTCCGCCCGAAATACCGACGGCAATCTTATCGCCGGGGCGGATCATTTGATAATCGTCCACCGCGCGGCGGGTAAAACTCAATACTCTTTTGATATTTTCCAAAGGAATTCCTCCTGTATTTCGTTACACGTCAAGGCTCATGCCATCATACACGGCCTGCGCCCTCTGTGTCATGGGGCGATGCGCCATGCCGCGGCTCTGGACATCGTGCAAAATCAGCGGTTGTGTTACCGTCAGGCCGGGATTACCCCCCGCCCTTGCTTCGATCAACACCATGCTCGGTTCGCTCTCCGCATCGGCATGAACAAACGTCATCCGTTTCGGTTCC
Source organism: Eubacteriales bacterium (assembly GCA_045631585.1). GTDB lineage: Bacteria > Bacillota > Clostridia > Oscillospirales > CAG-272 > SIG644. Next base: position 1,074 of record JAZQUX010000052.1, on the reverse strand, counting down.
AGCCTGTTCTGTCGCAAAGCCGCCATCAATTCGCACAACCGATCCGGTCGATACACCACGCAAAAACTGCCTCCACTCTTTAACACTCGCGCGGCTGCGGCGCAAAAGTCTCCGATATCACCGCACACCTCATGGCGCGCAATATACTTAGCATCGGCCTCGTTTCGCCGTCCGTTTCCTACCCGCATATACGGCGGATTGGATACCACAACGTCGGCGCAGACCCCCTGCTCCATCCCCAATTCTTTTCCCAAGCGCACCTGTGTGACATCCTTGACATCAAGGCAAAGCGGAATCATAGATTCCCCCAGGTGATTGAAGGCTGCATTTCGTTCCATGACATCGACAAATGGCGCCTGTACTTCAACGCCAATTGCTCGTACCACCTTGTTGCGTTTGAGCAACAGCAAGGGGATGATACCGGTGCCGCTCCCCAAATCGACGCACAACGCATTCTTGTTCGGACGCACGAAAGCAGCCAGCAAATATGCGTCGGTGCCAAACGTCAAGCCGTTCTTTTTTTGAATCAATACGATATTTTCATTCACCCGGTCGAGGCGCTCGTCATCGGCAAGGTGAATCTGTCTGTTGTCAAAATTCATATCAGCCTCCACACATAAAGAAGACGGAGCAGACAGTAATCTCTCTCTGCTCCGTCAACCTCATTCGGTTTATGTATGATCAGTCAGCCTGAGGAGCGTCAACGGGGCAAGCGTCAGCGCAGCTGCCGCAGTCCACGCACTTCTCGGCGTCGATTTCATACTTGCCGTCGCCCTCAGTGATGGCGCCGGTGGGGCACTCCTCAGCACATGCGCCGCATGCGATGCAATCGTCGGTAATTTTGTATGCCATTTGAGATACCTCCATATTTAGTAGTCCAATAATATTTTAACACATTTAAAGAAAAAATCAAGGGGATTTTTAAAAAAATATGCGAATGGCAGAAATTACTCTTCGGCGCTCGCGCTTTCGTCTTCTGCCTTGTCGCGTTTGCCGGGCATTTTAAGAATCCTTACCTCTTTACATTTAAAGGTCTTGTAGGTGTCCTTGTCGCCGTCGGAGAATCTTACTTTT
>JAZQUX010000051.1:0-3499 GCA_045631585.1 Eubacteriales bacterium | reverse complement strand
GAAAGCCATTTCATAGTATTTCCGCCAACTTCGAACACTGCAGTTCCTGGCCCGGCTTCTCCACCCCAAATACAGTAATAGTGATTCGCATTTCCGAATGAAGTGACAAACGGCTTATTTCTGAAATACACTGTCCCATTTCCAGTCTGGTAGAAATTCCACGGAAACTTACCGCCACCTTCAAACACTACCGCAGTATCCGCTCCGAAGAGCCTGAATCGCTGATTGGCGGCATCAGCTGAATGGAAGAAGCCCTTGAACACATTCGTGGTACCTTCCGGGAAATTAAAGAAACTCGTAGAGGAATGCTCTCCCATCGCAAACCATACAGGCTTTTCGACAATGGCATTTGAAACGCAAAGCAAACAATTGTCCGAAGCGCCAGACTGCATTGACATATGCAACGAAACTGCACGAGGATCATCTTCACTTGAAATAACCGCATCGTCAACGCCTTGTGAAGTCGTTATGGTTCCAGTAAGATTTACAGCGCCATTGGACACGATAAAGGCTCCATTCCATGTATTGGAACCCGAAATCTCAAGCGTTCCCTTGCCTGTCTTCGAAAGAACAACCGATTCGCCCGAAATCCCTGAAACGCTTCCTCCTGAGAATTCAACCTTGGTTCCTTCTTCAAACGACAACGTCTGTGATTTCAAAAACCTCACTCCAGGCATGAAAGAATAAACAGGATTGTCATTCATTGCACGGCGTTCCGCCACAATACCACCATCAACTCCAACAGTACCATTCCCAGTAAAATCAAAGCCACTTGTCGCCGAAAGCTTAATGCTCCTGAAAAATACGTCTTGCTCCACCGTAGCAACAAAACCGACGGCAGAAGGAGAAGCAAATGTTGCCGCCATACCTCCCAGAAGATCGACTACCTTACCGGAAGACCAATTGGAAGCTAACGAAACAGATGAATTTTCACCCGCACCGGTCCATGCATCGGACGATTCCGTCGTCTCCACAATAATTTCTCCCGAAAGAATCTGCGGAATATCGCCAGCTGTGACTTTCCCAGACATCGCAACCCCGTTTACCACCAACGATTTTACGCGCAATACCATATCACTGGAAAGGGATATCTTAGCAGCCTCGCCAATCTCCATATCAATCTCTTCTGCAAACGGGTTGGAGCTGTCAGATCCTACAGAAAACGAACCGGCAACTCTTAGCGATGTCACACGCTCCAATGCCGATTCCGCTGTGGAATTCATAAGAAATGTTCCGTTTTCACCAACACTTATTGCAGTCACATTGGTGAACGCCGCCTCTTCCGACATCTCAAAAATGCCGCTTTTGACATCAATCGAACCTTCCGTACTGCTTTTCCGTCTCGCAAACACCTGTTTGAAAGATGGATCGGAATCCAAGACAAGCGACACTTTGCCTGAGACCCCAAAATAACTTGTATGCGAATCACCTGCTTGCGTTCCCGTTATTGCAAGTGTTGCGGCGGCAGAACTTGTTATCTGCCCACCTATTGCTGAAACTGACGGATTGTATCCGGAAGAGGGAGTTATGTGCGACACGCTCTGGTTATAGCCATTGAGATCAAAAATTGTACCTTCCGTATTGGACAATGCTTGGCGCATTCCAAGATTGTTTCCGCCAATGACGTTTTCAGCATGGCAAACGACCGACCCTTTCCATAAAATACAACCGCTCCTGATTTCATTTTCGCTTGAATAAAGGTGGATTCTTCCGGCAGACGAATCTGCCGCTCCGGCGTAAAGCGCATTGAGTGAAAGCGGCGAATTAAAATGTGCATTTCCATATATCTTGTAGAGAATGTTGACCCCGCCAAGAACATGCCCGTTAAATCGCACGACCAGCGACGAATTGTTGGGGCTTTCGAAATTGGTCTCCTTCGAAAGCCGGATATCACCATCGAACGTCGTGCTCTGCTGAAAAATCAAGGTGGATGATTTGCTGCCCAACAGCAGAATATCGTTTGCAAAAACACCGTTGGGGACATTGAAAATCAACTGTGTGCCGGAAACCGATGAAGCATTGGTCACGGATGCCGTTCCGAATGCCGTTGCATTGTCTGCCTGCACCTTTCCCGCCTCAAGTCTAAACCCTCCGGAAAAAGCATTCGCTCCGGCAAGAACAAGTTTACCGGAACCCGTCTTCTTCACCGCACCGTGACCTGTTATTGCGCCAGTGTACGTTTCCGTATCGCCGTCTCCAACATTGATTACCAACGTTTCTCCGGCTTTAACCGTAATATTGTCGGAGACCGTGCTTTCCGCTGCAAAAACCGAGATCGCCGCTAGTGTCGCGACGGATGAAACGAATCCTTTCATGTTCAATTCCTTTCCTTTATGCAGTAAACATGTACATCAAACGGTTTGAAAACATCTTCTATGACACCATTGGGACATGATATGCGGCGCCCCTCTCTCTGGACTTCGGCAATAGAATCTATACCGTCTATCTTGAATTTCGCCACGACATTCGCACTCGCCGCATTGACGGCTATGAGATAGGCTTTCCCTTCGTGCCTCTTCAGAAGTGCGGTCACGGAGTGCTGCCCCAACGAATCCTTATCCGGGCCGGATACGATTTCCGCGGCGGAGGTTGGCGACATGGCTTCGAAAGAAGCGCCGGCGAGAGTTCCCGCAGCCAATCGGCCAATTCGCATATGGCTTTCCATCTTTCGGGAGTCGACGTAATGCCCTCATCCCATCTCTTGTGCCTCTTATTGTAGAAACCGCCGTAGGTATACCAGGTGATTCCATTCGCACCATGTATGATTGCCGCAAAACTTGTCGCAAAAAGCTGCGACCGGCTCGGGAAATGGTGCCATTTTCCCCACCCTTTGAACCATTGCAGAATCGGCCAGCAAGCGCGTACTTTCCCATTGCCGAAACGTTTCATGTCTCTGCTGATCTGCTTCATCTCGTTAATCGTATCGGCAACACAGGTAATATCGCTTGGATGGCCCTCCTTTTCGAGAACCGGATATATTTCGGGCATGAAAACGTCTGTAGCCGTCACGAATCTGGCATATCGAGACACTTGCCAGAACGGACTGAGCACATCGGCCTGGCAGGTCAGCCGCATGGGATCGATTGCGGTTACATTGTCATGCCGGTCGCGTACCTTCTGCGGCGTGTCGTGCTCCGACGTATCATCTCCAAGGTACCATGCCAGCACATTTTTCCGGTGACGCCCGCGATCCATGAAATTCCCGTCTGGCGAACGCCATCCTATCCAAAGCGCGAACCCGTGTTTTTCAGACAATGGCAGAAAATCCTTCTCGTACGCCTTGCCGTACGTATGTGCGAAATTGAATCCCGCAGACTTCAAACCGGAAAACGCCCTGTCGAGGCTGAAATCGTTGAATTCTCTTTCGCATACGGCATATATTCCGATCGGGAAGAACGGTTTGCCGTCCACCATCGCCATTCCATCTTCGCGAAGGGAACATCGAGGAACATCGGGACTCTCGCCGATGTAGAATATTTTGTGAGACACCGTGGAATTG
>JAZQUX010000050.1:0-3625 GCA_045631585.1 Eubacteriales bacterium | reverse complement strand
CCTACAGACGATCATACTGCGAGCCTTCGGCTCGCGCTGATCTGTTCAGCGTTTATGTTCATTCTTTGTCATCCGACAAAGAACGAACCAAGAAAGCGGAATAAGGGGGAAGACCCTTAGAACCCCGCAGCCCCAAAACCGTTCCGCTGTCGCGTCACTCATTTTTTCGCGAAAGCAAGCAACTTCAGCGTCTGTGAGCGTGGCTTAAAGAAAGCCACGCTCACTTGAGTGTCACGCAATGCGCGTCTGTAAAAAAATTTGCTTTTGTTATCCGCGCCCCATTTCAGCAAAATATTTTGCTTTTTTACGCCTGCCGCTCGTGGTGGCTTTGCGGCGAGAGATGCACGAAAAACTTTTATATTTTTCTCCTAAACGCTCTTTGCAGAGCGGCAAAGGAGCAGTTTCCAAAGGCGGCAGCCTTTGGCTGACTTTCTTTCGTCCTTTCTTTGTTCAGCGACAAAGAAAGGACATAAACGCTATCCGCGAACGCGCGAAGCAGTGTGAGCGTGGTTAGGAGAAGTTGTAAAAACTTTAGCATATCCCCACCGCCTATCCGGCTATGAAGTTGTAGAAAAATTAGCGTATCCCCCCCCACCCCCCACGCCCCAAAATGCAAGAACCAAAACAAAAAATTGCAAAATTACTCACAAAAGCCAAAAAAACGCTTTTTCCCGTTGACAAGCCACTTTTTTTGTGCTACAATGAAGAATCTTTATCGTGTCATTATATTTAATGATGTAAAACATTAACAAACTAGACGAATATCCCCATCAAAAAACGGGCAAAGCGCACAAACGCGTACGCGCGCGTAAATTCCCCTTTGCCGTCAGACAAGGAGATGCAATCATGAGCAACCAAAATTACAAAATAGAAACCAAATGTGTTCAAGGCGGCTACACCCCCGGGAATGGGGAACCCCGCCAAATTCCCATCATCCAAAGCACAACCTTCAAGTACGAAAGCAGCGCCGAGATGGGCAAGCTGTTTGACCTGGAGGCCTCGGGCTATTTTTATTCCAGACTGCAAAACCCCACCAACGATTCCGTCGCTGCTAAGATCTGCGAGATGGAAGGCGGTACGGCGGCTATGCTGACCTCCTCCGGTCAGGCGGCCAACTTCTTTGCCGTGTTTAATATCGCTTCGGCCGGCGACCACGTCGTGTCCTCCTCCTCCATTTACGGCGGCACCTACAACCTGTTTGCCGTCACCATGAAGCGCATGGGTATTGACTTCACCTTCGTCTCGCCCGACTGCACCGAGGAAGAGCTGAATGCCGCCTTCCGCGACAACACCAAGGCTGTGTTCGGCGAGACCATCGCCAACCCCGCTCTGACGGTGCTGGATATCGAAAAATTCGCCGGCGCGGCTCACGCTCACGGCGTTCCGCTGATTATCGACAACACCTTCGCAACGCCCGTGGGTTGCCGTCCCTTTGAATGGGGTGCGGACATCGTCACCCACTCGACCACCAAATATATGGACGGTCACGGCGCGGCCGTCGGCGGCTGCATCGTTGACAGCGGCAAGTTCGACTGGACAAAGTACCCCGAGAAATTTGCTTGCCTGTGCACGCCCGACGAAAGCTACCACGGCGTGACCTACACCGAACGCTTCGGTCTGGCCGGCGCGTATATCACCAAGGCGACGGCACAGTTGATGCGCGACCTCGGTTCCATTCAGTCGCCGCAGAACGCATTTTTGCTCAACCTCGGTCTGGAAAGTCTGCACGTTCGCATGGCTCGCCACTGCGAAAATGCACTGGCTGTAGCCAAGTACCTCGCAAGCGATGATCGCATCGCTTGGGTCACCTATCCCGGCCTTGAGGGCGATAAGTATTACGATCTGGCACAGAAATATATGCCGAACGGTACCTGCGGAGTCGTCAGCTTCGGCGTCAAGGGCGGCCGCGCGGCGGCAGAGAAGTTCATGGGCAACCTGAGACTGGCGGCCATCGAAACTCACGTGGCCGATGCCCGCACCTGCTGTTTGCATCCGGCCAGCGCCACCCACCGTCAGATGAACGACGCCGAGCTGGAGGCAGCAGGCGTATCTCCCGATTTGGTTCGTCTGTCCTGCGGTATTGAGCACAGCGACGACCTGATTGCCGATATTCGTCAGGCGCTCGACGCTCTGGATGCGTGAGGTGACCTATGCCGATTAAAATTCCGAACGAATTGCCCGCCGTCAAGACGCTGGCCGACGAAAACATTTTCGTCATGACCGAAACGCGGGCCATCACGCAAGATATCCGTCCCCTCAAGATTCTTTTGCTCAATCTGATGCCCAAGAAGATCGAAACGGAAACCCAGCTCTCGCGCCTGCTGGGCAACACGCCCTTGCAGATCGAGCTGGAGCTGATCAAAACCAAGGATCACGTCTCTAAGAACACCTCGCCCGAGCACATGCTGGCGTTTTACAAAACCTTCGACGATGTCAAGCACAAGACGTTCGACGGCTTGATCATCACGGGCGCGCCCGTCGAGCAGATGCCGTTTGAGGAGGTCGAATACTGGGACGAGCTTTGCACCATCATGGAGTGGAGCAAGACCCACGTCCACAGCACGCTTCACATTTGCTGGGGCGCGCAGGCGGGACTTTACTACCATTACGGTATTCAAAAGGTGCCGCTGCCCGAAAAGATTTCGGGCGTGTATCCGCACCATGTGGATTACAAGAGATCCATTCTATTCCGCGGCTTTGACGACGTGTTCATGGTGCCGCAATCCCGCCATACCACCATCCGCACCGAGGACGTGCTGGCCGTGCCCGGTCTGAAGCTGTTGTCCTCGTCGGACGAGACGGGCGTGTATGCCATCGCTACGGACGGCGGCCGCCAGGTGTTTATCACTGGGCATTCCGAGTACGATGCCGACACCTTGAAAAATGAGTATCTGCGCGATTTGGCGGCAGGTCTTGATCCGATCATTCCTAAAAATTATTTTCCGAATAACGATCCTACCAAACAGCCGCTGGTCACCTGGCGCTCGCACGCGAATCTGCTCTGGTGTAACTGGTTGAACTACTTTGTTTACCAGACGACACCCTATGATATTAGTGAGATTCAGTAAGAGATAAGACAAAATTTCACACAACTTCTCCTGCCCACGCGCGTACAGCTCCGCGCCGCGCTGTGCGGTTGATGCCTATTCTTTGCCTTGCCGCAAAGAATAGGCGAAGAAAAGGCACTAAGGGGCAAGCCCCTTAGAACCCCGGAGCGCGAAAACCGTTCCGCTACCGCTTCACTCATTTTTTCGCGAAGGCAAGCAACTTCAGCGTTTGCGTTTGCAAGTTAAAGAAACTTGCAAACACGGGAGTGTCACGCAAATAGCCTTAGCAAAAACTTTTCACTCCCGTTTTCCGCGCCCCATTTCAGCAAAATTTCTTGCTTTTTACGCCTGCCGCTCGTGTTATCTTTGCGGCGAGCGATGCAGTAAAAGTTTTTATGTTTTTCTCCTCTGTATTCTTTGCAGAGCGGCAAAGGAGCGGTTTCCAAAGGCCGCAGGCCTTTGGCTCGTTTCTTGGTTACTTCTTGTCGAGCGACAAGAAGTAACATCCAATGCCGAACAGCGCAGCGCGAAGCAGTATGCGCGTCCGGCTACGAAGTTGCAGAAAAATTAGATCCCCC
>JAZQUX010000049.1:0-14202 GCA_045631585.1 Eubacteriales bacterium | reverse complement strand
GACATGGCTACGATCCGACTTCGTGGTCGAGGCGCGTCTGGGCATTTCCTACATCAGCGAGGAGATGGCTGTGGCTGCGATGGATCGCGAGTGCGGCAACCTCGATTTTGAGGTTATCCGCAACATGGCCGAGAACAACTGGGAAGAAAAGCTGCACCGCATCGAAATCGAGACGGACGACGAAGAGCAGATGAGAACCTTCTACTCCTGCCTGTACCGTCCCTTCCTGTTCCCCCACAAGGCATACGAGCTGGATGCCGAGGGTAAGCCCGTTCACTACACCCCTGTTGACGGTAAGATCCGCCCCGGCGTCCGTTACACCGACAACGGTTTCTGGGATACCTACCGCACCGTTTACCCCCTGTATACCCTGATCGCCCGCGACGAGTTTGCGGAAATGCTGGAGGGCTTTGTCAACGATTATCTGGAATGCGGCTGGCTGCCCAGATGGCCTTCCTTGGGTGAGGTCGGTTGTATGCCCAGTACGCTGATTGACGCGGTCATTGCTGAGGCTGCTGTCAACGGCATCGGCTCCAAGGAAGTCTTGGAGAACGCCCTGAAGGGTATGCTTCACCACGCCAACAACGAGTGCCTGACCGACCGCCGCTACGGCAGAAACGGTGCACTCTCTTACCTGAAGTATGGTTATATGCCTCGCAACGAACAGCGCGAGTCGGTCAACCTGACGCAGGACAGCGCTTATGGTGACTGGTGTATCGCCACCGTTGCTAAGGTGCTCGGTCACGACGAGCTGGTGGACGAATACATGGCTCGTTCCAAGAACTATAAGAATATTTTTGATCCCGTCAGCGGATTCATGCGTGGTCGCGACACCGAAGGCAAGGTTGCAGACTTCTTCGATCCCTGCTCTTGGGGCGGTGAATACACCGAAGGCTCGGCATGGCAGAATTCGTTTGCCGTTCCTCATGATATTGAGGGATTGGCAGAGCTTCACGGTGGCAAGGACAAGCTGATTGCCAAGCTGGACGAGCTGTTTAACACGCCTCCCAAGTACCGCGTCTTCGGCTACAACAACGAAATTCACGAGATCACCGAGATGGCTGCCGTAGACTTCGGCCAGATGGCTATTTCCAACCAGCCCTCCTTCCACCTGCCCTTTATGTTCGCCGCCCTTGGCGCACAGGATAAGACCAACTATTGGGCCAAGAAGCTGGCGCAGGAGGCATTCAATTCGAGTGATGCCGGCTATCCCGGCGACGAGGACAACGGCACGACTTCGGCATGGTTCATTTTTGCTACCATCGGTCAGTATCGACTCTGCCCCGGTAAGACGGAATGGATCAAGTGTGAGCGTCTGGTAAAGTCGGTCAAGATTCTGGGCAAAGAGATTTAAGTTTGACCCTGTGATAGAAGAGCCGCTCAAAAAAATGGGCGGCTCTTCGCTATTTTTTGAACACAGATGGTGTTCGGTGCATGAAACACGCTTGATAGGAGCATAATCAAACCAGCGCCCAACGATCAAAGAAAGGAGAACAATCATGGCAAGCAGAATTCCCAGAACCGGTCGCGTTCGGCGGTTTTTCCATAAAATCATCAATCGACTTACACTGACCGCCCTTCTGTTGGTCGTGCAGGTCGCCTGGCTGACCTGGTTTTTGCACAGCTTGACCCAGTATGCGCTGGGCATCTCGCTGGCGTTTTCCATCTTGAGCCTCGCGTTTTCTCTGTTTATCGTGCGAAGAGATGACAATCCCGCGTATAAAATCAGTTGGATTTTGGTGTTGTGTGCTTGGCCTTTGTTTGGTTTGCTGATTTATTTGGTGTTTGGCAACAAGCATCTGTCCCGACGAATGAAGCGTAGGATCGAGCGGGTGCAAAAGGAACATCCCATTCCCGTATCCGCTATCAAATCAGGCGATCTTCCGCCCCGCTTTTTGGGAACCTGTCGCTATTTGGAAGCCATGGGATCTCCCACATATTCGGACACCCATGTTTCGTATTATCCGCTGGGCGACGATTTGTTCCCCGCGTTGCTTTTGGATTTGGAACGAGCGGAGAAATATATTTTCCTGGAATATTTCATTATTTCCGAGGGAAAAATGTTTGATGCGATCGTAGATGTATTGGGTCGAAAGGCAAGTGAGGGCGTGGACGTGCGTCTGATTTACGATGATATCGGGTGCGAGGGATCGATGCCGCCGGGATTTGCCGGCTGGGCGCAAAAGCACGGCATCAAGACGCTGGGCTTTAATCGAATTCTACCGTTTTTCTCGATTGTTATGAACCATCGCGATCATCGCAAATATACCATCATTGACGGTCATGTTGTTTATACGGGCGGCATCAATATCGCGGACGAATATATCAATCAAAAGGTGCGCTTCGGCCATTGGAAGGATTCCGGCCTTCGTTTGGAGGGCGCGGCGGCTGACAGCTTTGTTTATATGTTTCTGAATCTTTGGAACGCGTTTCGCCCGACAGAGAATGATTATACGCTGTTCTTGAATGACCGGACGGTGAAGGAGGAGGGGAATATGCCGTCGGCGGTCATTCCCTATACGGATTTTCCCTTGGACAACGAGCAAGTGGGAGAGACGGTGTATCTGGAAATTCTTTCTCAGGCGCAAGATTACGTTTACATTTTTACGCCGTATCTGATCATCGACAACGAAATGCAAATAGCCCTGTGTACAGCGGCCAAGCGTGGCGTGGATGTGCGTATCGTCACGCCCGGTGTTCCGGACAAAAAGATTGCCTACCGCCTGACAAGATCCTTTTATCCCGCGCTTTTGCAGGCAGGCGTACGCATTTTTGAGTACACGCCCGGATTTTTGCACGCCAAAAGCTTTCTGTGCGATGACAAAATCGCAACGGTCGGAACCATCAATTTGGATTTTCGCAGCCTGTATTTGCATTTTGAATGCTCTACGCTGCTGTATGGCGGCCAGATGATGGAGGATCTGAAGCGAGACTGCTTGGATACCATCGAAAAAAGCCGCGAGGTGCTCTTTAGCGGCCGCCGCGGCTGGCGTCCGTTGCGAGATCTGTTCGATGCCGTCCTGCGCGCACTGAGCCCTTTGTTCTGACGGTTTGTTGAAATTGGAGAAAATCGCGCACAGGCATTGACAATGGCGCATAAATCATGTAAAATAAGAGTACAGCCGACACAGGATCGGCAGATTATATGAAATAAATAGAAACGGAGGATTTTCCGTATGAGCGAACAGAACAAGCTGCCCGAAGAGGAACAGGTAGAAACCTTCACCCTGACCGATGAGGAGGGCAATGAAATTGAATTTGAGCTGATCGGCTCGGGAGAGGTTGATGGCGTGATGTATTACGCTATGATCCCTGCTGAGGAAGCCAAGGACGAGAACCGCGACACCTTTGAGTACGTGATTCTCAAGAGCGAGGTGGACGAAAACGGCGACGAGTCGCTGTTCACCATCGACGACGACGAGGAGTTCGACCGCGTGGCCGATTTCTTCGACGATATGTTCTCGACCGTCGATTTCGACGCCGAGGGCTGATTTCCAAAGAAAAATTCCTGCTTAGTGCGTGATGGTCGGATATTAGGACCTACGAATGAATAAAGGAGCCCGGAGAATGGTTCCGCGGTGGTTTGCAGACCTCCCGCTCTTTCCCCGATTGACTTGTCTCGGCAGAAGACGCGGACGCTGGGAGCAGTAAAGCCACGGACAGGGCACCGCCTTGCTTGGGGCAGGGTTTCTCAATCTCCGGTCACACGGCTCGGCGGGATAAAAAATTCCTCGGACGCCGTCCGAGGAATTTTTTTCGCAAAAACACGTTACTTTACATATCAAAGGAGTATATATACCATGGATGTCATCAAAGAATTATCTCTGATCGGTCTGGTTCCGGTCATTAAAATCGACAACGCAAAGGACGCCGCTCCCTTGGCCAAGGCCTTGTATGACGGCGGTCTGCCCTGCGCAGAGGTTACCTTCCGCACTGCCGCCGCGGCCGAAGCCATCGCCGAGATGGTCAAGGCTTGCCCCGATATGCTGGTCGGCGCGGGTACGGTGCTGACCACCGCTCAGGTCGATGAGGCGGTCGCCGCAGGAGCAAAGTTTATCGTCAGCCCCGGCCTCAATCCAACCGTGGTCAAATATTGCGTCGAGCGTGACATTCCCGTCATGCCCGGCATCAACAATCCTTCCGGCATCGAGCAGGCGATGGAGCTGGGTCTGAAGGTGGTCAAATTCTTCCCGGCCGAGCCTTCGGGCGGTCTGAATATGCTCAAGGCCATGGCCGCGCCCTACGGTGGCGTTCGCTTTATGCCGACGGGCGGCATCTCACCTTCCAACGTGGGTGATTATTTGGCATGGAATCGTATTATCGCTTGCGGCGGTAGCTGGATGGTTCCTCCCAAAATGCTGGCCGAGGGCAACTTCGACGGCATCAAGAAGCTGGCGCGCGAGGCGGTCGATATCATGCTGAATCTGCGCTTCGAGCATTTGGGTGTCAACTGCCGTGACGAAGCGGAATGCCGCGAGGCGGCCGACACGGCGGATCGTTTGTTTGGCTATGCGAGCAGAGAGATTCCTGTTTCCATTTTTGCAGGGGCTCCGCTGGAGTTTATGAAGGCGCCCGGCAGAGGAACGATGGGACATGTTGCCATTGCAACGCCCAATATTGACCGTGCGGTGTATCATTTGATGCGCAGAGGAGCCAAGTTTGATGAGTCCTCGGCAAAGTATGATAAGGACGGATCGCTTTCGTTTATTTACCTTGCGGATGAGATTGCGGGATTTGCATATCATTTTGTGAAGGGTTAAAACGGAAAAGCAAACAGCGGAGTTTTCGGTGAAAGCTCCGCTGTTTTTTGTTTGGCTGGGGTTTTTCGACTTCGTAGCCGGCCTCACACAGCGCGACTGCGTCGCGCGCGCTCGGTGTGTGTTTTTATGCCATTTCTTTGCCTCGTCGCAAAGAAATGGCGAAAGAAAAGACGCTCGGACGTTCCCTCCGAGGCCTCCCTTTCTTTGCCGCTCTGCAAAGAGCGTTTAGGAGAAAAACATAAAGGTTTTTTCTGCATCTCCCGCCGCAAAGCTACCACGAGCGGCAGGCGTAAAAAGTAAAACATTTTGCTGAAATAGGGCGCGTATAACAAGGGCAAAAAGTTTTTACAAAATCATGTTGCGTGCCACTTTCGTGTTTGCAAGTTGCTTTAACTTGCACACGCAAGCGTTGAAGATGCTCATCTTCGCGAAAAAATGAGTGGAGCGGTAGCGGAACGGTTTTCGCGCTGCGGGGTTCTAAGGGGCTTGCCCCTTAGTCCGTTTTCTTGGTTCGTTCTTTGTCGGATGACAAAGAATGAACATAAACGCTAAACAGATCAGCGCGAGCCGAGAAATTTAAATTTCTTCATAAGCGGGTAACGAAACTTTAGATAAACACCAAATAATAAGCCCGCGTTATGATCGTCCGGCTACGAAATTGTAAAAAAATGAAAAATCGCCCTCGAACCACACCTTCGCGCGATTCGAGGGCAAAAAAGATGAATCAAATTCCTCTTTCCTCATCCGTATAATCTCTATGCTGCTTCCAAATATCCAAAATCATCTCATATCTCTCCGCCGGCAGACCGCGGAAAGGAACGTTGGACGTTGTAAAGAAGTATCCACCGCCCGGCTTGCCGTGCTTGAGCGCATACATCGCACTCTCGCGTACTTCCTCATCCGTACCCGTCTGCATCAAAGCACAGTTGACGTTACCGCAAATGGCAATGCCCTTTTCGTGCGTCATCTGCTTGACCACCGCAATGTCCACGCCCGCCATGGGGTCGATGGAGTGAATGGCGTGAGGACGGCACTCGATCAGCTGATCGAGAATGGGCATAATGTTACCGTCGGTGTGCTTGATGGCAAAACCGCCCATCTCGCGGATGTTGCGAATGATCTCGGCCAAGTAAGGCGTGATGTATTGACGGAACATCTTGGGGGACAGGAAGGGACCGGAGTTGTAGCAGTAGTCCGCGCACAAAATGAAGCTCTCAATGCCCGCGTCAAACAGTCTCTTGTTGCGCTCGATGGCCCACTTCATTCTTCTCTCGGCTTCCTCGTGAACACCGTCGGGATCGTCGGCAATGCGGTAAGCGAAATCGTACATGTGGTTGCCGTCGGGGATCTCAAAGGTGCCGTCGCCGTGGTGGGTCAGCATGACCTTGCCGCCCGTCAGACGGTGGATGTGATTGGCCGTCGCGATGACGTGATCCTCGGTCATAAATGCCATGGGAATGATCGAATACTCCAGCTTGTCGTAAACCTCCACCATAAAGTTGGCATTTTCTTCGATTTTGTAGTCGATTTCTTTTTGAGAAAGACCGTTCAGCTGATGCGAATACAGAAAATCGTGGCCGAACATCAGGGGTGCTAACTGATACTCCAATTCAAACGTGGGAATGCGGTCAGGAACCTGACAATTCAGCGCGCAAGCAGCGCGGTCGCGGTGTGTCATTACGTTGGACATCATATACCTCCCAAAAAATTATTCTTCGACCAGTTCCATGCGGTCGATGACAATGGTTTCGCGGGGAACGTCGGAAAAATAGCCCATGCGGCCCGTCTTGACGGACGCAATCTGATCCAGCACGTCAAAGCCGTCGGTCAGCATGCCGAAGCCGGCGTATTGACCGTCCAGATGAGGCGCGTTCTGATGCATAACAAAGAACTGCGACGAGGCCGAGTTGGGGTTGGAGGTGCGAGCCATGGAAAGGACGCCGCGGGTGTGCTTGAGATCGTTCTGGGCAAACCCGTTGGCACGGAATTCGCCTCGGATGGAAGCGGCGTCGCGGTCCTCGAATTGCTCGTCATAGCCGCCGCCCTGAATCATAAAGCCGGCGATCACGCGGTGAAAAATCAGACCGTTGTAAAAGTCGGATTTGACGAGATTGACAAAGTTTTCAACGGTCTTGGGCGCCTTTTCGGGGTACAATTCGGCCGTCATAACGCCGAGGTCGCGGACGTAAATTTTGATGATCGGATTTTTCATAATATTATTCTTTTCCTTTCGGTTGGGTAGAGTCCTCGGCGAGGTATGCCAAGAAGAACAGCTCGTCGATTCGAGCCTGATTGTCGGTTAAGTGAAGATACGCGAACAGACATTCCATGCCGGTGGCGGCACGGTATTCTGCCATCGTCGCGCTCTTGGGGACGTTGGCGTGGACGTTGTTTCGCCCGCGGCGATAAACAGCAGCTTCCTGCTCGGTCAGGACAGGCTGTAGCTTTAGCATGGCTTTGGCTTGCGCGGGCGCAGTGATGAAGGCGCGGGACGCCTCGTTGAGATGAGCAGCGGTGGATAGTCCCGAACGCACCAGATGATCTCGCACGCGCAATTCCAACACGCTGTCGCCGAGATAGGCCAGCGCGGCGGCCGAAAGCTCACACAACGGCGGCGCGGCCTTCTTTTCGATATCGGTCATGGCGACTCCTTATATCAAAATATTAGTTTTTCAAGCTGTGAATGGGGGCGGGAATGCGTCCGCCGCGGCCAATGAATTTGGCGGGCGAATGCTCATTCAGGCGAATGATGGGCGCATAACCCAAAAGTCCACCGAACTCTACGCTGTCGCCCACGCCCTTGCCGATGGCGGGAATGAGACGAACGGCGGTGGTTTTGGTGTTGGCCACACCGATGGAGATTTCATCGGCGATGATACCGCTGATGACCGCGTCGGGCGTGTCGCCGGGAATGGCGATCATGTCAAGACCAACGGAGCAAACAGCTGTCATGGCCTCCAGCTTTTCGATGGTGAGCGCGCCGCGTTCTACGGCAGCGATCATGCCCGCGTCCTCGGAAACGGGAATGAAGGCACCCGAAAGTCCGCCGACGTGCGACGATGCCATGACGCCACCCTTCTTGACGGCGTCGTTGAGCATCGCGAGCGCGGCCGTCGTGCCGTGCGCACCGCAAGACTCCAGACCCATGCCCTCCAAAATGTGAGCGACCGAGTCGCCGACGGCAGGGGTAGGCGCCAAAGAAAGGTCAACGATACCGAAGGGAGTGTTCAATCGATTGGCGGCTTCCTTGGCGACCAACTGACCGACACGGGTAATCTTGAAGGCCGTCTTTTTGATGACGTCGGCCAGCTCGGAGAGATCGCAATCTCCCGCACGCTGAATGGCTGAAGCGACAACGCCGGGGCCCGAAACGCCCACGTTGATAACGCTGTCCGGCTCGCCCACGCCGTGGAATGCACCTGCCATAAAGGGGTTGTCCTCGGGGACGTTGGCAAATACGACCAGCTTGGCCGCACCGATGCTGTCCTTATCCGCGGTCAATTCGGCGCACTGCTTGATGACGTGTCCCATTTGAGCAACGGCGTCCATATTGATGCCCGCCTTGGTGGTTGCCACGTTGACGGAAGAGCAAACGGTTTCGGTCTCGGCCAGCGCCTGCGGAATGACGGAAATGAGATTGCGAGCGCCCAGAGTGTAACCCTTGTGAACCAGAGCGGAAAATCCGCCGATAAAGTTAATGCCAAGCTCTTTGGCCGCGCGCTGCAGCGTGTGCGCGATTTTGAGATAACCTTCGGGTGACAACTGCCCGCCGATCAGAGAGACGGGGGTCACGGATACGCGCTTGTTGACGATGGGAACACCGTATTCCTTTTCGATGTTCTGCCCAACGCTGACCAGATGTTCGGCACGGCTGGTGATTTTGTCATAGATGCGATCACACAGGCGATTTGCATCGTCACTGACGCAATCAAACAGCGAAATGCCCATGGTAATGGTGCGAATGTCCAGGTTTTCCTCCCGGATCATGTTAATGGTTTCCAGAATGTCTTGTGTATTCAGCATGGCGGAACCTCGTCAAATGTGATGCATGGTGTTAAAAATATCCTCGTGCATGGTATGAATATCCAGACCGCGGCTCTTGCCCAGTGCCGCCAGCTCGTCCACGAAATCGGCAAAGGGAATGTTCAGACCGCCAAGCTCAGCAATCATAATCATAGCGAAATATTCACCCAAAACGTTTTGAGTGATTTCGCGGATATTGGCACCGCGAGTAGCACAAACGGCGGAAACATCGGCGATGATACCTACGGTATCCTTACCGGTAACGGTGATAACAGCTTTCATAAATAACCTCCGGGGATAAAATTTGAGGGCGGAGCTACCGCAACAATTCATTATACTACAAAAAATTTCGTTTTGCAACAGGTAAAGGACAAGGAGTTGAAATTTTTGATAAAAAATCCCTCGACCACGTGGCCGAGGGATGAAAGATACGTTTATTTGGCTGCTTCGAGGTCGGCGGTTTTGGCGACGTAGAAGTTGTCGTACTTGATCAAGTAATTGTCTTTTTCCGTTAGCCCCGTGCCTTCGATGAAGAACATCAGCTGGGTCAAAACCAAATCCTTGGTCAGCACGTTCTCGTAGCCGCTGCCGATGTTCAACGTGGTTTTGTTCAGGGGCAGACGAATGTGGTTCCAAGCACCGCTCTTGAGCGCAACGGGATTGCCCTTGTCATTGACGGCGCAGGTTTTGAGAACGTTGTAGTCAACAGAATAGTGGCCGGCCTGAGCGTTGTGCTCCAGACGGATTTGCCAGTTGGTGCCCAAAAGATTGAGATTGCTGATGTACATATCAAAGCAGATGGTGTCCTCCTCGTAGCTGACCAGAACGTCATCCACACCGATGCAAACGCGGTGATCGACGTTTTCCTTGTGACCGGTGATGGCGATGCAAGAGGAGCCCTGCGTCTTGTCTTCCAAATCGAAGTAGGAGCCGTACCATTCGGTCAGGATGGGGCCGTCGAGCGCGTCGTAGTCGCAGGTGGACAGCCAGCGTCCGCCATAGGGCGCCTCGGGCTGCTCATATCCGGGGTTTTCGTAGGTGCAAAGGCGCATATCGTCAAAGATCAGCTCCAAGCCCTCATAGCCGATGCACCACACGCTCAGGCGGTTGAGATCGGAATAATCAATCTTGTCCAAATTGTCGTAGGCGATGTTGTGGCAGGCAAACGACAACTCGATTTCGTGCCAGCCGCTACCGAAAAAGGTGTGCTGCCAAGTGTGACCGTAGCCCTTACTGTCGTGCAGGGTGATGTACAGCGTGCCGCTGCCAACCTGCGGCGTGCCGTATACGGCATCGTGGTCACAACCCATCAGATCGATGTCATTGACGTAAACCCACATCTTGATGGTCTGGGCAAACTTATTGTCTACGCTGATAGAAAAAGCGTCGGCGGGCGTTTTGATGACCGACCACTGAGGCGTGTCCTTTTGGCAGACAAAGCGGATGCCGTCGTCCACGTAGCCCTCCACCTCGGTGCTGTTCGGATAGTCGAAGCCGTCAAAAGAGTCAAAGTACAGCATCAATTCTTCGGTGGCGGTCAGCTTGTCGTCCAGATACATCGCATAGGACGATTTGTCAAATTCATTCAGATAGCTTTTGATCACAAAGGTGCCGTCGTGGCGATAATTCTCGGGCAGGGCGAGATCAAACACACCGTCAACGTTTCGAACAAAGGTGGGCAACAACTGAATAAAGGCCTTCATAGCGGCTTTCGTGCATTCATCGTCGTAGCCGACGATCACCAAGCGCTTGCCAACTACGGCAATGGTGTATTCGGTCTCCTGCAGCGCGGCGTGCGCCTCTATGCTCTCTTGGCGATTGGTTTTACCAATGAGAATTTCAAGCGTGTCGGTCGGGGCATTTTCGCCGCGGTTGACCCAGTCGGTGCCCAGCTTGAGGGCACAGCCGGTGGCATCTTTCACGGCTTGGGCAAGATCTGCGACAGCCTGACGCACCTCGGTCGAGGTGACGTCGGGACGGATGGCGGTGTAGTTACAAATTCCTTGCAGAATCAAAGCGATTTCCTCCTTTTCTTCGCCTTCGGGCGGGTTCGAGTCATCGGACGGCGGTGTGTCGGGGGTCTCGTCGGACGGGACGTCGGGTTGGTTTGGCGTGTCTTTGGCGCAAGCGACCAGCAGGGTGGCGAGCATTAGGATTGACAACAGAAAAGCAATCAGGCGCGAGGGCAGTCGAATAGACATAAGGATCCTCTCTTTCTGCCGCATGAGCGGCATGTTCTGTCAGTATTGTATCACGTTTCGGGAAGATGCGCAAGAGAATTTCAAAAAAAGAGTGAGGATACTTGAAATTATCTTTAGAATGTGATACAATAAGACGAAACACACCATCATCGTTCGCCGCTTGGCGGGCAAAAAAGGAGGACCTATGCGCCGTTTTGTCATTTCGTCTTTCCCCACCGTCCGTTCCGGGCAAGGAAGGGCACTCGCGTTTCAAATGCTTGTGCTGATGCTCTCTCTGATTTTGATGTTGACCGCTTGTGCACAAACGCCGACTGCGCCGTCCGAGCCAACGGACGAAGAGGTACAGGACACTCAACCGCCCGTCGATTCGCCGGAGCCGGAACAGCCGGAGCCTCCTTCAAGTGAAGAGCAAGATCAGCCCTCACAAGAGGAACTGGAAGCGGCGGCAAAGGAGGCACAGTTGAAGCACGATATTGAGCACTACAACTATATGCTTGGCACGCAGGCGTTCAATCCCAACTACCAGTTTACAGATGAATCTCCTTTGATGGAAATCGCCGGCCGCATCGATGAATGGGGCTCCAATATGATCAAATTCTATGCCACGAACGACACCATGATCGATGAAGTGTTGAATGAGTACGACTTTAAGTACGTGTTCATGTGGTATCGCTCCGACCCGTACTTCAAGGACGGTTACAGCGAGGCCGAGGCCCAAGCGGACTATGATGCTTTTTACGCCTACACCAAAAAGCTATTGACGCGATACAATGACAGCGGCATTGAGTTTTATCTCGGCCACTGGGAGGGCGACTGGTACTATCTTGACAACTACAACACTGCCCAAAAGGATGTCAGCGACGTCGTTACCGAGGGGATGATTGCCTGGATCAACAACCGTCAGAAGGCGGTGGACGATGCCAAGCGCGACACGCCCCACGAGAATGTTTACGTTTGGAACTACATTGAGGTCAATCGCCCGTCCGATGCTTTGAACGACGACTATGACCGCGTGGTCAATCGCGTTCTCCCTTATACCAACGTCGATTACGTGTCGTACTCGGCTTATGACACCATGGACGCAAGTGCTGAGCAGGTGGCCCGCGTGATCGATTTGATCTACGATCACCTGCCCGAAAAAGAGGGTGTCCCCGGTCCTCGCGTGTTCGTCGGGGAGATCGGACAGCCCGCCGCCAATCAGGGATTTAGTCCCACCCGACATAGCATTGTCAATATAAAAAACATGGCGAAATATCTGCGGTGCGAGGTGAAATTCGTCCTGTACTGGCAGATGTATTGCAACGAAAAGCTGGAGGACGGCTCCAGTCGCGGTTTTTGGCTCATCAACCACGAAAATGAGCCTCAGCCCTTGTATTATAGCTTGCAAGAGGTACTGTGGGATGCTGAGGAATACGTTGAGGAATTTGCCGAGGAGTATGGCAGGGTTCCCACGAACGAGGAGTACCGCGCGTACTTGCTGTCTCATCCCGAATTTGAAAAGTACAACTGATAAAATCATTTCCCGAAAAGAGGTTTGAAACATGGATGTTCAAAGTGTGTATGAATACGTGACGTCTCCCAAAAAGCAGACGTCCTTCCGCGTCAAGCGGATGCTGATGTTGCTCGGCTACTTCGTTTATGTCGGTGCGTTGCTGGTCGTCGGTTTTTCCACCCGTTTATTTGTCCCCATGATGGCCTTGATTCCGCTGTCTACGTGGATTTTGGTCTGGTTTACTTGGCGATACGTGTCGGTGGAATACGAATATTCGATGGCCGGCGGCATGATGACACTGTCGTATGTGTATGGCGGAAAGAGCCGCAAAAAAGTTGCCGAAATCCGCATCAAGGACATGACCAGAATCGCGCCGTTTGACGGAGATTACATCAAGGAGGCAGAGAAATACGCCCCCGAGCGCACCATTGATTTTACGTCGGATTTGCAAAAGGATAACGTCTATTTTGCTTTGTACGAAACGGCAGATGCCCGCCGCGGTATTTTGTATTTTGAGGTGACTGAACAGGCGCTTCGCGTGTTGCGCTACTACAATTCCATGGCAACGGCATACCGCC
This sequence comes from Eubacteriales bacterium, assembly GCA_045631585.1. Taxonomy (GTDB): domain Bacteria; phylum Bacillota; class Clostridia; order Oscillospirales; family CAG-272; genus SIG644. The sequence continues at coordinate 1,148 of JAZQUX010000049.1, read as the reverse complement.
GCTGATCGGAGGGAAAACGATGGCAAGCAAAAAGCAACCCGTGCTCAAAATCCGTATGCAAGAGGATCTTTTGCGCCGATTGATTGTGATGTCGGAAATGGAGGGCAGATCGCTCTCCAATCAGATCACCATGCTGGCGCGCAATGCCGTGGCATATCACGAAAGAGCCAAGGGAAAACTGGATACCAAGGCGGTCGCGGCCGTGGATTTGAGCGAATTTTTCGAAGAAGAACAGGAATGAAAGAGAAGGGGACTTTCTGAGAGGAAAGTTCTCTTTTTTTGTTCGACTTTTTTACAAAATACTCTTGCAAAAAAATCTTCTTTGTGATATAATATACTGAAAATATGGGTAGGTCTGCCCAAACGGCAGAAAAACTGTCCCGCAATCAAAAATTACGCACTGCTCCGGCAGCGCTGCTTTGGAGGTAAGAAATGAAAATTCTGGTCATCAACGCCGGTAGCTCGTCTCTCAAATATCAGTTGTTTGATATGGACGACAACCGCGTGATCGCGAAAGGTAACTGCGAGAAGATCGGCATCGGCGGCTTCGTCACCCACAAGCGTCCCGGCAAGGACGATTACAAGGCTGAGGTGGAACTGAAGGACCATGACGACGCGATCGCTCTCGTTCTCAAGCTGTTGACCGATGCTGAACTGGGCGTGATCGCATCCGTAGATGAGATCGATGCCATCGGCCACCGCGTCGCACACGGCGGTAAGCTCAAGGAGTCCACGCTGGTCAGCGATGAAACGCTCAACTACCTGTACTCTATCGTGGGTATCAACCCTCTGCACGGACCTCCCGCCATCAAGGGTATCGAGGCCTGCCGCAAGAGCTGCCCCGGTAAGCCCATGGTTTGCGTTTTCGATACCGCATTCCACAGCACCATGGAGCCCGTGGCTTACATGTACTCGCTGCCTTACGAATATTATGAGAAATTCCAGCTTCGCCGCTACGGCTTCCACGGTACCTCCCACCGCTATGTGGCAGGTCGCGTTGCCGAGCTGTGCAAAAAGCCCCTGTCCGAGATGAAGGTCATCACCTGCCACCTGGGTAACGGTTCTTCCATTACCGCCATCAAGCACGGCAAGGTTGTTGATACGTCAATGGGCTTCACGCCCAACGAGGGTCTGCCTATGGGTACCCG
>JAZQUX010000048.1:0-4905 GCA_045631585.1 Eubacteriales bacterium | reverse complement strand
ACAAAGTGTTTCATACAATGTTTTCATTACAGTATCTCCATTCAAATTATTATTTGCGATATACTGTATCGATTGTCTTTACCACTTGTTTTGAAACCTTCGTTATGGGGTCTCGTCATTTGGGTGATGCCTTTGTGTTTGTTTTTTTCTGTTAGCGTAGCAAAGAAGTTGCATTACTGCCCATCGTAAAACGCGGGCGGGAAGGGATTTTCCTCCATCGGTTGCTGGCGTCGGGATGATATACCTGTCGGTGAAGCGAACGGAGTCGTGGTTCTTGGCGCTTTGTCAAAATCAAAGACCGCCCGTCCGTTTTCCAATTTCAGCGCCGCGTCGAATGTCTTTCCCGTGCGCGGGGATTTGAAGCCGGAAATGACGGGGGTTTTTCCTTCGTTCAAGAGGGCACGAACCTGAATCGTGCTGATCGGATGGGAGCAAATCACCAAATTAACGCTGAATTTGCATCCTTTCTCCTTGTATCCTGTGCAACCGTAAAAACTACGGAATCGACGGACGTCATTTCCGCACAGCGGGCATTGCCCGATAACGTCTCCGAAAAATCCAATGTCGTCAGAGCCTTGCTTGCTTTGCTCAAATACCTCTGCAATCTCGCGGGTGGCAATGGCAACGCTGTCGCCGATTGGCATTTCACCGCGGAATACGCGCTTGAGCGCACGACCCATATCGCTTGTTTTGTATTTGTCCATTCGAATGTTGAGACGATCCAGCGATTCTATCAGGAAGATACCGTCGGGTTGAATGGTGTATACGTCCTTTTTCAGGGCGATATAGTTGCTGTTTCTCGCATTGTCGATGATACCTGTTCTTGTGGCTTCCGTGCCAAGCTCGATGCCCTCCAGCATCGCACGATATTCCTCGGCATCGTCTTCTTCACCGAGATGGTCTGCCAGTACGGACAGATCCGCACCTGCGGAGCGCTCTTCCTTAAAGGGATTTTTCAAATAATTGTTTAGCGTTTCGATGGTGTAATGACGGGGCGGAGAGGTTTCTTTTTCTACCGGCTGGAAATTGGTGACAACATGGTCTCCTTTTTCCAGTTTGGGGAGAATTTTATCTTTTTGAGAATAGTCATCGTATTTGGTCCACCCTTTTTCGAGCATTACCATGCCTTTTAGGGTAAAGGTTTCCAATTCACCAACTGAAATGGCGATCTCGGTACGGCTGACAACACAATCTTCTGCGCAAAAGACAGCAACAAAGCGACGGAAAACGGTAGAATATACTTGCATTTCGCGCTCGGACAGTTGGCTTTTGTTTGGAATTTTGTAGGTCGGAGTCAGCGCAGAGTGAGACTCGATTTTACTGTCATCAAAAATGGTTTTGGCATCCTTGAAGCGAACAGGGTAGCCTAATTTGGCAACACCCGAGAGGATCTGTTTGATTTTGTCCTTTTCGGCTGTGGCCAAATACTCCGAGTTGGTACGCGGGTAGGTCAGATAGCCCTGTTCATATAGCTTTTGGACAATCTCCAATGAATCCGCCATGGACATCTTGTATTTCTTGCCAAGGACGTTTTGCAGTTTGGAAAGGGAATATAACTTTCCGGGCGCTAACTTGTCCTTTTTGTTTTTGACGCCGGTGACGACGGCTGGCAATGCGTTGTATTGATCGCACAGTTGTCGGGCGGCCGTTTGTTGAGCTTGCGGATTCTCTCCTTCGAATTTGTGCTTAGAAATCAGCTCAATCTCTTCGCCATCGGTCTTTTCTTTGCTGACAACGGCAAAATATTTACCCGGGACAAAGTTTTTGATGGCCATGTCACGCTCGTAAATGGCGCGCACGATGGGGATGATCACTCGGCCCACGCGCAAGAGGGTTCCCATACGGAGAGTTGCGTAACGAGTCAAATTGACACCGTACAGCCAGTCAATATAGGTGCGAGCAAAGCCCTCGTTGGCAAGGTTGTCATATTCGCTCTCATCCTTCATTTCGCTCAGAGCGCGAGCAACCGTTTGCGGCGTTTGATCGGGCAACCAAAGACGGACAAGACGGCGGCTTTGCTTGTTTTCCGGTCGCAGGGCGTGTTGAATACAAAGGCGAACGATGATTTCCCCCTCGCGGTCGGCGTCCCCTGCGTTGGCGATGGCTGAGACGTCCGGACGGTTGCACAGCGATTGCAAAATGCCAAATTGTTTTTGTACACCTGCATCGACTCGATCGGTTTTTCCTTCGCGCCGCAGTTCAAAACGAAATTCCGTTGGGAAGCAAGGAAGATTCTCCATTGTCCAGCGTTGCGACTTTTGTCCGGGAGGCAGATAATGCTCAACGTCGCAAAGAGAGAACAAATGACCAAAGGCCCAGGAGACCAAATAGCCACAGCCTTCCAAGTAACCGTCGCGACGCGCCATTTTTCCGTTTTGACCGGATTGCGCCACAGCGTGCTCAATGCCGGCCGCAATGTTACGGGCAAGACTGGGTTTTTCCGCAATGATGAGTACCATGAAAAATCTCCTTATCCTTTGTATATCAAATAATAGTATACCATATATTTCTCCAAAAAGCAAGCATAACAAAAAGATCCTTGAAGATATCAAGGATCTTTTGTCATTATTCCTTCGCCTTGGGAAGGGCGGGGATTTCGGGTTCTTTGGGAAGATAAACAGCCTCTCCCTCGCCGCGGACGAATGCAGGAGTGATCTGTACCTCTCCAATGTCTTTGCGAGAAGGAATGTCGAACATCATGTTGGTCATCATTTTCTCCAAAATAGAGCGCAGACCGCGCGCGCCTGTGTTTCGCTCCAACGCCAGAGCAGCAACCTCTTCCAGAGCTTCCTCTGTAAAGGTCAGCTTGACGCCATCCATATCAAACAGCTTGATATACTGCTTGACCAGAGAATTTTTTGGTTCGCTGATGATGCGTACCAAGGCTTGCTTGTCAAGATCCGTCAAAGAGACCATGACGGGCAAGCGGCCGACCAGCTCGGGAATAAGTCCGAACTTGACAATGTCGTGCGCCGTGGCATCATGAAAAATGCCGTTCTCACGACGCTCTTCCTTCTTTTGAATCTTGCTCTCAAAACCGATGGCTTGATTTCCTTTGCGCTTTTCGATGATCTTTTCGAGACCGTCAAAGGCGCCGCCGCAGATGAAGAGAATGTTCTCGGTGTTGACCTGAATGAACTCTTGGTTGGGATGCTTGCGTCCGCCCTGAGGGGGAACGTTGGAAACAGTGCCTTCCAAAATTTTCAGCAGAGCCTGCTGTACGCCTTCACCCGATACGTCACGGGTAATGGAACGGTTTTCACTCTTGCGAGAGATTTTATCGATTTCGTCGATATAAATGATGCCGCGCTCGGCCAATTCAACATTGTAATCGGCCGCCTGAATCAAGCGGAGCAAAATGTTTTCTACGTCTTCGCCTACGTATCCGGCCTCGGTCAGCGTCGTTGCGTCGGCGATGGCGAAGGGAACTTGCATCATTTTTGCCAGTGTCTGAGCGAGATAGGTTTTACCGACACCGGTAGGACCCAGCAAAAGAACGTTGCTCTTTTGCAATTCCACGTCCTCAAGGGGCGATGCGGAAGTTTTGCTCTTTTTCTGTTGCTTGGAAAGAATGCGCTTGTAATGGTTATATACCGCCACGGATAAGGTGATCTTAGCATCATCCTGTCCGATGACGTACTCGTCCAGCCCCGCTTTGATTTCGGCGGGCTTGGGCAAGGTTTCAAGCGTCAGCGACATTCCGGCGTCGCCGCGCGCGAATTCCTCATCCTCCAAGGATTGATTGATCAATTCATCGCAGGCATCGACACAAAAATCGCAGATATAAATACCTGTGGGGGAGGGGATGAGAAAGTTAACCTGATGCTCGTTGCGTCCGCAAAAAGCGCAACGGCGCAACTCCTGTTTGTTCTTTCCCGACTGGTTATTGTTGTTGCTGTTGTCCATGCGTACTTCCTCGTTTGATCAGAATCAGTCGCGCTTTGTCAGGATCTTGTCGATCAGACCGTATTCCAGTGCTTGCGTGCTGGTCATGAAGTTGTCGCGTTCGGTATCGCGAGCGATTTCCTCAATGGATTTGCCGGTGTTCTCGGCGAGAATACGGTTGAGGTTGTCGCGGGTGCGCAGAATCAGGTCGGCTTGAATCTTGATGTCGGTAGCCTGACCCTTGGCGCCGCCCAGAGGCTGGTGGATCATGATCTCACTGTTGGGCAGAGCAATTCGCTTACCCTTGGCACCTGCGGCGAGCAAGAAAGCTCCCATGCTGGCAGCCATACCGATGCAGATGGTGGAAACATCACATTTGATGAAGTTCATGGTATCATAGATGGCCATACCTGCCGTTACCGAACCACCGGGACTGTTGATGTACAGGCTAATATCCTTATCGGGATCCTCCGCTTCCAAGAACAAAAGCTGTGCTACAACCAGCGATGCGGTTACATCATTGACTTCATCCGACAAAAAGATGATGCGGTCGTTCAGCAAGCGAGAGTAGATGTCGTAGGCGCGTTCGCCTTTGCCGGTCTGCTCGACAACCGTAGGCACAAGAGCCGCACGGGGGGGATAAAAATCATGCATGAGAGATACCTCCGTATAATTGATTGTATTTGGGAAAAGACTGCCCGGCAGCGAAGAGCATTGCCGGGCAATCGTTGTTTTAGATCCTGCTTGAGGATTATTCGGCGTCAGCAGCCTTTTCGACGATGACAGCCTTTTCCTTGACCAAATCCATAGCTTTCTTCACCTTCATGTCGGCAATGATAGCATCGGAAGCGATCATGGACTGAACCTTCTCTACGTCCATATTATACGCCTTGGCAATATTAGCATATTCCTCGGCTACCTCTTCATCGGTGGGCAGGATGTTTTCCAGAGCGGCGATCTTTTCCAGCGCCAGACGGCACTTGACCTGGCTCTCAGCCTGAGGACGCATCTGCTCGCGCA
>JAZQUX010000047.1:0-2424 GCA_045631585.1 Eubacteriales bacterium | reverse complement strand
GGCATTCCCGAATTCCGTTTGCCTAAGGCCATTGTGGCCAAAGAAGTTGAAACACTTAAGGCATTAGGGGTTCATATCCGCACCAATGTGGTTATCGGCAAAACTCTGACGGTCGATGAGCTGTTCGATATGGGATATGAGGCGGTCTTTATCGGCTCGGGGGCGGGGCTCCCTAACTTTATGGGACTGCCCGGAGAGAGCCTTTGCGGCGTCTATTCCGCCAACGAGTTTTTAACAAGAAGTAATTTGATGAAGGGATACCGTCCCGATGCTACAACTCCCATGATGAAGGGGGGGCGTGTGGCTGTTGTCGGCGGCGGTAATGTTGCGATGGATGCGGCGAGAACCGCTCTTCGTCTGGGGGCGGAAAAGGTGTATATCGTTTATCGCCGTTCGATGGAGGAACTCCCTGCGCGCCGTGAAGAGGTGGAACACGCAGAAGAGGAGGGCGTTGAGTTTTGCTTTCTGTGCAATCCCGTCGAAATTTTGGGCTACCAAAATCCGGAGGATGCTCGCGATCCTCGAAATGGATTTGTCAACGCGATCCGTTGCGTGAGAATGGAACTGGGAGAGCCTGATGCCAAGGGCCGTCGCCGCCCCGTTGAAATTCCGAATAGCGCCTTTGATATGGCGGTGGACACGGTGATTATGTCTATCGGCACCTCTCCCAATCCGCTGATTAAATCGACCACGGATGGGCTGGAGGTCAACGGCCGCGGCGGAATTATTGTCAACGAGGACGGACTTACTTCGCGTCAAGCCGTATATGCAGGCGGCGACGCCGTGACCGGCGCGGCTACCGTGATTTCGGCGATGGGGGCAGGTAAAGTTGCAGCGCGTGCGATTGATGAATATTTGCATTCTGAAAGGAACTGAAATTTTATGCGCAAAACAAAAATTGTGTGTACACTCGGCCCGGCGAGCGAAACCGAAGAGGTCATTCGCGGACTGTGCTTGGCGGGTATGAACGTGGCAAGAATGAACTTTTCCCACAATACCCACGAGGATCACAAAAGACGAATGGATCTGGTCAAAAAGGTTCGTCAAGAGTTGAATCTGCCCATCGCGATCATGTTGGACACCAAGGGGCCTGAATACCGCATCAAAACGTTCGAGAATGGCAGTATTACGCTAAACGATGGAGATACCTTCACCTTTACCACGGAGGATGTGGTGGGAAATGAACGGATGGTTTCAGTTAGTTACGCGAAACTGACGGATGAATTGAGTGTCGGCGATACCATTTTGCTCAACAATGGTCTGCTTTGCTTTGAGGTGGTAAAGATTGAGGGCTGTCATATTGAGTGTAAGGTCATGATCGGCGGCGTACTGTCCGACCGTAAGAGCATGAGCTTCCCCGGCAAGGTGATGAAGCAACCCTATCTGTCCGAACAGGACAAGAACGATATTCGCTTTGGCGTAGAGAACGGCGTGGACTATATCGCTTGCTCCTTTGTCTCCACCCGTCAGGATTTGATTGACGTGCACAACTATTTGAAAGAACTGGGTGCCGACGATATTGAACTGATTGCCAAGATTGAAAATCAGTCGGGTGTTGATAATATCGAGGAAATTTGCGAGTGCTGTGATGGCATCATGGTCGCTCGTGGTGATATGGGTGTTGAGATTCCGTTTGAAAATCTGCCCTCGATTCAGAAAAAGCTGATTACCAAGTGCCGTCTGCTCGGCAAGCGCGTGATTACAGCAACTGAAATGTTGGAGTCGATGATTTCAAATCCTCGCCCGACGCGTGCCGAAATCTCGGACATTGCCAACGCGGTGTACGACGGCACCAGCGCGATTATGCTCTCGGGCGAAACGGCCGCAGGAAAATATCCCGTTCAGGCGGTGGCAACGATGGCGAAGATCGCCGAGACCACCGAGGCCAATACCAATTACAAAAAGCGCTTTTACAGAGCAGAATTTCATATTCGCAGTATGGTTGACGCGATTTCTCACTCGACCTGCGGTATGGCGATTGATATCGAGGCGAAAGCCATCGTTGCCTGCTCGCTTTCGGGTAAAACTGCTCGAATGGTCTCCCGTTTTCGCTCTCCTGTGCCCATCATTGGCCTGACAACCAATGAGCGCACGTGGCGCAAGCTGGCTCTGTCTTGGGGCGTCATTCCTGCGATGTGCGAGACGTTCACCTCGACAGATGTGCTGTTTTACACAGCTAAGAAGATTGCAGTTAAGATGCTGTCTTTGCAGCCGAATGATCGCATTGTTATCACGGGCGGTGCCATTACAGGCAGCTCAGGTAATACCAATCTGATCAAAATTGAAGAGATATAAGCAAACAAGCATCCGCTCACAAAACGTGGGCGGATGCTTGTTGTCTATGAAAGGGAAACCGCAATCACTGCTTGTCTTCCCAAATGTTTTCGGGGACATCCCGATATTTCTTTTTGAAGATCTTTCTGC
>JAZQUX010000046.1:0-4027 GCA_045631585.1 Eubacteriales bacterium | reverse complement strand
AAATTATTGGTTGACACGTGCGCCCTTGCGTATTGGTGCCAACATGATTCACAAAGTTACCGATCGCTCGCGGTATGCCGACCGCTCACTCGGCTGTTTTCTTTGTACCGTGGGTGTGGTATCGATTCAAACTTGCTTGATTAAAGCTTGATTTCGATTTCAACGCCCGCGGGAAGTTCAACGCTCATCAGAGCGTCAATGGTCTTCTGAGACGGCTTGATCAGATCAATCAGTCTCTTGTGGGTGCGCATTTCGAACTGTTCGCGGCTATCCTTGTACTTGTGCACTGCGCGCAGGATCGTAACGATCTCTCTGTCAGTGGGGAGCGGGATAGGACCGGAAACCTCAGTGCCGTTTCTCTTTGCAACGTCCACGATCTTCTCGGCTGCGGTGTCGATCAGCTTGTGGTCATAGCTCTTGAGTCTGACTCTGATTTTTTCTTTTACTGCCATGTTTTTTGCCTCCTTTTCAGATTTGCCCGATCTCGCAGCCACTCTTATATAATAAGATGTTGGCGAACGGAGCGAGATCGCGTTTGTTAGAATGGGGCATTTTTGCAAACACCGCGCCGTGTGTTTCATATCTCTCCTTTTAAAAACGGAAACCGGCACATGGCATCTGTGCTATTTTCCGAAACTGGGGAAAGACACACCGGCGAAAGTAACGAGATCGCCGTTTTTGCGTGTTTGCTCAAATTTGCGCCCGATCAACGGACATACTCCACGGAAATTACCCACGCTCGCGTGGCAACCTCCCGCTTCAACGCATATCAAGCCCTACAATTATACACGAAAACCTAGAAAAAAGCAATACCTTTGCTACATTTTTTTACACATCATTCCAAACGAACTTTTGCAAAATTGAGGCGCCATATATGGCAATGTTGCACAAAAACGGGCAACTTTCTCGTTTTCTGCCACATTTTTCGCTTGAACAGACGGCATTTTGGGCCGTATATTATCCCCGCGCGCCCTTGCTGAACGTTATTTTTTGTTACCTTTAGACAAAAATGCGCTATTGCGCCCCATTTTGTTCCGCTTTTTTTGATTTTTTTGGCTTTTAGCTCGCTTTGTTCATTTTTTATTCATATTGTGGCAGTATAATAAGAATGTAAATTTTAATGGATTTCAAGGATCACACAGATGAACGATTCACGTAAGCTTTACCGCGCCTTTACTTTTGCGACGCTCGGGCTGACAGCCATCACACTTGCCGTTCGCACGGCGATATTGTGTTTCACCTTTGACTATACGTTAGGCTATCACGCCGGCGGGATACTTTCTACATTATTATATATACTGATTGTCCTCGGCTTTGCGTGCGCCGTTGGGTATATCGCCGTTGCCGGCAAAGCGACGAAGCAGCAATTACGCGGCTTCGCCCCCACGCCCGGTTCCCCCGGTATGCCGACCTATCTTTGTTCACTCGCCGTTGCCGCAACCTTTGTCACCGTCCTCGTTTGGGAAATTCTCTCGGGCAACTTGACGAACTCCCGTTCTCTGTCCAAGTGCATCGGGGCGTTGCTCGCTATTGTCTATTTTTCCCATCCCAAGAAGGAAAACGTCCGCTTGCTCGGTTTAGGGCCTCATTTGTATTTGGTGTTTGCGCTGGTCAGCGAGTATTTCGACTGGACCGTCCCCATGAACAGCCCGATCAAGCTCATGAACCAAGCCGCCACCGTTTGCGTTTTGCTGATGCTGTGCGATGAGCTGCTCTCGCTCGGCGGCAAAGCTCGCCCCTTGTACTCCACCGTGTGTACCGCCCTTACCGCTCTCTTTGGTTTGACGTGCGGCATTCCCATGCTAATCTTGGCCGTTGCAACCGGCGCCATGGAGACAGAATATCTCATCCACACCGTCCCCATCCTCACCCTCGGCCTTTATGCCGCTGCCCGCCTGCTCTACCCGTGTGAGATTGAAATCATCCCGCGCAAAAAACATCCCAAAGAGGACTCCCCCGCTCCCGAAAACTCCGACACCATCACAAACGAGGAGAACTGATCATGGCAAACTCGCTTCAGAGCGCCCATCTGCGCATTCAATGGTTCCACAAAAAGGTCATGGATCTGGCCTATCCGAATGCCATGCGCCTATCCGAACGCTTCCACATCTCTCATCGCCAAGCACAACGTGACGTTGACTTTTTACTTCGCAAGCTGGGAGCTCCTTTGGAATACTGTCCCGACCACAGAGGCTATCGCTACACGGAAGCCTTCTCTCTGCCCATCGTCATTACGTCGGACAACGACCAGAGCTACGGCACCCCGATCTCCAGCGGAGACGAGCTGTCCCTGTTCGGTGCCGAAACCGGCGTGATACAAATGCAGTTGGCTTACACCGCCACGGTAGAGCTAACAGACAAGCTGACCGCTCTGGAGCTGAGCAACTATATTGTATCCCGCAAGGGCGAGAATTGCTACGCTTGCGAATTTCATCACATCGATCACTTCCTCGCCGCCCTCTTGACGGCCGACGCCGACGTCAAGCTGATCGAGCCAGATTGGCTACGCGAACGCCTCCTTGGAGCCGCACACCGCGTGATCAAAAACAACGAAATTCCGAACGAATGATTGGTTTTTGAATTATCTTCACTTTTTTTCAACTTTTTTTCAAAAACCCCTTGACAAATGCAGGAGAGTCGGCTATAATACCTCTGTTATCCGAAGACAGCAGGTTTCCGTAAAAGCCACAAGCTCTCCTGCCGAGGAAGAATCAGTATAATAGCGGCATGCCCGCATTATGGATCTTTCTTTGCGCAGAGCTTCGGCACTGACGGAGAAAGATTTTTTTGTTGCCCGCAAGAGCGGGTGACTGTTTTCAGTTCACAATGGGAGGTGAAACCGAATGCCCAGCAATAAGATTCTCGAACAGAAGAAGCAGATCGTCGCTGATCTGGCTGAAGCTATCAAAAATTCGCCCGCTGGTGTCCTGGTAAACTATCAGGGTATCACCGTGGAGAATGACACTAAGATGCGTAAAGAGCTTCGTGAAGCAGGCATCAAGTACGTCGTCATGAAGAACACGATGACGGGCAGAGCTTGCGAAATGAACAATTTGGCTGACATGAAGCCCTACCTCAACGGTATGACTGCTCTTGCCATCGCAGGTGAGGACCCCATCGCGCCCGCTAAGATCCTGAAGGGCTATGCTGACAAGATTGAAAGCTTTAAGATTGTCGCAGGTTACCTGGAAGGCAAGGTCGTTGATGAAAAGACGGTTCTGGCTCTGGCGGAGATTCCTTCCAAGGAAGTGCTCATCGCAAAGTTCCTTGGCAGTATCCGTTCTCCTCTGTACGGTTTTGCTTATGCTCTGCAGGCTATCGTCGACAAAAACGGCGAAGCTGCTCCTGCAGAAGAAGCACCCGCAGAGGCTGCTCCTGCCGAGGCTTAATCGCCCCGCAGGTTGCATAACTTTAATCGCGTAACTAAATTCCCCGCGGTACGATACCGCAAAGCGGTAATGACCGCACAAAAAAATCAAAACTATCTGATATTTCGGGAGGTTTACGAAAATGGAAAAGATCAATAACATTCTTGAAGAAATTAAGTCCCTGACGATCCTCGAGCTGGCTGACCTGGTTAAGGCTGTTGAGGAAGAGTTTGGCGTATCCGCTGCTGCACCCGTTGGTGTTGCTGTTGCTGCTGCTCCTGCTGCCGCTGCTGAAGAGAAGACCGAGTTCGACGTTATCCTGGCTTCCTTCGGTTCCAACAAGCTGGGCGTTATCAAGGTTGTCCGCGAGCTGACCGGTCTGGGTCTGAAGGACGCTAAGGATCTGGTTGAGGGTGCTCCTAAGACCCTGAAGGAAGGCGTTCCCAAGGAAGAGGCTGAAAAGATCAAGGCTACCCTCGCAGAGGCTGGCGCTACCGTCGAAATTAAGTAATTTCCACGCATCCGCGCGGATGCTACTTGACCGGCGTGTCTTTATGGTAACAGAATCCGTTGTTACGGATTCAGGAAAACCGCACATCCGTACGGGTGTGCGGTTTTTTCGGTATGCAAAAGAAGCAGGGGGGTTTTTTCAAAGTCCC
>JAZQUX010000045.1:0-4502 GCA_045631585.1 Eubacteriales bacterium | reverse complement strand
TTTTACTTAAATTATACGGGAAAGTGAGCCAAATTGCAATAAATAATTTGTAAACACAAACCACAGAGTTGAATGTTTGTGATGCCGGCTGCGCTGGCAGATTCCGACAAAAGTTTGGGTTGCAATTTAGGCGGTTATCCTGTATAATGTCACTCGTATCCGGGCGTAGCTCAGTTTGGTAGAGCGCTAGCTTTGGGAGCTAGATGCCGCAGGTTCGAATCCTGTCGCCCGGACCAGAAGAAACCTAATTTGATGTAAAGTCAAATTAGGTTTTCTTCTTTATTTCATGAAATTGTATCCGGGAGTAACGGCTGCCTGAGGGCGAGATTTTGATGGTTCGGTAGTTATATCCATGTCATTTATTTCTGACCTGCCAACCATAAGAATATCGATGATGAATGGTTCTTCCGTACCAAGACGTGGTACGACAAGAAAGAGCAGGGATTGGTAGAAGGACAACCCGTCGGTTATCATTATTGGGCAATTGACGATGGGGAATTTGTTGAAGAATTCCAACTTAGAACGGAATTCCCCGAAAAGGTAATGTTAGATATAGGAAGTATTGGTTATGCAGTAAGAGTGTCAGAGCAAGGAAAAGGGTATGGAAAAGCGATTCTTCGCCTTGGATTGGAACTCGCAAAGCAGCATGGAATGGAAAAAGTGTTGCTGACAATCAACGACGAAAACAAAGCCTCCATTCATGTATGTGAAGCATTGGGTGGTATCTGGAAAGATACCATAGAAGCCTACAATGATGTTGAGGGGGAACATTTGCTGAGACGATATTGGATAACCCTTTGATTGTCAAATTCCAATTTATCGAAATAACGAACCCCGACAGATTTTCAACGGACTGTCGGGGTTCGTTTTATTCAACAAATCGATTTTTTTAATCAGCTTATTTTGTCATAGTTGACTTCAATGACGATCTTCTGTTTTTCATCCATATAATCAGCTCTGAAATGACAAGTAGAGAAAGGAAAATTAGAAATGATGTGATAAAAATTTTAGTTTCACCAAACGCTGCCCAAGTTTGCTTTTTTTCTAACAGTACTTGTGTATTTTCAGGCATAGTGTCAATGAGTCCCTTGTAATAACCCTGCATACGGCTGCTGATTATAGGTGCTGATAGTGTTAAAAGGAAAGCTGCCGCAGACAAAGAAAGGAAAACCCTCCGTATGATTCTTTTCATATACTCTCCCTATTTTATTAAAATCTTGTTTTATTGCCAGTTTCACCTTTAGGGTACGCACATCCAAAGGCTCTCCCTTTGGGAGAGCTCCCGCGATAGCGGGTGAGAGGGCTTTTACGGCAAGTTCTATGATAAGACGAGCGCTATGACAATAAAAATCCGCAATAAAATTATCAATACTGCGCCACAATCCGATAGGTCTGAATCGACTCCAGCGCGCGCTCGACGTAAGCGTCGAAATCCAGCTTTCTCTCCTGTGCTTCGACCTTGGCGAGCTCGGGCTTGGTGCGGGGATGCTTGGGCGTAAAGACGGTACAGCAGTCCTCGTAGGGAAGAATGGAGGTTTCAAATGTATTGATCTTATAGGCGATCTGAACGATCTCCTCCTTGTCCATACCGATACAGGGACGGAAGACCGGGCGATTGGCCAGAATGTTGGTCACGTGCAGAGCCATGGGCGTCTGCGATGCCACCTGACCGAGCGATTCACCTGTGATCAGCGCCTGACAGCCGTACTTGTCCGCCAGCTTGTCAGCGATGGCCATCATGTAGCGGCGAAGCAGCAGGGTGAAATAATCCTCCTCGCAGGTCTTGACCAGCGCCTCCTGAATTTCGGTCAGGGAGATGACGTGCAAGTCAATGGGACCGGAGTAAACTGCCACCAGACGAGCCAGTTCCATGACTTTTTCCCTTGCCTGCTCACTGGTGTAGGGGAAGGACTCAAAATAAACGGCCTCCAGCTTCATGCCGCGCTTGGCCATCATGTAGCCTGCGACGGGCGAATCGATGCCGCCCGACAAAAGGAGCATTCCCTTGCCGCCCGTGCCGACGGGAATACCGCCTGCACCCTTCATTTGTCCGGCGTGAACGTAGGCACCAAGCTCACGAATTTCCACACGCACGACAACATCGGGGTTGTGCACGTCAACCTTGAGCCAGGGGCAGACGGACAAAATCGCGCCGCCAACCTCGCGGGAAATTTCAATCGAGCCAAGCGGGAAGGACTTGTCCGAACGGCGTCCCTCGACCTTGAAGGTGCGCTTGCCGGCCAGCTTGTCGGGTAGATAGGTCTTGGCCAATTCACAAATGGCGTCCATGTTCTTTTCGCACATGGCGCTTCGTCCCACCGATACGATGCCGAACACCTTGCGTGCGGCCTCGAACATACCGTCTACATCAGCATCTTCGTCTCTCGGCTCGACGTACAGCGTGCTCTGCGCGCGATAAACGTCAAAATGACCGTAGCAACGGGCGCGGATACGCAATTCTCTGGCGAGCGTGTCCTCAAAATAGCGCTTATTGGCGCCCTTGAGCAGAATCTCGCCGTATTTACAAAGCAGAATTTCTTTCATGATTTACGCCTCGGTTTCTTCGTCTGCGGCCTCCTCGTCGATCTCGACGGGGGTCAGAAGCTCGCGGGCGGTCTCGATGTCCTCGGGGCGGACGAAGATGTCCGTGCCGTACATGGTGTAGCCCGAAATCACGCGGACAACGCCGCCGGCACCGCGGTCCATCGTGCGGTACGGAATGTCCGCGGAGCGCAAAAGCGATTCCACTGCGGCCAGCTCTTCGTTGCCGTGAACGGTGGTAAGCAACGCGGTGACGGAATCGTTGGGCTGAGACGGACGGTCAAAGCCAAATAATTTATCCAAAAATGACATAGGAATCCTCCTTGTTGATCAGACGGTCAGCTCTTCGGCAGAGTCCTCTGCCTCCGTCAGCTCAGCGGCATCCAAAACCACTTCGTCTTCTTCGGGAATGATGTTGCCGGCCTTGTCGTGGTGGTGAACTTCGTAGGTGGGAACGTCCAGCGACGCCTCCTGCTCGCCCTCGTAGTATCGAGGGAACAGCTTGTGCCAAACGCGGCAGCAAGCGAAGGTGTCCGCCACAGAGGAGTGGGGTATGCCGTCCCAGCCGACGCCGAAGCACTCCATGGCATCGACCAGCGCAGCATGGCGTACGTCGGGACGATGCTCGTGGGTGAAGCGGACGAACTCATTGGCACAGCAGCGAACCTTGTCGTGCAGAGCCAGTTGTTCTTTTTCGGTGGCGTAGATCTTTTTGATGTGGCTGTAGTCGGTGGAAACGCCGTAAGCAATCAGATTGTCACAGCCCTCGAACAGCTCTTTGATGCGGGGGGTCAGCTCGGCCAGCGTAGGGGCATCCTGCACCATGGCGGGGGTGATGCCGTGGATTTTTTCGGTGCGTTTCCAACGCTTGGTGTGAACGGGCTTGACCAGCGTGTCCATGATCAGCTGCTCGTTTCCGTCCACGATGGAAATGGAAATGATCTCGTCGTGGTTGTACACGCCCGTCAGTTCCAAGTCGAAGAACAGAACGCGGGCGGGATCCATCGCGTAATACGCGGAGCGATGGGCATCGCCCTCGGCGCGGCGCTCGGCCAAATCCTGCTCATAGCATTCCTTGCACAATTTGCGGCGATAGCGAACGTCCTTGCCGCAACGGACGCAGACCAGAGGCAGGCGGTTGGCCGTTCTCTTGTCGTAGAAATAGATGACGGACTTATCATTTTTGCGGCTGAAGGCCACCGGCTCTTCGACCGTCTCATACATCATCTGGGACAGGCGCTCTTTGGTGTAATAACCGTAAGAAGCGGCGCGGCGGGTGCTCATGCGGTAAATGACGGTGCCCGATTCGAGTGTCATTTCCTCGTCCTGACGGTCCTCGCGGGGTTTTTCGGACGCGGCGGCGTCGGGATTGGCTTCAAACTCCTCGCTGCGATCTCTGTACCACAATTCGGGAGGCGTCTCGGTGACGCGGGTGGGGTCGAAATAATAGAGGATGGTACCGTCCTCGTTGCGGTCAAAGGCGACGGGATCGCCCTTGGGAGACAGATGCATTTGCATCAGGACGCTGCGGGTGATGTATTTTTGGGAATCGGCATCTTTCTTTTTGATGCGGGGAATTTTGGCGCCGGAGCGCAGAGTAACAAATTCTTTCAAGCGTTCCTCCAAGGCCTACCTACGTT
The DNA here is from genome assembly GCA_045631585.1 of Eubacteriales bacterium. Lineage (GTDB taxonomy): Bacteria > Bacillota > Clostridia > Oscillospirales > CAG-272 > SIG644. Next base: position 321 of record JAZQUX010000045.1, on the reverse strand, counting down.
GTTCTACGAGGCGGCGGTTTTTATATTTATGACCGATGGACACAAAAAAGAGCCCTTCGGAGAGCATACTTACTTTATAATAACATATAATTAGGGAAATTGCAAGGGGAAAAAGGGGGTGTGGCTAAAATTTTTACAACTTCTTCTAACCACGCTCACACTGTGCGGTTTGTGTTCATTCTTTGTCATCCGACAAAGAACGAACCAAGAAAACGGACTAAGGGGCAAGCCCCTTAGAACCCCCGAGCGCGAAAACCGTTTCGCTGTCGCTTCACTCATTTTTTCGCGAAGATGTGCAGTTTCAGCTTTTGCGTTTGCAAG